>DATKWA010000075.1:0-81666 GCA_035529815.1 Occallatibacter sp. | reverse complement strand
CTCAATACCCTGTCCCTTGCGAGCCATCTGCTTCCTCCTTGGAAATGTCGTCTTGTAAACAACATCCTAAGGAATGAAACGGGTGGCTCGCTGACGCTCGCCACTCTGACGCTTCTACAGAACTTTACGGGCTTAATCCCGAGTCATTGTGGTTCCAATGGTGGTGACGACAGCCCTTGCGGGATTTCTGTTGTGGGAAACATTCGATTTGGACAGATCGATACAGTTGGTCGACCACACCGATCGAGTTCTCGACCAGTCCGGGCAGCTTCTCAAGTTGCTTGTCGATATGGAATCCGCGAAGCTCGGCTACATCATAACCGGCGACGAGACTTTCCTTCGTCCTTACATCGACGGTACGAAACAATTGGACTCCGAATTCCAAGCCTTGAATCAGCTGGTGGCGGATAACCCCTCGCAGCAACAGAAGCTCAAGAGCATCTATGCCGGCTATCAGGAGGCTGAGGAGTACGACGGCAGGATGATCGCCCTTCGCCGTGCTGGAAAGGCCGACCCGAGTCTCATTGAAGACCTGCTGAGAAAACATGAGATGGATACGCTTCGAAATCAGGTCGCAGAGTTTCAAGGTGTCGAAGAAAGATTGCGTATCGGGCGCGTAGAAGCTGCACAGCGCCGATGGATCCTGATGATCACAAGCTGCCTGGTGCTGGGCCTTGGGTCTGGGGTCTTCCTCGCCTTTTTCACGCGATACCACGTTGAGAAACTGGGCATCAAGCTGCTGCAGAGCGAGGAGCGATGGACAGCTACCCTAGGCAGCATTGGTGAGGCCGTTATCGCAACAGACAGCGAGGGCCGAGTTACTTTCCTCAACTCGATCGCCGCCACACTCACCGGGTGGCAACCGGAGGAGGCTCTAAACCAACCAATCGGAAATGTGCTCAGACTCATTAATGAGCAGTCTGGGATGACGGCGGATAATGAAGTACTCCGCGTCCTCAAAGAGAAGAAGATTTTGGCAGTGGCCAACCACGTAGACCTGGTGACAAGGGACGGCCGAGAGATTGCTGTCGAGCACAGTGCCGCGCCGATCCTTGCAGGCGAAGGTAAAGTCATCGGTGTAGTGCTGGTCTTCCGCGACGTGGCCGAGCGACGGCAGGAGCAGATCGAGACCGCCGAGCAGGCTTCCCTTATCGAACTGACGCAGGACTCGGTCTTTGTGATCGACATGGAGGGTAGAGTTCTATTCTGGAGCCGCGGGGCAGAAGCCATGCTGGGGTACAGCAAAGCCGAGGCCTCGGGCAAAATTGCGCAAGATCTGCTATGCACTGAGTTTCCCAAGCCGTTCTCTGAGATAACAGCTGATCTGATGCGCGTGGGACACTGGGAGGGAGACCTCATCAAAACCGCTCTGGACGGGAGGCGCGTTGTGGTGGCCGGTCGCTGGGCAATGCAATGGGGCAAGCGCGGTCAACCGCCACGCGTGTTGGTCATCAACAGTGACATCACGGAACGCAAGCGAGGGGAAGAGTTGCTCGTCCTGCAAAGAGAACAACTGCGGGCGCTGGCTGAACGTTTGCAGTGGGTGCGCGAAGAGGATCGCAAGAAAGTAGCTCGCGACCTCCACGATCAGATCGGGCAGATTCTGACTGCGATCAAAATGGACATGTCATGGGCCAGCCGTCATCTGCCGGAGTCGGAAGTTGAGGTGACTGCTCGACTCAGGGAATCGATTGAGTTGATCGATAATGGTGTGAAGGCCGTGCGGACAATTTGCAGCGGGCTGCGCCCTGGTGTGTTGGATGACCTGGGACTGGCGGCAGCTATTGAATGGCAGACCGGCGAGTTCTCCTCTCGCAATGGCATCCCTTGCGAGGTGACTGTTCCACCTGTGGATCTACACTTGGATGGTGACCGAGCCACAGCCACTTTCCGAATCTTCCAGGAGTGCCTGACCAACGTGATTCGGCACGCAAAGGCAACGTCGGTGCGCGTTGCTCTGTGTCAGGAAGAGAAGAGCATCCTCCTGGTTGTGGAGGATGACGGAATAGGCTTCTGTCAACCGAACTTATCGAACTCTCTTGGGTCTTTGGGACTGCTTGGCATGAAAGAACGAGCGCAGTTCTGCGGAGGCGACGTACATATCTCCAGTTCTCCCGGCAAGGGGACGACGGTCACTGTCCGTGTTCCTGTAGATACTCCACGCGCCGAAAGGAGCCAACTATATGCACATCCTGATCGCGGATGATCATGCCGTCGTGCGCCGAGGCCTCAGAGAGATCCTTGACGATGCAATTCCCGGCGCGGCTTTCTCCGAAGCCGGCAATGGGGATGAGGTGCTGGGCCAGTTGGGTAAATCCACGGTTGCCTTGCTGGTGTTGGATATCAATATGCCGGGGCGCAGTGGGGTGGACGTTCTGCGGGACGTAAAGCACGCATACCCGCGGCTACCGGTGATCATACTCAGTGTTCATCCGGAAGAGCAGTATGCCGTACGCTGTTTACGGGCCGGCGCGGCCGCCTATATCAGCAAAGAGAGCGCCTCAGAAGAGTTGGCTATTGCGACGAAGAAGATACTGAGCGGCGGCCGCTACATCAGCACCAGACTGGCAGAAAAGCTGATCGACAACCTCGATGAGCCCGCCGACAAGCCCTTGCATGAGTCCCTCTCGGACCGGGAGCACGAAGTGATGAGAATGATAGCCGCAGGAGTCCCCTTGACGGAGATTGGCGAAAGGCTTCATGTCAGCGTGAAGACGATCAGCAGCTACCGGGCACGCATCATGGAAAAGATGCAGATGACGAGCAATGCCGAACTTACCCGCTACGCCATGATGCACAACCTCATCGAATAGTCTGGCCTGCCAATGTAGGAAAAAACCTACACAAATCATGGACTACGCTGATGCCGCATCCTTATCGGCAGCGGTATCTTAGTTACAGGGTGCGCATATCGCCTGCAAGAGGGAACAAACGTGAATATTTTGATTGCAGACGATCACGCGAACGTGCGACGTGGCCTGAGAGAGATCTTGCTCGATGCATTTTCAGGCGCTCACTTTTCCGAAGCCTCCAACGGAGATGAGGTGCTTTCAATGTTGGCTGGTTCTCAACCTGACGTGCTGTTGCTCGACATTAATATGCCAGGGCGCAATGGGTTTGAAGTGCTGAAGGATGTAAAGCATATCTACTCTCAACTCCCTGTGATCATGGTGAGTGTTCAGCCGGAGGGGCAGTATGCGTTGCGCTGTCTGCGCGCAGGCGCGAACGAATATGTCAACAAGAACAGCGCCTCGGAGGAACTGGTGCCGGCGATTAGGAAGATAATGGAAAGCGGCGCAAAGCTCACGCGAAAAGCGACTGGAAACTTGTTGCAGAATCCGGGGAATCCGCTCGCAGATTGAAACGCGATTCGCTCCGGGATTGAAACAGCGATAATTCATAGTGCCGGCAAACTTCGGCGCCCCAGGCGAAGTCTATCGGCTAGCCTCGTCTGTGCATAAAAATCGATAAGAAACTACATAGATAGCAGGGTGAGAAGGCAAGCAAAGGGCCGCATGGAATCTCCCTCTTACGGTATGTAGACTGACTCACAAGCAATCGTCTCAAACACGCTTCCGGCGTAAGGAAAACCCTACACAGTTAATGTGCAATGCCTACAGCAATAACAGTTTTCGCCGATATTCACTCTCTTTCTTGCAGGATATTTTGGTTATATCGACATCGCAAAGGATGACAGTAATTCATACCTTTGCACCCACTCAGTAAGATTGAAAGGTATCTGCCATGGCTACTTGTTTCGCGACTGTAACGACTACGGCAACAAGGTTTCCGCAGAATCGCCCCTTCCCTTTGCCAAACGCTGCTCGTCGCGGATTGAAGATCCTTGCCACCCCGACCAGCGCTTTGCCTGTTCAGGAGCGCCCATTCGAACTGCAGAGCCTGCTTAACAAGTTCATGCCTGGAAAATCCCGGCGCGAATACCTGGCCAATGAAACTGTCTTTTCTCAAGGCGACTCGGCCAATGCGGTCTTCTACATCCAGAGTGGCAAGGTAAAACTCACCGTTGTTTCGACGAGCGGCAAGGAAGCGGTAATCGCCCATCTCCCCGCGGGCAGCTTCTTTGGGGAAGGCTCCCTGGCAGGTGAGCAGCAACGAACCTCCTCCGCGAGCACACTTCAATCCACTACCATTATTCGCATCGAAAGAGCGGCTATGCAGGTGTTGCTTGATAGTGAACCGGAGTTTGCCCGGGATTTCCGCGGGCACCTGATCTCCCGCAACATCCGTATGCAGGCCGATCTGGTCGATCATTTGTTCAATTCAAGCGAAAAGCGCCTCGCCCGGTTGTTAATGCTGATGGCGAATTTCGGCCAGGAATCAAAGCCCATACCAGTCATTGCCAAAATCAGTCAGGAGACTCTGGCGGATATGATTGGCACCACAAGATCGCGTGTCAGCTTCTTCCTCAATCGGTTTCGCAGCCTCGGCTACATCGACTACAACTGCGATGGGATGCTTATCAATAGTTCGCTGGTTAACATTGTGCTGCACGACTGATTGCCACCTTGGTACCGGACCGGAGTGAAGGAATCAACCGTGGATGCGCAGTGAGACGATCTGCCAGTTCGGCCGACCCTGAACCTTGACCAACACTGCAGTGGACTTGGTGAGCACCGCGCTGGCCTGTTCGAACTCCGCCTCGTTAGCCAGGGCGACATCCATGCCTTTGTGCAGACAGTTTTCTGAGGAGGTCCAATATAGGATCGGGACGATCTGCCCAATGACCGGACGCGACCTTGCACGAAATATGTCCCGTGAAACACCCTTGTGGTCTCGAATTTTCCACCTGTGTCTTACGTGCGTGGATACCGCTTTTTGCCAGTTTTCAGCATTTTGAGCGGCGATAAAAATCAATAACTTGCGTAGAGTCAGCAGCGCTATTTAATCCGACTCCCGCCGCCTCCACCAACATTTCCCCGCCCTACATCAAGCGTGCGTGTGCGTAGTCGGCGCGTGCTCGACGTCTTCAATGCAGAATTGAGTCGCACGACTGCACTCTCAGATCAACTGTGCCGACTGGTTGGACAGTGCGGTTCGCGTCCGATAGCAGTTGGAGCCCGGTCCTAGTGATTCTCGCTATCGGTCGAAGCCGGGAGAGTAATGGATCCGATGCGACCGGAGCTTTCATCGACCACGATGATCCGCGCCGTCCCGGAGTCCTGCTTGTTGTCGATGTACTGGTCAAAGGGGATTCCATCGCGCTTGACCTTTTGATAGGTGCCGGGCGTCAGATCGAGAACCAGCGTTTGCTCTCTCACTTCCGCACGCATGCCTGTGACATCGCGCTGCACAAGAAAGATATCGAGTTTGCCTTTCCATCGATTTCCGTGCTGCGCCAGGGCGACGTCGGAAGCAGAAATATCGAGTGCAATTGCGGCCCCGGCCGAAGCAGAAACCCGGCGAGCACTGATGGCAATCTCAGTTGCGTCGAGTGGTTGCCAAATCACCTGCTTGAACCGATCCCGCAGCGTGGAAGGCTCTTTGCTATAGAGATACCCGGTGCGGTAGCGGAGCGTAATTCCGCGTCGTGTCGGCACGGAAACGGTCAACGCGTGGTACCGGTCATCCGGCTGAGTATCAGGCGCGAAAGTCAAAAGATAAATGGCGTTGCCGTCCTCAGTCGCACTTTTCAGACTCGCGGCCACGTTATCGGACTGGTTGAACGATCGTCCGCCAGTGGCTTGCGCCATCTGTTGGATCGCGCTATGAACGGGGTGCAGATTCTGCCGCATCTCTGCCATTGCGCGCCCTCCCGCGAGCGGGGTGGCATTACCAAGAGGCGCATTCTGGCTCAACGCATCTGCCGATGGATCCAGTTGCACACTGGCGTTCTGCAAGCTGGCGTCCGTCGCGGCGGTCTCCAACTGCGAACAAACGAGCGGGTAGAGACTGACATGTGCATCGTTGAGCGCCTCCTCAGTGCGCATGATGAAGCTGCCAACCCTGTTAGGGCCCTTGTCGCTGCCGACCGCCTGATCGGACCAGTCTGCCAGCACGTTTTGGCTGGCGGCCCATACAAGATTTTTATGACCCGAAATAGCGCCCAAGTGCGCCGCGACCGCAACTACAACGGTGAGTGCCTGCCGGGTCGGGTCGCTGCCTTCCTTCATCAGCTTTGGATCCGTGGTCGTACCTGCCCCTCCGCCTGGAATGTCCACCACGGAGGAAATAACCGCAGTCCCGCCGATGTTTCCGTTGACGTACTGCATGTCGGATGCGGATTGTACCGTGTCGAACTGCTGCCGATTGCGCATATCCTCCTCCTGTGCGCGCGCAACATCCTGGGCATTCGGCATCCAGCCAAGCAGCGCGGAACTCAGGGCCGCATGGTTGGTTGTTGCTTCTGCCAGAACCCGGAATCCGTAGCCGGCCCGAACGTAGAGACCGACCGGTTCAGAAGGGGGAAGCTCGTCAAAAAACTTGAGGATCTGTTGGCGGACATGGGAGAGAGCAGCAAAGCTCAAGCTGGTTGCATCAAGAAAGACAATCGTCGAGGTTTCCGGGGCGGATATGCCCGCAGATTGTGCGCTGCCCACCGCGTCGATGCGATTGGAATAAAGGGCCGGCGGGGCTGCGGCGCCGGAGTTCAGCGGGCTCGCAGATGGGGCGTTTGTCTGTGTGAAGGAACGGATACTTTGCTTCTTGCCGTTGTCGGAAATCACAAAATCTTCACGCGTGAGGTCTGTCACGGGCCGGCCCTTCTTGTCGTACGCGGTGACGCCGACGTCGACAAGGCGGGTGCTGACACGCATGGAAAAACTGGGCTCAACAGATGCCGCAGCAGGCGCCGCAGATGTTTGCGGGAGAGGCGCTGACGTGACGACACTGATCTCAGGAGAAGAGGGCGCAGCGGAGGGTGCTGCTCCGGATCCAGGCTCGACATTCTCCAGTGCTGCTGAAGTGGCACCGTTCATTCTGGCGACTTTGCCGTTGGTGGACGCTGCGGACGGAGGAATCGATTGCGCGGGGGCCGCCTGCTCTACCGAAACCACGGCTGAGGACGCCTCAGACGCCGATGCAGCATTTGTGGTCGCTCCTTGGTTGGAGGCAGGTTCGGAGTTCTCAGCGGTCACGATGCGCGCTTGGGAGTAAAACAGGTGATATTCATCAAAGACCACTTCGTTCAGCATGGTTTGCAGCGGCGCATCCGATGCATAAGCGTCTTGCTCCTCCCTATGAACATCCCCTGACAGGGTGGGAACAGTGATTCCCCCGGGCAAGGCCCTTTGGCGGTTCCACTGCACCGGAGCGACAGTGACGGAAATGCTCCTGACCGGGCAGAAAAAAGTCTGTTTACCTAACTCAATTGGGCCGTACTCCACCATGAGATCAGCCTTGATAATGGGATCGGCCTTATTAAGGTCGGTTAGGAGGGTCAGGCGAAGGATGGTTCCATTCGCCGGGTCAATTGTAACCTCGCCGTGATACGCGGAGAAGTGCTGGAATACGCGCCCACTTACGCAGCAGAATTTGACCTCGTAATGCGACGCGCTTCTGGGAACCTTGAAACGAAATACCGCCACCGGCCTGGCTGTGCCTTGCTCCCAATTACCCCACGCCAGGTTGCCTTGCGGCAGGTCCGAGAAGACCGCGGAAAGAATGGGGCCGAATTCGCCTATCGTAGTCAAGCCATTCGCTCCGGAAGCTAAGGTGTTTTGCTCTTTTCCCGTCGTCTCGTCTATCTCCTGGCCATCGCGATAGGCCACGGTCCTGGTCGACCGGCTGATTGGATGCAGAGGCTGGTAAGGGACGAAGATGCCGCTCGGTGCTTCAAATCCTCCTGGCCGCTGTTCGGCGGGGGTATCCTCAAAACGGATCGTATCGCGGCGCGCAAACAGGTTCGGAAGCCGCTTCAGCGTGGTCTTGACGTACTCGACCGCCTTCGCCGCCATCTCGCGTTGCTGCTCGATACTGGGCGTCGGCAGATTTGGAATCTCCGCCGGAGGGGGATTTAGAAATGTCGCCAGATCTGCGACCGCCACGAGAGCACGTCGGGACTTGGGTCCGGGAAGCGCCGCTTCGAAAGCCGCAAGCTTCGCGGCGCTCAACCGTTCCGTGAGTTCCAGATCGTATAGGCGCTCAGCAACTTTGGCGTCCCGTTTTCCGTGGCTGGCATCAACAACGCGGTTCAGCTGGTCGACGGTTACACGCCTGGAAGCGAAGGCCGATACCGTGAGCTGCATCATGAGCAAGATGAGTATCGCCTTCTTCATGGAAAATGCGAGCCTCTCGTAGCGTGCGCCATAAGTTTAGGTCTCGAAGGCTGCGCCCTGCAAACCGCAAGTTTGATCACCGCCGCTTCTCGGCTTCATATTTAATGCCGAGATTCTTGCTTCCGCCGCTGTTACATCGATGCCGTAGCCCAGCTAAGCCACTAGCGAGTCTGAGTCCCTCTCCGAGAATTGATGCCTCTCCGGCCTTCCGGAAGGGAGGTGAATCCTGCCTGATCCGTGTGCGCATGTACTGGCGACCTTGACTGCAGTGGGGCGGGCCTTCACTCCAGACCACTACCGGCAGAGTTGAGGGCCTGAAATACTTCCCGCAGTGCAGCTTGCCAGGGGGCAAGCCAGACGCCAAAACGGTCATTTAGCTTCTGGTTTGATAGCACCGAATTGCGCGGTCGTTTTGCGGGAGTCGGATAGTCCTTTGTGGTCAGCGGCGTGAGTTCCGGCGGGTTTACGTGGAGCCGTTCTTCCGCGCCCGCGAAAATGGCCTTGGCAAAGCCGAACCAGGTTGTCGATTCGGAGCACGTCATGTGGTAGAGACCCGCCCAATCCTGAGGAGCGCCGAACTGCCCTGACAGAACGCCTGCGGTAATTGTGCGGGTTGCAAGCGCAAGTTGGATCGAGGTAGTCGGCGAGCCGAATTGATCGTCGACAATCGACAAACGGTCCCGTTCGCGTGCCAGTCGAAGCATGGTGAGGAGAAAGTTGTTGCCATGCGGACCGTAGACCCAGCTGGTGCGAAAGATGAGATAGCGGCCACCCACCTGCTGAATAGCCCGCTCACCCGCGAGCTTGCTTGCGCCGTAAACATTCAAGGGGTTCGGCTCGTCGGTCTCAATCCATGGCTGCTGCTTTTGGCCGTCGAAAACGTAATCGGTGGAATAGTGGACGAGAAGCGCGTTGAATTGGTGGGCCTCTTCGGCGAGAACCCTGGGCGCGATGGCGTTGATGGCCATTGCCCGGTCGGGCTCCGACTCCGCGCGATCGACTGCGGTGTAGGCGGCCGCATTCAAAATCACGTTGGGCTCAACGCGGCGAACCAGAGCTCGGATCTGATCTGCGTCCGCGAGATCGACAGACTCGCGATTGGCAGCGACCAAGGAACCAAATCCAGAAAAACTACGTTGCAGTTCAATGCCTACCTGGCCGGTGGCGCCGAGTACAAGAATGCGCGGTTGTTCGGTCATGGCGGAGCAGCTCCGGAGAAGACACAATAAGGCTGATTGCATTCTACCGACGCCGCCGCCTGAAACCACGCTAACAGGCAAATTGCCCAAGGGTCTGCCCCAAGGGCCTTCATTCGCCGCACGCCCTCACTGCTAAACTGGAAAGGCATGATTCTCCCATTTGTCCGCGAAATCTTTGCGGATTTGGAGCACTCCCCGGGATTTGAGCGCGTAAGCAGGCATCTAAGCCTGGGTGCGGGGCGGAGACGTGTTTCCGGCCTCACTGCAACGGCTCGAGCACTTTACCTTCCCCTGATGGCACGAGCCGCCAAACAGCCTGTCATCGTTGTGGTTGCCGACAACAAGGCCGCCGAAGCACTTGAACCGATGCTCAAGGCCGGCTGCCAACTCACCGGTGCGGTGGACCCTGCCCGGGTAGTGCGGCTCCCGGCCCACGACGTGCTCCCTTTTGAAAATCTCTCTCCGCATCCTGGTGTGCAGGAGCAGCGGGCGACAACTCTGTGGAAGCTCGCCATCGGCGCTGTGGACATTCTGATTGCGCCTGTGGAGTCAACGGCGCTGAAGCTCTTCGACCGCGAATATTATGCAGGGCTGGCCGTTACGTTGCGGCGCGGCGAAGAGCTAGACGTCGAAGTACTCACCGCGCACTTGGCGTCGGTCGGCTACACGCAGATGGACCTCGTCGAGATGCCAGGACAGTTCACTCGACGCGGCGGAATTCTAGACGCTTATTCTCCCGAGCATGATCGACCGGTGCGCATTGAGTTCTTTGGTGACGAGATCGAGACGATCCGCAAATTCGATCCAGAAACGCAGCGATCGCAGTCTGGACTCGACGAGACACAACTGCTGCCCTTGACTGAAACGCCCGTGACAGAACGGCTGCTGGCAGCAGTTCATGCTCGCCTGAACCGGCAACGGATTGAAGGGGATGATGAAGAGTTGTCCGCGGAGTTGGCAACAACTGGCGACGTCAGTGTTTTCCCGGGGTGGGAGTTTTTCAGTGCAGTGGCGGGGGCGGAAAAGTCGCTGCTGTCTCTGGCGCCAAAATGCGCCTTGTTTGTCGACGAGCCGGCGATGGTGCGTAATCAGATCGACCGCTGGTGGAACAAGGTGGAGCAGCGGCATGACCGGTCTGGGATCGGTTCGCTCATCGCGCCCGAGGATATATATCTGCGCCCCGAGGTCCTCCAGGCCCAGCTTCAATCTCACATGGGCCTGGATCTCGATCAACTGGGCGTGGTGGACGTGCTGGACGAGGACACGACACTGGGCGAGATTGAGTTGAGCACGCGCCCGACGCTTAGATTTCATGGATCGATTCCGGCGCTAACAGAGCAACTCAAAAGCTTGATGCAGACCGAAACGCGCATTGTCCTCGCCGCGCCGCACCAGGGCGATGTCGAAAGGCTGGCAACCGTGCTCCGCGAATACCAGATTCCGTACCGGCTAGGGAGTCGCACCATACGTCCCGGCGGCGAGACGGTACTCGACGAAGCGAGTTACATGGCTGGCGATCTGCGAGTACCGGTCATTGTGCGTACGCCGCTCTCGGCGGGCGTGAGCTTTGCAGACGCCAACCTGATTCTTTTCGGAGCCAACGACCTCTCCGACGACGCAGATGTAGCGGCCCGCCCCGAACCAAAGCGATCGAAGACAGCGGCCTTTGTCTCCGACTTCCGCGACCTGGGAGTCGGCGACTACGTGGTTCACGTCGAGCACGGAATTGCGCAATATCAGGGCCTGAAGGAGATTGTGCAGGACGGGCTCTCCGTCGAATTCATGATTTTGGAATTCGCCGAAGCTGCCAAGTTATATGTGCCGCTCACGCGCCTTGATCTGATTCAGAAATACCGCTCAACGGACGCGGGACCAGCGCCGGTGCTAAATCGACTTGGCTCACAGCAGTGGGCCAAAACCAAGGCGCGCGTCCGCAAGGCCATGCAGGACATGACCGCCGAGTTATTGAAGTTATACGCGGAGCGCACAACGACGCAGGGCAACGCCTTTTCGAAGGACAACGAATTTCAGCGCGAATTTGAAGACTCGTTTGATTACAGCGAGACCGACGATCAGTTATCCGCAATTCGCGCCATCAAGTACGACATGGAGTCCACCACGCCGATGGACAGGCTTTTGTGCGGCGATGTGGGCTACGGGAAAACGGAAGTTGCGATGCGCGCTGCCTTCAAGGCCGTGCAGGACGGAAAGCAGGTGGCGGTACTAACGCCGACAACCATCCTTAGCTTTCAGCATTTCGAGACGTTCAAGAAAAGATTTGCACAATTTCCCATTAATATCGAGATGATTTCCCGATTCCGCACGGCGAAGGAACAAAAGCTCATCGTCGAACAAGTTGAATCCGGGAAGGTAGACATCCTGATCGGCACGCATCGGCTGCTTTCAAAGGACATCAAGTTTCAGGACCTCGGTCTCCTGGTTGTCGACGAGGAACAACGTTTTGGCGTACGCCACAAAGAGCGTCTAAAGCAAATGCGCAAGGAGATCGACGTACTGGCAATGAGCGCGACGCCTATTCCGCGCACGCTGCACATGTCCCTGGTAGGGCTGCGCGACATGAGCGTGATTGAGACGCCCCCCAAGGACCGTATGGCGATTCAGACGGTGGTGGCCAAATTTGATGAGAAGCTGGTGCGTTCGGCGGTCGAGGTCGAGTTGGAGCGGGGTGGGCAGGTCTACTTCGTGCACAACCGCGTGGAATCAATCTATGAAATTGCGTCACGGATTCAGGAATTGGTGCCGGCGGCGCGAGTTGCCGTGGGCCACGGACAGATGAGCGAAACAGAACTTGAAAGGGTGATGCTGGCCTTTATGCACCATGACTACGACGTGCTGGTGGCCACAACGATTATCGAGAACGGTCTCGACATACCGTTGGCAAATACGATCCTGATCAATCGCGCGGATCGGCATGGGCTCAGCGAGCTTTATCAGTTGCGCGGACGGGTGGGCCGCTCGAACCGGCGCGCCTATGCGTATCTACTGATCCCACCCGACACCGAGTTGACTGAGATTGCGCGCAGGCGTCTGGCCGCGCTGAAGGAGTTCAGCGATCTTGGTGCTGGTTTCAAAATTGCAGCGCTGGACCTGGAGTTGCGCGGCGCGGGCAACATGCTGGGCGGTGAGCAGAGCGGGCACATTGAAGCCATTGGCTTCGAGTTATACACATCGATGCTTGAGGCTGCCGTTAAAGAAATGAAGGGCGAAGGCAGCGAGGAGCGGCCAGCGACGCAGTTGAGTCTGGGTATCGCCCTGCGCATCGACGAAAGCTACGTTCCGGAAGAGAACCAGCGCCTGCGCCTCTACAAGAAGATCGCGGGCGCGACAAGCGCAGCGGCGGTGGCCGAAGTACGCGCAGAGATGGAAGACCGCTACGGCGCGCCGCCCGATGCCACGGTCTACCTGCTGGAGGCTGCAATGCTACGGCTTGAATGCGAGCGGCTGGGCATTGCACAAGTCGACCGCAAGCGCAGCGAGCTGCAGATACGCTTCATGGAGAACGCGGCGATAGACCCTCAGCATCTGATGCGACTGGTTGCACGGAACGCCAAGCGCGGCGCGCAGTTCACGCCGCAAGGAATGTTAAAGTTTCCACTTGCCGCCACGCGGTCAGACGAAGTTCTGCTTGAGATTCACGAATTACTTGAAAACCTGGCCCCTGCGCCGGTTGGCGCATAACTAACGGAGCGCTAATCCGAGAGGAATCATGAAGAGAATTATCGCGCTTATTTCAATTGGAGTATGTATGTCCGCCGGAATCACCGCACAGGCCGCCACGCACGACTGGAAGCTGAAGTTCGCGAAGGTTTCCGATGAATACTTTGACCAGGTGTACTTTCACTACGCGCCGACGGGCGGGACGCAGGTTGGCTATCACCAGTACGACAGTCAGCTTGAGGATTACTCCCGGAAAAATATCGACACCGAGATTGCGGCGCTCAAGAACTTCGAGCGGAAGATCGAGGCAATCCAGCCGGATTCCGACGCTGCCGATTTTGTGCCGCGAAGCGATCGCGAGATTGTGCTTTCAAATATCCGCTCACAGTTACTAACGCTGGAGACAATTCGTCCGTGGGAGAAGGATCCAGACAACTATTCGAGCACCTGTGCCAATGGAGCGTTTGTGCTGATGGAGCGGAGTTTCGCTTCGCCGGACGAGCGGCTGCGCTCTCTGGTTGCGCGTGAAAAGCAAATGCCCGCGCTTTTCGCCGAGGCACACGTAAACCTCAAGAATCCGCCGCGCATCTTTACCGAGATTGCGATCGAGCAATTGCCAGGCATTATCAGCTTTTTTGAGAGCGATGTGCCGGAGGCCTTTGCCGACGCCAAGGATCCAGCGCTGAAGTCTGAGTTTGCCAAGTCGAATGCGGCAGTTATCGCCAGCTTTATGAGTTATCTCGACTGGCTGAAGACGGATCTTCTGGCACGGTCAATTGGAGACTTTCGCATTGGCGCCAAGGCCTTCAGCGAAAAGTTGAAGTACGACGAGATGGTGGACATACCGTTGGATAAACTGCTCACGATCGGCTGGGCAGATTTACACAAAAACCAGGCGCACTTTCAACTGGTTGCGCACGAGTTAGAGCCCAATAAGACACCACGGGCCGTGCTTGAGGAACTGGATGAGCAGCATCCGGTGCCTTCTCAGTTATTGGACGCCTTTCGCGGGACCTTCAATGAACTGGAGAGCTTTATCCGCTCGCATCATATCGTTACTATCCCGTCCGACGTGCGACCAATCGTAGAGGAGACGCCGCCATTCATGAGCGCCACTACCTTCGCCAGCATGGACACGCCAGGCCCTTTTGAGACGCATTCGACTGAAGCTTACTTCAACGTAACGCTACCCGATCCTTCGATGACTCCTGCACAGGTTGAGGGTTACATGCATTCTTTCAATATTGGAACAGTGGTCTCTACGGCAGTTCACGAGGCTTATCCCGGACATTATGTTCAGTTTTTGTGGCTACCCCAGGCACCAAGCAAGGTGCGCAAAATTCTGGGAGCAAACACGGATATCGAAGGCTGGGCGCACTACTGCGAGCAGATGATGCTGGATGAAGGCTACGGCCAACCGGGCGCAGGCGCAAAAGACGAGCGCGAAGCCAAGTTTCTGCGGCTTGGACAATTACAGGATGCGCTACTGCGCGACGCACGTTTCATTGTCGGCATTGAGATGCACACCGGCAAGATGAGCATTGAACAGGCTGAGGAATTCTTCCAGAAGGAAGGTTACCAGTCGAAGGAAACGGCCATTGTGGAGACGAAGCGCGGCGCAGGCGATCCGACTTATCTTTATTACACGCTTGGCAAACTCGAAATTATGAAACTGCGAGAGGACGTAAAGAAGAAAGAGGGCGCGGCCTTTTCACTCGAGAAGTTTCACGATGATTTTCTGAAGCAGGGATTTCCGCCCGTAAAGATTGTGCGCGAGGCAATGTTAGGGGACGATTCGCCAACTCTTTGAAGTTATCGAGTTCTACTTAACATTTTCTTAGTGAGTTAGCGAGTTAGAAGGTTAGTTAGATAACTTGCTAACTCGCTTTTCTTATGCCTTCCACTTGATGTTGCAGCCTATGGATGGGTATTGATCGGGGGGGAGGGGCTTGCCAGCAAGGACCGCGTCAAT
The DNA here is from genome assembly GCA_035529815.1 of Occallatibacter sp. Lineage (GTDB taxonomy): Bacteria > Acidobacteriota > Terriglobia > Terriglobales > Acidobacteriaceae > Telmatobacter. The sequence continues at coordinate 66,583 of DATKWA010000075.1, read as the reverse complement.
GGCCCCGCGAAGTTCCTGTCCAGTGACGGGGATGCCGTTGCCTGGGCGGCTCGCGTCGTATTGGCCCCTGTAGACCAGGCGAAAGTTGGAGTCGAAGAGATAGAAGTCCGGGGTGCAGGCCGCGTCGTAGGCGTGGGCTGCGGATTGCGTTTCATCGTAGAGATACGGGAAGACGAATCCGAAAGTCTCGGCCTGCTGTTTGAGGCCAGCGGGGCTGTCGGCGGGGTGGGTAGCGGCGTCGTTCGAACTGATGGCGACAATGCCCATAGACTGCGCGGCGTAGTCATTGCCGAGCTTTGCCAGGTCCTTTTCGATGTGCTTGACGTAGGGGCAGTGGGCGCAGATGAACATGACCAGTAGCGCCTTTTTATCCCGGAAGTCGTCGCGAGATACGGTCTTGGCGCTGACGACGTCTGTGAGCGCGAAGTCGGGAGCGATGGTTCCCAGCGCGAGCATGGTGGATGCAGTTTGTGCCATGGAAATTCTCCTTTAGAACAATGGAGTCTGGCGGCCGGGCATTGCAAGGCCGAAGTGCTCGTAGGCAAGGCGCGTGGCGACGCGGCCTCGCGGGGTGCGATCGAGAAAGCCGATCTGGATGAGGAACGGTTCGTAAACTTCTTCGAGCGCGTCTTCCTCTTCGGCGAGCGTTGCGGCCAGAGTGCCGAGGCCGACGGGTCCACCATCGTACTTCTGGATGATGGTGAGCATCAGACGGCGGTCAATCTCGTCGAAGCCGTGCGCGTCGACCTCAAGCATGGTGAGCGCGGCGTTGGCTGTGGGCCGGTCAATCGAGCCCGAGCCGCGCACCTGCGCATAGTCGCGCACCCGGCGAAGGAGCCGGTTGGCGATGCGGGGCGTGCCGCGAGAACGAAGCGCGATCTCCGCGGCGCCATCTTCGTCGATGGGAATCTGCATCACTTCGGCAGATCGTGTGACGATGAATCGGAGGTCTTCCTCGGTATAAAACTCGAGGCGCAGCAGGATGCCGAAGCGCGACCGCAAGGGCGACGAAAGCAGCCCGGGCCTTGTCGTTGCGCCGATGAAGGTGAAGGGGCGAATCTCCATTACGTGGGTGCGCGCAGCCGGGCCCTGACCGATGATGATGTCGAGCTTGTAGTCCTCAAGAGCGGTGTAGAGCTTTTCTTCCAACACCGGCTGCATGCGATGAATTTCATCGAGGAAAAGCACCTGCCGCTCGCGCAGGTTGGTCAGAATGGCTGTTAGGTCGCCCTGAATCTGCAGCGCCGGACCGGAGGTCTGCTGAAAGCCCACGTCCAGCTCATTCGCGATGATGGTCGCCAACGTGGTCTTGCCGAGGCCCGGCGGCCCGAAGAGCAGGACGTGATCGAGGGCCTCGCCGCGGGATTTGGCGGCTTCAAGCGCGATGGCGAGCTGCTCCTTGGCCTTGGATTGGCCGATGAATTCGCCGAGCCAGCGGGGACGCAGTTTGAGTTCAAAGCCCTGCTCTTCGTCGGCGCGGACGGCGCTTACGAGACGTTCCGGCGTGTTGTCGCGAGCGATAGCCATGCTGAGGGAAGTGTAGCGGTTTGCGGTTGCCTGGGCAAAGTCGCTCATGTTCCGCGATCTCCGATGGGTCCGCGCTCCAGACCGAAGTGGTGGAGGCAGGTTTGCGGTGGTTAGAAATGGCCGATCAGGGGCCAAAAACGAGCTTTAAGGAGCATTTTTTTGCGATAAAAACGTCGAAAAACGTCGAAAAACAACACCATCGTTACTACTTATGCACTGATTGCTTCCTGTAGTGCATTGATTATGAATGGGTTATTTTTTCACTGCACCATAATCGGTGCAATTGACGGGGAGGGGGGGGTGGGGGTCCGTGTGAAATTGGGACTGAAAGCCGCCATTGGCGCTCATTCTGGTCCACGGAATAGGCCTGGGCGAGATCGGATTGCGGGCTGTCGAGGATGAGGATAGAGAGACCCATGTCTCGATTGTGCACCTTTGGAGGGTAATGATCAGCAAGAGCCTTGAGTGAGATTTGGCGGCTGGGAGCTTTGGAAAGTGAAGGGCAGCGGCTAGACTGGAGTTTGCCCGCTGACACGATGACCCACCGGTTCGGAATCCTTCGCCGCTTTCGATTCAATCCTCCGCAACGCATTGCGGCGGGGATGCTGGCACTTTTTCTTCTGCAGGGATTTTGGGTCACGGTTCACCAGACTCTGACCGATCGCGACTATCAGTACGCGCGCTGCGGACGCGAGACCTGGGAGCGGCCCGCGGCGCTGGCCGGCTACTTTACCAGCTGCGGAAATATCCACGATGGAATTCTTGCCTACCGTATGGCAGGTCTGCCGCTGACGCTGAATTTTCTGGCCGAGCAAGGGCTGGATCATTTCCGCAAGCCCGAAGACCGGGTTGTGCAGGCAGGCGGGAATATAAGCACCTGGGAACTGCGCCACCAGATGACGCACATCCTGTTGCTGCTGCGGCTCCCGTTTCTGTTTGCGGGTTGCCTGCTGGGCGGTTGCGTGTGGTGGGTGACGCGGCGGCTCTACGGAAACCTGGGCGGCTACACGGCGCTGGCGCTCTATTGCTTTTCTCCTGAAGTGCTGAAGGCATGCCTGACCCCGAATGCGGAGGTGCTGGCCGCGCTGGGCGTCTATGGGGGCGTGTATACGTGCATTGGCGTCGCCCACGCGATGCAGGGGCCAAAGCGCAAATGGCATGTGCGGATGGTGCTGCTGACGCTGCTTTTTGGTTTGGCCGCAGCAGCGCACATTGCCGCGCTGCCGGTGGTTGCGCTGCTGGGGCTGCTGCTGATGCTTTGGGTTGCAGAGGGACACAGGAGCCAGGCGCTCCCTGTGGTGGTGATGGCCTCGGCTGGTGCGCTGGTGCTGCTGTTTGTGTGCTACGGATTTTCGGCGGACGCGTTCAGCTATGTGTTCCGCTCGGCGGCGGGATTCCTTTGGTTTTCTCTGGACCCGGCACGGCGGTTCTTTGGCGCGCTGGGCAACGCTGGAATCACGGTGGCCTCCTGCGCGGCGCTGGTATTTTTCCTGGGGCTTAAGCGGTCGCGCTACTTTGGGAATACAACTCCTCTGCTTTGCGCGTTGGTTTTGTTCGTGCTGGTGATGACGGGCTCACAGGGCAGCCCATGGCTTTGGGCGCTTCCGTTTCTGGTGACGTTTGTGGGCGGCGTATTTGCCGATGCGTATGAAAGCACGCGGGGACGGCTGGCGCTCGCGGCCGGCGCGGCCATCGTTCTGTTGCAGGCGGTCTTTAGCCTGTTGAGCTTGCCCGGGATGATGTGATCTGCAGCGGGTGAGGCTTTGGGTGTGGATTCTGAAGCCGGGTGCACATGGGAAGCGGCTGAGAACCGCAGCGAAATCTGCATTAGATTTGGGGCAGGATTCTTCGCAGTTCGCGCTGTTTTTCGCGGCCTCTGCACGGTCGCCTGAAGTTCGCTATAAATTAAAGCAAAATAAGGACTTATTTCTCACATTCCAACTTGCGGAAACCCGCCTGGAACCCGTAAAATGGAACCATAGCCTGCGGACCCGGCCCTGCTTTTACCGGACCTTTTTTGCCGCCCTCCGCTGCGCTTAGAAAAAAACTATGGCAGACGATCAAAACCCCCAACTCCCTCTTGAAGGTGGCACCCCTCCCGACGGTGGCACGAACTTCATTCCCATCAACATCGAAGAGGAGATGCGCCGCTCGTATCTCGACTACTCGATGAGCGTGATTATCGGGCGCGCGTTGCCGGATGCCCGCGACGGGTTGAAGCCCGTGCACCGGCGCGTGCTTTACACGCTGAACGAGATGGGGCTGCAGCACAACAAGAAATACACCAAGTGCGCGAAGGTTGTGGGCCAGGCGATGGGCGTTTACCATCCCCATGGCGACTCGGCGATCTACGACACGCTGGTGCGCATGGCGCAGCCGTTTTCGCTGCGTTATCCGCTGGTGGACGGACAGGGGAACTTTGGATCGGTGGATGGCGATCCGCCGGCGGCGATGCGCTACACCGAATGCCGCATGTCGCGTATCTCCGGCGAGTTGCTGGCCGACATCGACATGGAGACTGTGGACTTTGTGCCGAACTACGACGAGTCCACATTTGAGCCCTCTGTGCTGCCGACCCGGATTCCGAACTTGATCGTCAACGGATCGAGCGGGATCGCTGTGGGCATGGCCACCAACATTCCGCCTCACAACCTGACCGAGGTGGTGAATGCCACGATCGCGCTGGTGAAGAATCCTCACGCGGGCCTAGCCGAAGTGCTGAAGCATGTGCAGGGGCCGGACTTTCCGACGGGCGGCTTCCTCTATGGCAAATCCGGGATTCCGGAGGCGTACAGGACTGGCCGCGGCCGCTTTATGATGCGGGCCAAAGTGGCTACAGAGAACATGACCAAGGAAAAGCAGGCGATCATCGTCACTGAGATTCCTTACCAGGTGAACAAGTCCAAGCTGATCGAGCGCATTGCCGACCTTGTGAACGACAAGATCATCGACGAGATCAGCGACGTGCGCGATGAGAGCGACCGCGACGGCATGCGGATTGTGATCGAGCTGAAGCGCGGCGCGCAGCCGGAGATTGTGCTGAACCAGCTCTACAAGCACACGCAGATGCAGGAAAGCTTCTCGATGATCTTCCTGGCTGTGCTGAACGGGCAGCCGCGGGAGCTTGGGCTGGATCGGGCGATTCATGCCTTCATCGATCATCGCGTGGATGTGGTGCAGCGGCGGACAGTGTTTCTGCTTAAGAAGGCGCGGGACCGTGAGCACATTCTGGAGGGCTTGCAGATTGCGCTCGACAACCTGGACAAGGTGATCAAGATCATTCGCGGATCGGGTTCGAGAGCCGAGGCGCGCGAGAATTTATTTGTATGGAGCAAGGGCAGTGAAATCGTCATCAAGCTGGATCGCGCAACTCTTCCCCGCGAGGAAAAGGGCCTTACGCTCCGGCAGATCGACGCCATCCTGGAGTTGCAGCTTTACCGGTTGACGCAACTGTCGATCGACGAGCTGCTGACCGAACTGAAACAGGTACGCGAGCGGATTGCCGAGTACGAGTCGATTCTAGCCAGCGACGCCAAGCTGCGCGCCGTGATTGTGAAGGAACTGGAAGAGGTTCGCGACAAGTACGGCGACGCTCGGCGCACGCAGATTGTGGACGAGAGCGCCGAACTGCAGCTTGAAGACCTGATTGCCGACGAGCAGGTTGCGGTGACGGTGAGCCACCAGGGTTACCTGAAGCGGACGCCAATCTCGATCTATCGCCAGCAGCGACGCGGCGGCACCGGCCGCACGGGCATGAAGACGCGCGAAGAGGATTTTGTCTCGCAGCTCATTGTGGACTCGACGCATGCGTTTTTGCTGTGCTTTACCAACGCGGGCCGCGTGTACTGGCTGAAGGTGTACGAGATTCCCGACGTAAGCGCGGCAGGCAAGGGCAAATCGATGCAGAGCCTGCTTGACCTGCAGCCGGGCGAAAACGTGCGCGCGATTCTTCCGGTTCGCGATCTTGAAGAAGAGGGCAAATACGTCTTCTTCGCCACGCAAAAAGGAACGGTAAAGAAGACGCCGCTCAAGGACTTCTCGAACGTGATGGCGCGCGGGATCATCGCCATCGGCATCGACAAGGACGACGAGCTGGTGAAGGCGCGCATCACGGATGGGAACCAGATTGTCTTCCTGGCTACGCACCTGGGGCAGGCGATCCGATTTGACGAGTGCGATGTTCGCTCGATGGGCCGCCCTGCTTATGGAGTGCGCGGAATTGCGCTGGCCAAGAACGACTACATTGTGGGTGTCGCGGTTACGCCAAAAGAGCATGAGCCAGGCGCTTATCGCATTCTTGCCATCACTGAAAACGGCTTTGGCAAGCGCACGGACGTGGACATGTATCGCTTGCAAACCCGCGGCGGCAAGGGCGTGAAGAACATGGCGGTGACGCCGCGCATTGGCCGCGTGAGCAGCATTCAACTGGTCGACGATTCGTCGGAACTGATGGTGATCAGCCAGTTCGGCAAGATCATCCGCATCGACACCAAGACCATCCGCGCGGCGGGACGGGCGACGCAAGGTGTGCGCCTGTTGAACCTGGAGCCGGAAGACAAGGTTGCGGCCGCAGTCATCATTCCGCCCGAAGAACTCAAGGACGACGAGCCGACTCTGCTGCAGTAAGAGCGTTCAATTCGCCGGGGACATCCGGAAATCTACGGGGTACGCGAGACCATGCCGGCGACAGGGGCCAAACCATTGGGCACGGCTGATGAAGCATCCGCGGCACAGGCTGTGCGGCAGATGTTCGACTCGATTGCGCCCCGGTATGACCTGCTGAATCATGTGCTGTCAGCGAATGTTGACCGGCTGTGGTGGCGCCGCACGGCGCGGCGCTTCCAGCCGATCCTGGCCAAGCCGGGAGCCGCAGTTCTCGACATCTGCTGCGGCACCGGGGACCTGACCATGGCCCTGCTTAAGCATCGGCCCGATGGCGCGCAGCCGATTCTGGCCGCGGATTTTTCCCGAGGCATGTTGAGCCGTGGAGTGGTGAAATTCGGCGCGGAGAAAGTCGGCGCCGGCAAGGCCTACGCGGTGCCACTGGAGGCCGACGCGCTCCACCTGCCGCTGAAATCCGCGTCTCTCGATCTGATCGTCACGGCGTTCGGATTCAGAAATCTCGCCAACTACGAGGCTGGCCTGCGCGAGTTCAATCGCGTGCTGAAACCTGGCGGGCAGCTGGGCATTCTCGAGTTCAGCGAGCCCGGAGGCCTGATGGGCAAGGCCTATGCAATTTATTTTCGACGCGTGCTGCCGGCCATCGGACGCCTTATTTGCGGCAAGAATGGACCCTACAATTACCTACCAACTTCCGTCGGCAATTTTCCGCCACCCCCACAGATGCTGCAGCTGATGCAGTCCACTGGATACGATCGGTGCGCATGGCAGCCATACACGTTCGGCATCGCCGGGTTGTACACCGCCGAGCGCACGCTTGTAGTCTAGAAACTCAATGACTCGCGCCGCATCCAGTTCGCCTGCCGTCAACGAACCCGCAATCACGGTAGAGGAATCCTCTGCGGCGAAGCGGCGGGTCGCACAGCAATCGATGCTGGCCGCTGGAGCGATGACCCTGCTGAAGGTCGCGGCGGGGCTGCTGTCCGGGTCGCTGGGCGTGCTCTCAGACGCGGCGCACTCGGCACTGGACTTTGTTGGCGCGGCGCTTACCTTCTTCTCGGTGCGTGTCAGCGACAAGCCCGCCGACGAAGACCACACCTACGGCCACGGCAAAATCGAAAATCTCTCCGCGTTCTTTGAAGCCATTCTGATGGCTGTCTCCTGCGCCTGGATTATCCTGGAAGCCGTCGAACGGATCTTCAGCCACTCCATGGAGCTGCGCCACTCGGTTTGGCCGGTGCTGGTGCTGGTGACGTCCATTGGAGTGGATTACTGGCGTTCGCGGCAACTGCGCGCGGTGGCTCTGCAGACCGGATCGCCGGCGCTGGCAACCGACGCGACCCACTTCGCCAGCGACATCTGGTCCACGCTTGCGGTGCTCACCGGCCTTGTAGCGAGTTGGGTGGGCGCGCACTACGGAATCGTTTGGCTCAAATACGCTGACCCATTCGCCGCAGTGGTGGTGTCGCTCATGATTCTGCGGCTTACGCTGCTGCTGGGCCGCGAGACGGTGGCGGTGCTGATGGACGAGGTACCGGCGGAGACGCGGCGGCGCCTGGTGCAAGAGGTGGAGCAGATCGACGGCGTGATGGCCGTGGAACAGGCTCGGGTGCGGCGCGCGGGCGCCAGCTATTTTGCCGACCTTACGCTGGCGCTGCCGCGCAGTTTCACGTTTGAACATACCGATGAATTGGTGCAGTCAGCCACGGATGCAGTGCACCGCGCGCTGCCGCAAGCCGATGTTGTGATTCACACGGTGCCGCGCAAGGCCCGTGCGGAGAGCGTATTCGACCGCGTTCGAGCCGTGGCGGCGCGCAACAACGTGAGCGTGCACGAACTCAGTGTGCAGTCCATCCATGGGCGGCTGCGGGTGGAACAGCATGTGGAACTGGACGAAACCATGCCACTGCGGGCGGCGCACGGCTTTGTGAGCTCGCTTGAAGCCGAGATTCTGCGCGAAGCTCCGGAGATCGACTCGGTGCTGACACACATTGAAAGCGAGCCGGCCACAATCGAGCAGCCGGAAGAGATGGTCGAGGAAGACCGCAAGATCGAACAAGTTCTACGCTCCGCGGCTTATCTTTTTCCTGAAATCGTGGATGTGCATGAAATCAGCGTAAGCCGTGCGGGGGAACACATCTATCTTGCTTGCCATTGCACGCTGCCGGACGACCTGCACATGCAACACGTACACCGCGTGATCACGGCTCTTGAAGATCGCTTCAAGCTCGAGTGCCCCGAGGTGGAGCGCGTCACCATCCACCCCGAGCCAGTCACGGACAATTTACGATAGAGCTCAAGAGAATGTTCACAAGGAGTGAGCCGAGACGATGAACGGTCATCCAATCGTGAATTTTTTTCGGATGGCGTCCCTGCTGATGCTGCTGGTCGTCGTGGCGCTGCTCGCGGCCATCGTTACCATGCACTTCTCCATTCACGGAGCGGAGGTGCAGGTTCCGTCGCTGAAAGGCATGACCGTGGCGGATGCGCGCAGCCTAACGGCGGGACTGGGGCTGATTCTCGACGTAGATAATCGCTACTACTCGGGCGATGTTGCGACGGGGCACATTCTCTCCCAGTCGCCCGCGCCGGGAATGGTGGTGCGCCGCGAATGGAAGGTGCGCGTGGCCGAGAGCCTGGGGCCGCAGATGGTGGATGTACCAAGCACGTTAGGGCTTGATCAGCGTGTTGCGGAGCTGCGATTGCGCGGCGCCGGGCTTGCGGTAGGCGCAACTGTGCAACTGCCCGACGCAAATGCCACTGCGGGCACCGTGCTGGCGCAGGATCCGCCTGCTCACGCGCAGGATATTGCGCAGCCCACCGTTAGCCTGCTGGTGGCTGCTCCGGACGACGAAGAGCCGGACGGATATGTAATGCCCGACCTCTCCGGATTGCCTGTGGTGAGCGCGCAGAGCGCATTGGCCAAGACGGGAATCAAGTCCGAAGTGCCTGTTTATATCAGCGTGCCTGTGGCTCCCGTCGGCAGCGGTAACGCAGCCCCTGTGCCGCCTGTCAGACCGGGCACCGTGATTGCGCAGGCACCGGCCGCCGGAGCACGCGTGGACCAGAGTACGATAGTCAGGTTGACCGTGGCACGATAAACATGGCTTTGCAGAGCAGCGATGAGATAAGGAGACCGGAATCGATGGGATTGAACGAGGATGTGGAACGGGTTGCGTTGCAGGAGCGCGAACTGCAGTTGCCGCGCATGGACGAACAGATGGCGTGGGAAATCGGCACGCGCTTGCGGGTGATGGCAGAAGAACGCGGCCTGTCGATCGTTGTAGACGTGCGGCGGTTCGGGCAACCGCTGTTCTACACGGCGCTCAAGGGGACGACACCGGACAATGTCTCCTGGGTCCATCGCAAAAGCAACGTGGTGGCGCGCTTCCATCGCAGCTCTTATGGAGTAGGCCTCACCATGACTCAGAGGAGTACGTCGCTCGAAGAGCGCGGCCTGCCCATCAACGAATACGCTTCACATGGCGGCTCGTTTCCGCTCACCGTGAAGGATGCAGGGATTGTCGGCAGCGTCACCGTCTCCGGCCTGCCGCAACGGGCCGATCATGAACTGGTGGTGGAAGCGCTGTGCGACCTTCTTCGTCGCAACTACGCGGATCTGAAGTTGGGCGCGGAGTAGGTTGAGGATTAATCGTGATGGCTTGCACGTTCGCAGGCTTCGTCCCTCAGGCCGTTCGCTCCATCAACGCGATGAAAAAACCGTCGGTGCGAAAAGCGCCCGGCATAAGCCGCAGCGCGCCTTCGGGCGTGAGTGAACCGCGCAGTTTAGCAGCACCGGGAGAAGTCAGGACACCTTCCTCGACGAGCGCATCCATGCGGGACTCAAGCGAGACTACCCGCGTGTTCGCGCTTTGACGCAGAACGGCGGCAATCACCTGCTCGTTCTCTTCAGGCTCAAGCGAACAGGTGGAGTAGACAGCCTGCCCACCAACGCGAACGGCGCGCAGCGCAGCGGAGAGAATCGCGCGCTGACGCTCTGCCTGGCGCGGTAAATCCTCGGGGCGAAGACGATGGCGAATCTCCGGATTGCGGCCCAGCGTGCCGGTTCCGCTGCAAGGCACATCGGCCAGCGCACGATCAAAGACGCCATCTTCGTTCAGAGCGGTTGCGTCGGCCAGCCGGCACTCGATGCGGTCGTTGTAACCGGCTAGACGCTTCTGCAATTGAGCAAACCGTGCCTCCCTCGACTCGCAGGCAACGATGCGGGCCGCAGGATTACGCTCGGCGAGGATGAGGGTCTTTCCGCCGGGAGCTGCGCAGGCATCGAGGATGCTATTCGCGCCTTGGCCGTGGTCCCCGCCGATGCTGGCGGCGATTTCCGCCACCAGTTGGGAGCCTTCGTCCTGGAGTCGAACGCGCCCCTCGCGAAACGCCGCTGTTGCAGTCACGTCTCCTGAGAGAACGGTGCGCGCTGCCGTTAGCAGTTCGCCTGCCCCTAGCTGAATTCCGGCCTGGGCGAGTTCTTCCACGACCTCGGCGCTGGCGATGCGCACGGTCAACGCTGGCTGTGCTTGCCCGTGGCGGCAGATTGCGCGCGCGGTTTCAAACCCGTAGAAACTGGCCCAGCGCTCGACCAGCCAGGTGGGATGTGCCTGGGACAGCGCCAACGCAGCGGGAGTTTCTTCTGAAAAGGGTTCAGACGGAACCCTGACTTTGCGCAGCACCGCGTTCACCATGCCCGATGCAAAGCGATGCCCTGCCTGCTTGGCCAGCTCGACGCTTTCATCGATGGCGGCGCGGGCGGGAATGCGATTGAGATGCAGAAGCTGAAAAGCGCCCATGCGCAGCGCGATCAAAATTTCGGAATCGAGTTTTGCGTTGGGCCGCTTCAGGAGCGCATGGATTTGATGGTCGAGTTGAATCTGCCAGCGCAGCACGCCGAGCACGAGCGCGGTCGTCAGGTTGCGGTCCGGCGCCGAAAGCACATTGACAGCCTGGTCTCGAAGCAGGTCGTCGGAGTGGGACTGGCCGCGCTCGACGGCCATCAGAATTTTGAACGCTGCCTTGCGGGCAACCGAGATTTGCGGCGTTTTTTTCAACCGAGCCGCGCATTCCCGGCGAGCGTTGTGCCGCGCAGGAATTCCGCGGCAGTGATGCGCTTTTTGCCTTCGAGTTGAACCTCGATCAGCTCAAGCCACGTTTCCTCGGCGCAGGCCGCGAAGAGCCGATGATTCACTACGCGAATCTGTCCCGGCTGCTCCAGGCCCAAGCCAGAGTTCGATGCGTCCGCAACCGACATGCGATGAACGATGAGTTTCTTTCCGTCCAGCGTGGTGAAGGCTCCGGGCCACGGTTGAAATCCGCGCCAGCGGTTGTAGAGTTCGTGTGCGGTGCGGGCGGCGAAATCGATGCGCCCGTCTTCGCGGTCGAGCAGCGGCGCAAAGGTTGCGCCCTCGTGGTTTTGGGGTTGCGGCTTGACGGTTCCGGCGGCGAGGCCGGCAAGAGTCTCCACCACCAGCGGCGCGCCTGCCCTGGCAAGGATCTCGAAAAGGTCCACTGCGGTTTGGTGGGGCGCAATCTCTACGGTCTGCTGCAACAGGATGGGACCGGTGTCGAGCCCTTCTTCCAGGAGCATTGTCGTGTTGCCCGTGTAGGCGTCGCCCATAGCGACGGCCCACTGAATGGGCGCGGCGCCGCGATATTTTGGAAGCAGCGAGCCGTGTAGGTTAATACAGCCGAGGCGAGGCAGCGCCAGCATCCATGGCGGAATGATGCGGCCGTAGGCTACGACGATGATCGCATCGGGAGCGATTGCCTCAAGCTGTGCGCGAAACTCGGCGTTGTTGCGAATTTTTTCCGGCTGCACAACCGCTATGCCAGCGGCCATGGCGGCCTGCTTTACAGGAGGCGCAGTGAGTTGCTGACTGCGTCCAACGGGACGGTCGGGTTGAGAGACTACCAAGGGAATTTCGTGGCCCGCGGCGAGCAGAGCCTCAAGCGTTGGAACTGCGAAGCTCGGCGTGCCGCAAAAGACCAATTTCACTGCTCTACCACTCGCCGTTCGCCTGCATCTTGCGGATCTTGCGCAGATTCAGGCTGCGCTTGAGCGCGCTCATGCGAACCAGAAACAAGATTCCATCGAGGTGGTCGATCTCATGCTGCATGGCGCGCGCAAGCAGTTCCTCGCCATCCTTCTCGAACCATTTGCCCTGCTCGTCCTGGGCGCGAATGCGGACCTTGGCGGCGCGCACCACCTTCTCGCGAATGTCGGGAAAGCTGAGGCAGCCCTCTTCCTCATAAAGCTTGCCCTCGCTGGAGATGATCTCTGGATTGATGAGCACCAGCTTGTCTTTCGGGTCCTTGCCCATGCTGAGGTCGATCACGGTTACGCGCTTGGACGCGCCCACCTGCGGCGCGGCCAGCCCGATGCCCTGATTGGCGTAGGTCGTCTCGAACATGTCTGCCACCAGCTTGCGCAATTCGGCGTTGAATTCAGTTACCGGCTCACCGGGCTGCGAAAGGACTGGTTCTGGGTATTTGACGATCGTTAGAATCATTGTTGCTTACTAATAGCTCCGTATCTGTTCGATGTATCCATCGAAATTTCGTTTCATTTCCAGCATGGAATCGCCGCCGAACTTCTGCTGGGCCAGGCTTGCTACCGTGAACGCGACCATGGCTTCGGCAGCGACGCCGGCTGCGGGCACTACGCAAATATCACTACGCTCGTAGCTTGCACTGGTTGCCTCGCGAGTGTCGAAGCGCACCGATTCCAGCGGGCGGCGCAACGTTGAAATCGGCTTGAGGTAGCCGCGCACGACGATGTCCTCGCCGTTTGACACGCCGCCCTCGATGCCTCCGGCGTTATTGTGTGGCCGGGTAAAGCGTGTAGGAGTGCCGTTGTCCTGATCCGCGTAATGAATCGGATCGTGGACTTTGGAGCCGAACGATTCCGCTGCCGTAACTCCGCGGCCAATTTCGACTGCCTTCACCGCTTGCAGGCTCATGACGGACCATGCCAGCAGGCCGTCGAGCCGCTCGTCCCAGTTGGCGTAAGTGCCGAGGCCGGCGGGGGCGCCATGGACGACAACCTCAAAGACGCCGCCAACGGTGTCGCCAGTGCGCGAGACTGTCTCGACCTCTTCCTTCATGCGCGCTTCGGTCGCCGGGTCCACGCAACTGAGCAGAATTTCGTCCTGCGCGGCTACGGCGGCAATCTCTTCCCATGCGGCGGTGCGGTCCAGCTCAACGCGGCCCACGCGGATTACATGGCTGGCGACTTCAATGCCGAGAGCGCTCAGCATCAACTTTGCAAAAGCGCCAGCAGCGACGCGCCCGGTGGACTCGCGGGCCGAAGCGCGCTCGAGCACATAGCGGGCGTCGGGGAAGTTGTACTTGAGCGCGCCGGCAAGGTCGGCGTGGCCGGGCCTGGGCGACGCAACGGCCTGATGCTTGGCCGGGTCGCCTGCTGCGACGGGGAGCTTTTCTTCCCAGTTCTTCCAGTCGCGGTTCACGATCTCGATCGCAATGGGCGAGCCGATGGTCTTGCCGTGGCGAACGCCTGAGAGCACGTGGGCTTTGTCGGTTTCAATCTTCATGCGCCCGCCGCGGCCATACCCCTGCTGCCTGCGCCAAAGCTCGCGGTTCACGAAATCCAGATCGACGGGGACGCCGGCAGGCAGCCCGGAGATGAGGGCAGTGAGCGCCTCGCCGTGGGACTCGCCGGCTGTGGAGAATCGGATCATATTAGTTTCATTGTACCGGAGAGCATAGTCGCCAGTCTCCGGCAACCGCAGTTATCGCAGACAGATAGCTGCGTAGGCTGAGAAAGCCATGCGGCGGACGGCGAAAGACGTTGTGCAGGCGATTCATTGGCTGGGGCCGGCGCGAAGAATACTATTCGCGTTTGGCCCCTGTCGCTTACGATGGAGCCCATGAACAACTTTTTCCTCTTCAAAACTGAACCCGATGTCTATTCCTTTGACGATTTTCTGCGTGACAAAGAAACGGTGTGGGATAACGTGACCAATCCGACGGCCGTGAAGCATTTGCGTGAGATGAAGGCCGGGACGAAGTGGATTTTCTACCACACGGGCGACGAGCGCACGGCTGTAGGCACGGGAACCGTGGTGAGCGTAGACCCGAGCGACCCGAAGGTGCCGGTGGTGCGCGTAAAGGTGGGCAAGCGGCTGAAGCAGCCAAAGAATCTGGCGGCAATCAAGGCAGAACCGCTGTTTGCGGGCTCGCCGCTGGTGGTGATTGGGCGGCTCTCGGTGGTGCCGCTGACTAAAGAGCAGTGGGAGTGGTTTTTGGGGTGAAGGTAGCGCCTGGTCCCTACTTTTCGTCTTCCCCCAGCCAGCGCTTCGTATTCAGCAACTGCCGGTTGTCGAGCGACCAGACTTTGCCTGTCAACTCGTCGGGGCCTTTGCCTTCACGGATGGACTTTTCAAATTCGCTGGAGACGGCCTGCATCTTGGCGTCGAGATCGTCGACAAAGTTCAGGACCAACGCCTCAGGAATCATGGGCAGCTTGGGCGAGCCGAACTCCAGCTTGCCGTGGTGGGACAGAATCATGTGCAGCACCAGCGTACGCAGGCGGTCTGGGAAATCTGGCAGGCTGGCGATGGCCTTCTCGACCATGTCGATGCCCATCTGGATGTGTCCCAGCAGGGTGCCTTCAACGGTGTAGTCGAAGCCGATGCCCCAGGAAAGTTCGCGGGTCTTGCCGATGTCGTGAAGGATGACGCCGGCGAGGAGCAGGTCGCGGTCCAGGAACGGATAGTGGGTGGCGACGCGGCCGGCCAGATTGAGCAGGCTCACCACGTGCTCCAGCAAGCCGCCGAGCCAGGCATGATGAAGCTGCCGCGCAGCCGGCGCTTCGCGGTAGGCTGCAGCGATAGCCGGATCGGCCAGCATCGTCTGGCACAGCCGCTTGAGGTCGGGGTTGGCCATGCTCTCGATACTCGCCTGGAGTTGGCTCCAGAGAGCGGCGACGTCGTACGTTGTTGAAGGCAGCAGGTCCGATTTGTCTACCTCGGCCGTCTGCGCCAGGCGAAGCTGATCAATCTTCATCTGGATCCGGCCGTCGAAGCTGGAAGCGCTGCCGCGGGCCTTCACAATGTCGCCCTTGTCGAAATCTTTGGCGATGCGCGGGTCGCCCGGCTCCCAGATGCGGCCTTCCAGTTGGCCGGTCTTATCGCCCAGAATCAGGTTGAGGTAGGGCTTATTGGTTTTGGTCAGGCGTTGCTGCCTGGCGAGCACCAGGAAAAAGCCGTCGAAGAGCTTTCCGTCGTCGAAGGCCGCGAGATCGGCAATATAGATATCTTTCATTCTGACGAGAAGCTTAACGCAAGCGGCCCTGGTTGCCAAAAATGAAGCGGGCCTGGGATCGTCTCCCAGGCCCGCCGGATTTGCTGAATTTGCGCTACTGCTGCGATGAAGGAGCAGGAGCTTCCGTCTGAGGTTCCGGAGCAGGCGCTCCTGGCTCCTGAGGCGCAGGCGTAAACTGCGGCTGCTGTTTTTCTGTGCCGGGCTCCTTTTTCCGATCCGCCATGCGGGTTTTTTCGCCTTCGGTGGTTTCCTTCTTTTTCTTCTTTGAGGCGGTATCGCCTGCGAGGCCTAGCGGGCCGGATTGAGTGGCCCGGTCCGCGACCTCGGCCGCATCCGGTGGAGGAGGAGCCAGCGTATCGGGCTGAGAAGCGGAAGCATGCTTGTCCTTTTTAGGCGCCCTGGCACGCGCACTGAAGCGGGTCTTGGTTTCCGGTGCAGTCGGTTCCAGCGGATTCGCCGGCTCTGCAACCGAAGATGCAGTCTCAGGAAGAGCGCCCGCGTTCTCGATCGCGCCGTTAGGCTCTGAGGGAAGAGTTTCGCGCGGCTTTTGGCCAAAGCGAATTTTTTCCTTCTTGCCTGGCTTCTCAATTGCAAGCTTTTCGTTCTTTTCGTGTTTCTTTGTCTTTTTCTCGCTGACCTTCACCACGGCCGGCGCGGTCGCCGCTTCCTCCGCCTGGGGTGACTTCTGGCGGAAGCTGTGAGTTGTCTCGCGGAAGCGCGTGCGCTCAACCTTCTTCTTTTTCTTCGAGGAAGGCGGCGTGTAGGCACTGAAAACCGGCTTGGTTTCGTTGGGGCTGGCGCCGGTGTCGGTGTAGCCCGGCTTGATGTCGATATAGGACTCTTCGCGCAACTTGGTGAGATAGGCGCGAATGGCCGGCTCCATCCGGCTCATGTAAAAGGCGTCTTCCACCTGACTTTCCACGTCCTTGAACGGGCGCGGACCACCGGAATTGTGCTGAACCACCTTCAGGATGATGTAGCCCTGGCGCGTGAGAATCGGCTCGGTAAACTCCCCCGTCTTGAGCGGAAAGGTCTTTTCCTCTAGCAGCTTGGGCAATGCGCCACGCTGATACTGGCCGAGATCGCCGCCCTGAGCCGCCGTGGGCCCGTCGCTGAACGACTTGGCGAGTTCGCTGAAGTTGCCGCCGGCGTGAAGCCGGGTTTCCAGGTCTTCCGCCTTTGCCTTGGCAGCCGCCAGCTTGGCTGGATCGCTGCTCCCCGCAGTTCCGGTCGAGATAAGAATCTCGCTCAGGGTCACGCTCTCAGGCTGAGAGTAATCCTGCTTGTGCTGCGCGTAGTAGCGCTCGGCCTCGCCGGGAGTAAACCGGATGTTGGCCCCAACTTCCTGCCGCATCACATCCTGAGTGATGATTTGATTGCGAATGTTGGCTTTGAAATCTTCGTACGATACGCCCTGCGACTTGGCTGCCTTCTCAAGATCTTCCAGCGTATCCAGGTGGTATTGCTTGCGGATTTCGTCGAGGCGCTTGATCAGTTCAGTATCGCCCGTAATGCCCAGTTGCTTGCCCCTGGAGAGCCAGAGCTGCTGGTCAATCAGGTTGCGCAGCAGGTCTGTGTGCGCCGCGGAGATCTCCTGCATCGTCGTGGCCCCGCGCTGGCGCGCCTCCTGGTCCACTTCGGCCATTGCGCGATCGTAGTCGGAGCGGGTGATGATCTGGTCGTTCACCCGAGCGATGATGTCCTCGACCGTGACGCCCCCGTAGGGGCTCTGCGGAGCGGAATTCTGGGCAGCCACGAGCGCGGGACCGGCAAGCAGCGCCGTACCGAATACAATTGCAGCGGGAATGCGAAGGAATCTTAGGGTCATAGGGTCAGCACACATCGGGCGGGATAAAACACCACCTGAAGCATAGACGCTATTGTAAATGCCTGGGCAGCAGATACGCGATTGCCGCTGCGGATTTCCTGCGACCAGGCGCGCCCCAAAATACGCTGCGGACTGGCTTTCGGTCGTTCTTGGCACCGATCGCCGCGCGTATCAGAGCCAGGGAGCCTGCTCCTTGAAATTCACTGGGAAGGGGCGGGAATCGAACGCCCTGCAAACCACCCCTGGGCGGTTTGTTCTCCCAAATCTCAGAAAAACAATCCCCATCCAAGCCCTGCTATCTGCTTTTGACGCCCTTACCGCAGCCCGTCAAACGGGGTTCCGCTACCCTAAAGGCAGCTGCAGGAGTCAAACATCACGGTGCTATACTTTAGCCCAGGATGGCTCTGCGGAGCCCTGCAAGCGGTACGCCAAATTCCTTAGCCTTGCCGGATTCGGGCAAGGCGAATATTTTTCGGGCAGCACTCCTTCCGCACACGGCGGACTACGGCCCGATCAATCGGAAGTCCGCAGATGGGGTCTTCCCGCACCTGCCGTTCGGAGGTTCCGTCCGCTTATGACTCCCCGCGCACGCCGCGCATTCTTCGCCGTAATTCTCTTCTTCGCCGTCTGCGCCGTCGCAGGCACGCTGTTGCAGCGCAAGGTCGGGGCGCAGTCTGCCACCGACGAAAGCCAGCTGCGCGATAACCTGAAGTCGTTCACCGATGTCTACGCTCTGGTGGAGAAGAACTACGCCGAGCCCATCACCGGCGACAAGTCTGACACCGCCATTTACGACGGAGCGATTCCGGGTATGCTCCGTGTTCTGGACCCGCACTCGAATTTCTACGACCCTAAAGCCTATGCAAAGATGCGCGAAGATCAGCGTGGCCACTACTACGGCGTGGGCATGGTCATCCAGCAGCAGGGCAACAAGGTCTACGTGATCACGCCCTATGAGGGCACGCCCTCTTACCGGGCGGGCATCCACCCCGGAGACGTTATCTTCAAGGTGGACGGCAAGAGCACCGACGGCTGGACCTCTGACCTGGTGGCCAAAGCACTGAAGGGCCCCAAGGGAACGCACGTGCAGGTGACGATGGTTCGCGTGGGACAGGCCGAGCCGCTGGTATTCGACCTTATACGCGACGAAATTCCTCATCCCTCGGTGGACCTGAAATACGAGATTCGTCCCGGCATCGGCTACATCCATCTCACCCAGTTTCAGGAGACAACCGGTGACGAGGTAACGGCCGCGATCAATAGCTTCGGCGACCTTAAAGGCCTTGTGCTCGATTTGCGCAACAACCCCGGCGGCCTGCTGAGCCAGGCAGTGGACGTGTGCGATCACCTGCTGACCAAGGGGCAGACCATCGTCTCGCAACGCGGACGCGCCTATCCGGACCAGAACTACACGGCCACGCACGGTAATGGCGGCAAAACTTTTCCGATCGTCGTGCTGGTCAACCGCGGCACGGCTTCGGCGGCTGAAATCGTCTCCGGCGCACTGCAGGATCACGATCGCGCACTGATTGTGGGCGAAACGACCTTTGGCAAGGGCCTGGTGCAAACCGTCTACAACCTCAGCGAGAATACAGGCCTCGCGCTGACCACCTACCACTACTACACGCCTTCGGGCCGGCTCATTCAGCGGAACTACGCAGGCGTTTCGCTCTACGACTACTACTACAACCGCGCCGGCGCATTGCCTTCCAACTCCACCAACCGGGAAGTGGATCTGACGGACTCCGGCCGCACGGTCTACGGCGGCGGCGGCATTACGCCGGACGAGAAGTTCGAAACCCCGAAGAGCAACCGCTTCCAGGACGAGTTGATGTACAAGGATGCGTTCTTCAAGTTCGCGCCGGTCTATGTGGCCAGCCACACGGTGGACAAGAACTTCCAGGTGGACGATGCCGTGCTGGGCGAGTTCAAGAAGTTTCTCGCCGGCCAGAACATCGCCTACACCGAGGCCGACTTCAATGGCGTGAAGGACTGGCTGAAGACGCGCATCAAGGAAGATATCGTCACCATTCAGTTCGGGCAGCTACAGGGGCTGCGAGTTCTGGCCGACTGGGATCCGGAGATCCAGAAGGCGATCACCTATCTACCCGAGGCGCAGGCTCTGGAAGACAACGCCCACAAGGTGCTCGCGGAGAAGGCCATGGCGCGGAATGCGGGAACCCAGGGCGTGCCGGTACAGCCGTAGCCGAACAGAAGCAGCTTTGATTGTTAAGCAGCGAAGGCCATCCCACGCGGATGGCCTTCACTGCATTTGGCGATAGAATTCGCGGCTTACTCGAACGACGGCAGACCCGCCAGCGCCATCGCAACTTCCTCGGCCGGGTATTCGTAGTTCTCCAGTTTCCCCGCCTGGTATGCAATGTAGCTCTGCATGTCGAAATGCCCATGTCCGCTCAAGTTGAAGAGAATTGTGCGTGCCTTCCCTTCTCTCTTTGCCTGCAGTGCCTCGATGATCGCGGCAGCAACTGCGTGGTTCGCCTCCGGCGCCGGAACGATCCCTTCGGCGCGCGCAAATTGGATGCCCGCTGCAAACGCATCCAGTTGCTGCACGGTCGTTGCTTCGGCTAGCCCCAGGTCGATCACGTGCGAAACCAGCGGCGCCATTCCGTGATAGCGCAACCCGCCCGCATGAATTCCCGGAGGAATGAATGTGCTGCCCAGCGTGTGCATCTTCACCAGCGGAGTCAGGTGCCCCGTGTCGCCAAAGTCATAGGTAAAGCGTCCCTTTGTCAGGCTCGGACACGCCGACGGTTCCACAGCAACCACGCGCGCCGCGCACTTCCCCTTGAGCTTCAAGCCGATGTACGGCATCACCAGGCCGGCAAAGTTGGAGCCGCCGCCCGTGCAGCCAATAATTACGTCTGGCTCTTCCCCGGCCAGCGCCATCTGCTCAATGGCTTCCTGCCCAATCACGGTCTGATGCAGCAGCACATGATTCAACACGCTGCCCAGCGCGTACTTCGTATCGGGATCCTTGGCGGCCACTTCAACGGCCTCTGAAATTGCAATTCCCAGCGACCCGTTCGAATCCGGATGCTCGGCCAGAATCGCGCGCCCGGACTCAGTCTCCGTGCTCGGACTCGCGGTCACCGATGCACCGAAGGCTTCCATCAGCGCCCGGCGATACGGCTTCTGATCGTAGCTCACCCGCACCATGTACACCTTGCAGTCCAGGCCAAAGTACGAGCACGCCATCGAAAGCGCCGAACCCCACTGCCCTGCGCCCGTCTCCGTCGACAGGTGCTTGGTGCCTTCCTTTTTGTTGTAGTAGGCTTGCGCCACCGCTGTGTTCAGCTTGTGCGAGCCGGCCGGGCTCGTGCCCTCGTACTTGTAGTAAATGTGCGCCGGCGTGTCGAGCGCCTTCTCAAGCCTGCGCGCGCGGAAAAGCGGCGACGGACGCCACTGCGCGTAGATCTGCCGCACCTCTTCGGGAATCTCAATCTCGCGCTCGCCACTGACCTCCTGAAGAATCAGGCTCATGGGAAACAGCGGGGCCAGGTCGTCGGGACCGATGGGCTTATGCGTGCCGGGGTGCAACGGAGGCGCCAGCGGCTTGGGAAGATCAGGAAGCACGTTGTACCAAACACGCGGAATCCGATCTTGCGGCAGATTGTATTGAATTGTATCCATGCGCAACATATTAGCAGCGAATTGCCCGGCTCGGCTGTTCGCCTGGGCACAAATGCGGCCCGGACTCTGCCAATATCCCTATCAACCCAGAAATTTTTCGCTTGACGTAATGTACTAGTCTTATAGTACATTGAATTCGCGATGAATCCTCGGCCATTTTCCACCCGATTTCGCTTTCAACTGGACCTTCATAGCGGAGTTCCTGTCTACCGGCAGATCATCGACCAGGTGCGGGGCGGAATTGCATCGGGCCAGTTGACGCCCGGCGATCAGCTGCCCACCGTTCGCCAGCTCGCAGTGGACCTGGCCATTAATCCCAACACGGTGGTGCGCGCCTATCGCGAACTCGAGTTCGGCGGCCTGCTGGAGACCCAGCAAGGCACCGGCACATTTATCAGCACCCAGAAGTTAAAGCGCGCGGACGCGGAGCGCGAGCGGCAACTTGCGCAGATCGTAGCCGATTGCGTTTCGCGCGCGGGCGCCGCTGGATTCACTGTGGATGAACTGATTAAGGAAATGCGCGACCTGGCCTCCGAGCCGGCCCGCGGGAGGTAAGAGGCAATGGCAAAAATGGAAGTTGTACCCATGAACAGAGTCGCCGTTACGGCGTTCGTAATCTGCCTGGCCGCGGGAGCAATTCTGAGCGCCGCGATTCACAACAGGGTGCCGATCGTCGTTGGTGCGCTGGTTGGCGCCTACCTGTTGTTCTCAATCAAAGTTGTTCAGCAATGGGAAAAGGTGGCGCTGCTGCGCCTGGGCAAGTACGTTGGACTGCGCGGCCCTGGATGGTTTCACGTGGTGCCTATCTTTGAGACCATCAGCACGCACATCGATCAGCGCGTCCGCGTCCACAGCGTGACCGCGGAATCTACGCTTACGCGCGACACTGTTCCGGTGAGTGTGGACGCAATTGTGTTCTGGCTGGTGTGGAACGCGGAGAAATCAATCCTCGAAGTTGAGAACTTCGTCGACGCCATCAATATGAGCGCGCAGACGGCGCTCCGCGAATCGATTGGCCGCCACGAACTGGCGCAGATGATCACCGAGCGCGAGATGATGGGGCGCGAACTGCAGCGGATCCTCGACGAAAAGACCTATCCCTGGGGAATTACCGTTCAATCCGTGGAAATTCGTGACGTAAGAATTCCGCAGACTCTGGAAGACGCCATGTCGCAAGAAGCCCAGGCCGAGCGCGAGCGGCGGGCCCGTGTGATCCTGGGCCAGGCCGAGGTTCAGGTGTCTGACCAATTTGCCCAGGCCTCGCGCGTCTACACGGAAAACCCAGGCGCACTGCACCTGCGCGCCATGAACATGCTCTACGAAGCGATCAAGGAAAAAGGCGCTATGGTCATCGTCCCCTCGTCTGCGGTAGAGACTATGGGCCTGGGCGGAACGCTCGCCACCGCATCGATCGCCAAACAGCAGTAAGCCAGAAGGTTGAAGCAGGAGGTTGAATCATGAAGTTGAAGGTGTCTGCATTTCTATGCGCAGTATTCATGCTCGCCGCAGTGTCTCAGTCTCAAGCCACAAATCAAGCCAGTTGGCTTGGCGTCTGGCAAGGCGAACTGGATGGGCATCCCAGCGTAGTCCTTACGCTGGCCGACGACACTGGAGATCTCGGCGGGACTCTAGTTCTGGACATCATCAAAAAAGAGGACGGGCAAGTCCACATTGTTGCTCTGGAACCGCACACTCTCCTGAATCCGCGAGGCGACAGCGGCATCCTGACGTTCCAGTGCAAGAGGCTGAATGGTGGCATGCTGAATATCTCAGTCAAGCATGTCGCGGCAGATAGAGCAACCATCCATTGCTTGAACTGCGGCCAAGACGCACCAACCGTGGAGATGGTCCGAGAGAAGTGAGCATCCCGCCCATTGTTCACGGCTCGTCGTTGTAAATCCCAACCTCGAGTTTCCCCCCTTCGGCCAGCTTTGCTCGGTACATGCCCGGCGTGTTGAAGCTCCACGCCATCTGGCCGTCGGGTGCAATGGCGATTACTCCGCCGTCGCCATGTAGCCCTGTGAGTTCCTTGTGAATCACCTCGTCAACCGCTTGCTGCAACTTCATGCCCCTGTACTCGACCAGCGCGCAAACCGTCCGCGCCACGGTGAGCCGGATGAAGTACTCGCCGGTACCTGTTGCCGAAACCGCGCAGGACTGATTCGACGCGTAGGTGCCTGCGCCGATGATCGGCGAATCACCCACGCGGCCCCACCGCTTTGCCTGCGTACCGCCGGTTGATGTGCCCGCGGCAAGGTTGCCGGCGCGGTCGAGAGCAACCACGCCCACGGTGCCAAACTTGTGCGCATCTGGCGGTTCGATCTCAGCGACCGGCTCCGCCGGCGGAGGCGGCGCACCGGCTGGCCGCGGCGGAACGGGCAGTTCTTCCTTCTTCAACTGCTTCACCAGCGACTGCCAGCGCCGCTCAGTGAAGAAGTAGCTTGGTTCCACCTGCTCCAACCCCGCATAGATGGAAAATTCATCTGCGCCCTGCCCCACCAGAAACACGTGCGGAGACTTTTCCATCACCGCTCGCGCCAGGCTGATGGGGTGCCGTGTGCGGGTCACGTCCGCCACCGCCCCCGCCTTCAGGTTCGACCCGTCCATGATCGCGGCGTCCAACTCGTTGGTGCCGTCGGCGGCAAAGACCGCGCCCCGCCCGGCATTGAACAGCGGATCGTCTTCGAGAATAAGAATGGCCGCCTCGACCGCATCCAGCGATGAGCCACCCCGGTCCAGCACCTGCGCACCAGCCTCGGTGGCCTGGGCAAGCGAAGCGCGATACGCGGCCTCCGTTGTTGGGTTCATGTTGGCGCGCTCAATAATTCCAGCGCCTCCATGCAGAACTATTGCCCAATGATGCGCTGCGGGCTGTTGCGCGCCGGCACCGGCGGCAAGTGCGGTTGCCATGATCGCTCCAAAAAGCAAGTTGCCTATCTTTTTTGTCATCTTCGTGCGAGTCCCCTCGCCAATCCAGTCCATGGTAATCCCAAGCCAGTGTTCCCCACTCCCGGCTCCTGTTTCCTGCACTTCTCCGGTAAGATCTCTATCAATGATGACCCGCGCGCGCGTTTTCACTTCCCTCTTCCTCCTGGCGGCGATTGGCCATGCCGCCGCAGCGAAACCACGCCCGATCCCGGTAAAGGTGGTCGTCGTGACCATGTTCGAGCAGGGCGCCGACACCGGCGATGCGCCGGGTGAACTCCAGTACTGGGTCGAGCGCGACCACCTGGACAAGATTTATGCACTCCCGGCCGGCTACCATGCGGTGCGCATGAACAGCGACGGCGAGATGGCTGTACTCACCGGACCGGGCACCGCGCACGCCGCCTCGACCATTATGGCCGTGGGGCTTGACCCGCGCTTCGATTTCAGCCACGCCTACTGGATTGTTGCTGGAATTGCCGGCGGCTGCCCTGACCGCGTGTCCCTCGGTTCGGCGGTGTGGGCCCGGTGGGTGGTTGACGCCGACCTGGGCTACGAGATCGACGCGAGAGAGATTCCGCCCGACTGGACTACAGGCTATCTGCCGCTGGGCAAAGCGCGGCCATTCGAGCAGCCTGCCAATCCGCTGCCCGGTCAGGCGTATGCGCTCAACGCATCCCTCGCGCAATGGGCCTTTGACCTGACGCGCACAACGCCCCTTGAAGACTCCGAGCATCTGAAGGAGATTCGCAGCGGCTTCGATGGCGCGGCCTCTCAACGTCCTCCCTTCGTCGCGATGGGAGACGAGATTTCCTCCTCGACGTACTGGCACGGCAAGCTGATGGATGCATGGGCCACGGAGTGGATGCGCTACTTTACCGGTGGCAAGGGCGAGTTCGCCACCACTGCGATGGAAGACACAGGAACGCTGCAGTCGCTCGAGTTCCTGGCCAACGCCGGCCGCGTGGACCTGAAGCGTGTCCTGGTGCTGCGCGCGGTGAGCAACTTCGACCGCCAGCCGCGCGACCTCAGCGCTGCCGAGAGTCTTGCCCGCCAGCGCATCGGCAAGTACGCCGCGTATCTGCCTTCGCTTGAGGCCGCATACCGGGTGGGGCACGTGGTTGTTAGCGAATTGCTGACCCACTGGCCGCAATACGAGGCAGCGGTTCCTTCAGCGCCAGAAACGCCACCGGCCAATCAATAGCGGACTTTAGCTATCAAGCGAAGGGACGGCAAGCACTCTTCAGCCTTCGCCGTCCGCGGAGGACTGCCGTCTGCACAGAACAGGAGTTGGCGGAGATAGGGTCGACAGTAGAGAATGCTTGGGTCACGGAAATTTTGCCCTGATTGGCGTGGCGCGTCCGCTGCGTGAAGTCCAGTTTGCAAAGGTACTTCTCCAGAGCCATGACTTCAGAGCCATCCACGGATCCAAATGAAGCTGAATATCGCAACGCTCGTCTTAATTGTTGTAGCCGCGGTTTTTTTCCTCATGCATGCGCACGAAGTTGCGTGGACGCCTTTGCGCGTTGCGGGAGCTGCCATTGCCGCTCCGGCCTTCCTGCTCTTCGTTCTTGCGCGCATTCAATTAGGCCGGGCCTTCAGTGTGCAGGCCAAAGCCAGCACACTGGTAACCACGGGTATCTATTCCCGCATCCGCAATCCTATCTATTTCTTTGGCGCGTTGACGATTGCGGGAGTGATTCTTTGGGTTCAACAACCGTGGTTCCTGCTGGTCTTTTGTATTCTGATTCCGCTGCAGGTGATCCGAAGCCGGAAAGAGGCGAAGGTACTCGCTGAGAAATTTGGCGCGGCATACGAGGAATACAAATGCCAGACGTGGTTTTAATCTAAATTAGTTCTAAAGTGTTTGACCGGGCATCGATTCCCGGGCGCTCATCGCGCAAGAGAAGGAAAGCAGAATGCACTCTGTTTGGTTAGGCGAGTTTATGGGTACGCTTGTGCTGGTGCTGCTGGGCACCGGCGTGGGGGCCGGTGTAACGTTGCGCAAGACCTATAGCGCAGACTCAGGCTGGATTGTCATCACCACAGGCTGGGGCATGGGGGTGCTTTGCGGCGTGCTTGTAGCGCAGGCCTTCGGCAGTCCGGGTGCGCACCTGAACCCTGCCATTACGCTCGCCGCAGCGGTGAGCAGCGGCAATTACTCGCAGGTGCTTGTCTATTGGTCGGCGCAAATGCTCGGCGCGATGGCGGGCGCAACGCTGATGACGTTGCACTACGCGCCCCACTGGAAGCTTACGCCCGATCCAGCAGCCAAGCTGGGCATCTTCTGCACCAACGCCGCAGTGCACAGCCCGCTGGCCAATGTTTTCAGCGAGATCCTTGGCACCATGGTGCTCGTGGTGGTTGCCAGCGCAATCTTTTCCCACGGAGTTTCGATGACTGGGCCGGCAGCGGGCCTGGGGCCGTGGCTCGTTGGCAGCCTGGTGTGGGGCATCGGTCTCTCGCTTGGTGGAACGACCGGCTACGCCATCAATCCGGCGCGCGACCTGGGCCCGCGGCTCATGCACGCACTGCTGCCGATTCCCGGCAAGGGCGGTTCGAACTGGCACTATGCGTGGGTTCCGCTGGTGGGCGACTTGACCGGGGGAGCGCTCGCCGGTCTGCTCGTGCACCACGTCCATCTCTAGCAAAGATCGCGTCGCCCCTGTTCTGGCCTCGCACCCGGGTTGTATCCTTTCTGGTGACTGCCGCTCTCGCGGCGGAATCGGAAAAGAGAGCCCATGCCGGAAACTGTTCTGCAACTCGACCCGCGCGATAACGTGCTTGTAGCGCTCACCACACTCGACCTTGGCTCGAAAGTGCAGTTGGGTTCGGCTTCGTGCATGGTCACGCAAACCATTCCCGCCAAGCACAAGATGGCGCTGGTCGACCTGAAGCCGGGCGACATCATCTTTATGTACGGCATGGTGGTGGGCGAAGTTGTTGAAGCCATTCCGCGTGGGGGCCTGCTGACGACGCGCAATATTCGCCACCGCGCCGCGGACTACACGGCGGCGCGCCACACGGCTTCCCATTCCGTGCCGGATGCGTCGGCATGGGCCGGGCGCACCTTCATGGGCTATCTCCGCGCCGATGGCCAGGTGGGCACGCGCAACTACTGGATTGTGCTTCCGCTGGTCTTCTGTGAAAACCGGAATATTGAGCAGATGAGAGATGCTCTTGAAGAGGAGCTTGGTTACGGACGCGTCAAGAGCAAGTATCGCCAGCATGTGCGCGAGTTGATTCAGCGGCAGGGCAATGGCCACAACCTTGCAGAACTTGCGGCTGAGGCCAGGCACGAGCGCGTCTTCCCCAATCTCGACGGCGTCCGCTTTCTTCCTCATCAGGGGGGGTGCGGCGGAACGCGCCAGGACTCGCAGGCGCTCTGCGGCCTGCTGGCCGGTTACATCCATCACCCCAACGTGGCCGGAGCCACCGTGCTTAGCCTGGGCTGCCAGCACGCGCAGGCCAGCATCCTGATGGAAGAACTGCGCGCGCGCGACCCGCAACTGCGCAAGCCTGTGCTGATTGTCGACCAGCAAAGCGCCGGACAGGAATCCGCGCTGATGCAGCAGGCTCTCGACAAAACCTTTGCCGCGCTGGCCGAGGCCAATCGTACCGAGCGCGCGCCTGCGCCGCTGGCGGCTCTCACCGTCGGGCTCCAGTGCGGAGGCTCCGATGGCTTCAGCGGCATCTCGGCCAACCCAACCGTCGGCTACGTCTCCGATCTGGTGGTGGGCTCGGGCGGCACAACCATGCTTTCTGAATTTCCGGAGCTGCACGGAGTCGAGCAGGAACTCATCAATCGCTGCAAGACCGATGAACTGGCCGCGCGCTTCCGCGACCTGATGCAGTCGTATGCGGCCAGCGCTCGCGCCGTGAATTCGGACTTCGCCTTCAATCCCTCGCCCGGCAACATCCGAGACGGCCTCATCACCGACGCCATCAAATCTGCTGGAGCGGCACGCAAGGGCGGCGAATCGCCCATCAGCGGAGTGCTGGATTATCCGGAGTACGTCTCCGCGCGCGGATTCAACCTGCAATGCACGCCTGGCAACGACGTGGAGTCTGTAACGGCGCAGGTTGGTGCAGGTTCGAACATTGTGCTCTTCACGACAGGACTGGGTACGCCCACCGGCAGTCCCATTGCGCCGGTGGTCAAAATCTCCACCAGCACAACTCTTGCCGAACGCATGAGCGACATCATCGACTTCGACGCAGGCCTGATTGTCAGTGGCAAGTCGACAATCAGGGAGTCCGCGGAAAAGTTGCTCGAGCTTTCCATCGAAGTGGCCAGCGGCGAGCGGCTCACCAAGTCCGAACTGAACAACCAGAGCGACTTTATTCCTTGGAAGCGGGGCGTTTCACTGTAAGGAAGCCAAGCCGAGATATAGTCCCGCCGTAGATTGATCGACTGGGTTCCCCCAGGTCTCGCCCTCGAGGCCGCGTTGCCGATGCGCGCTACTCCAGGCACGAAGCCACAACCGCCAGCGCCGCAATGGCCGCCGTCTCCGCGCGCAGAATGCGCGGCCCCAGCGTCGCAGCGCGCCAACCGTTGGCATCGAACAGCGCTTCCTCCGCAGGAGCCCATCCGCCTTCCGGGCCGATGGCAATCTCCAACGCGGGCATCTCTTCCCCGGCCGCCTCAACGGCCTCCTCGATCAGCCGCCGCAATGTGGTTGTGCGCTCCTGCTCGGCAAGCACAATGCGCATGGATCCGGAAGCAGCCCGCACGCGCGAGGCCAGCGAGGACGGCTGCTCGATCAGCGGCACGTCTGACCGCCGCGACTGCTGGGCCGCCTCGTGCGCAATCCGCCGCCAGCGCTCAGCACGGTTCTCCGCGGCGAGGGCCAGGTGCTTCTCCGTCCGTTGCGCAATCACCGGAACCAGCGCGGCAACCCCGAGTTCGGTTGCCTTCTCGATGGCCCACTCCATGCGATCGAATTTATACACGGCCATTACCAGCGTAACGGGCAGTGCGGGATCGGCCTCAACCTCGGCGACCAGATTGAAGCGCACCTCGCCTGGCGACACCGCCACAACCTCGGAGTGAAATACGTGGCCGCCCGCAACCACATCCGCTTCCAT
Organism: Occallatibacter sp.; assembly: GCA_035529815.1. Taxonomy (GTDB): domain Bacteria; phylum Acidobacteriota; class Terriglobia; order Terriglobales; family Acidobacteriaceae; genus Telmatobacter. Next base: position 37,653 of record DATKWA010000075.1, on the reverse strand, counting down.
TCCGGGCTGCGCGCGCAGAACACGCGCCATGTGCGCGGCCTGTGCGCCTGTTATCGAAGCCGTAGCCTCGTCCCAATGTTCAGCAATCCATCTGCGGCGCGTCATAGTGTCTGCCCTTCTTTCCTTCCCAACAAGTCTATTCCTTCCGCAGAAACACCAAGGGGGACGCTTGAAGCGCCCCCCTTGTGTGTTGCCTTTTTGTTGGTCTACCGCTACTACTTCTTTTTCGCGGCCTTCTTGACGGCCTTCTTCACGGCCTTCTTCGCCGCCTTCTTCGCGGGTGCCTTCTTGGCTGCTTTCTTAGTTGCCATTTGCCTATTCTCCCTTTTCGATGGGTTGCATCGATTCTGCAAATAAATTGCAGTTGATGAATGTATAGATTCATGTTGCATCAGTGTCAAGAAAAAAACGCATGAGGAGTGGAAAAATCGTCAACAACTATTCGCGTCTCTTCGAGTACCGAAAAGAGAATTTTCGGAAAGCCGATTCCAGAATGCATGTTTGAAGATGGTGGAAAGCGAAATTGCGTGCGCGCATGCAATGAACGCATGTATCCAGTCGCGCTCTTCTCAGCATTGGATTCGATTCAATGCAAGCCCCGCGAGGCTTGTCTCTTTGTAGCGCGACTGCATATCGAGGCCCGTCAGATACATCGTGCGAATCACCTGATCGAGTGAAACTTTATGCTCAGGGGACTCGTTCAGCGCGATGCGCGAGGCCTGCACCGCTTTAGCCGCTCCCATGGCGTTGCGCTCGATGCAGGGGATCTGCACCAGTCCGCCGATCGGGTCGCAGGTCATGCCGAGGTTATGCTCCATCGCAATTTCGGCGGCGTGCTCCACCTGTCCGTTGCTGCCGCCAAGCGCGGCCGTCAGTCCCGCGGCGGCCATTGAACATGCGACACCGACCTCTCCCTGGCAGCCAACCTCCGCCCCGCTGATGGATGCGTTCTCCTTGTAGAGAATCCCAATCGCTGCCGACGTGAGAAAGAAATTGACGATGCCTTCATGGTCCGATGTGGAGATGAACCGCTCGTAGTAGTGCGCCACTGCGGGAACCACGCCGGCCGCGCCATTGGTGGGCGCTGTCACCACGCGGCCGCCGGCGGCATTCACTTCGTTCACCGCCATCGCATAAACTGTCACCCAGTCCAGTGGAGCCAGCGGATCGCAGCGAAGACCCGTCGCCTCCTTTTCGGCTAGCCGCGCAGCCAATTGGTGCGCGCGGCGGCGAACATTCAAGCCACCGGGAAGAATTCCCTCCGCCGCAATCCCGCGCGCCACGCAATCCTGCATCGCTGCCCAGATGCGGTCGATACCTTCACGCACCACTTCGACAGGAGCCTGGTCCGGGCCGGTCGCGGCCAGCGCGCACTCATTCTCAAGCATCAACTGGCTGATCGAGAGCTCATTCGCTTCGGCAGTGGCCAGAAGCGCCGCCGCGCTCCGGAACGGGAATGGAACTGGCGTTTGGCGATGGTCCAGTGGAGTTTGCGTTCCGCCATCGCCGGGCTCGGCATCTTCGGTAATGAACCCTCCACCGATGGAGAAGAACGTGCGCCGTTCGAGAATCGCGCCGGATGCATCGAACGCGGTGAGCCGCAGGCCATTGGGATGCTGCGTCCGCGCGCCTGGCGGAGACATGACGTCGCGATGAAACAGAAGGTCGCTCGTCTCGTTGAAGTGAACCGGCCGCGAGCCTGCCAACTCGATGCGCCGCTCCGCGCGAATTTCTTTGACAGTTGAATCAATCTCAGCCGGGTCGATCGTGGCCGGTTCGTTGCCTGCCAAACCGAGCAGAACGGCCCGATCAGTCCCGTGCCCTATCCCGGTTAGTGCCAGCGAACCATACAGTTCCACCTGCACACGCGCAACGCGGTCGATCAGACGGTGGGTCGCGAGCTCACGCGCAAAAAGGCAGGCTGCGCGCATGGGCCCCATCGTATGCGAACTCGACGGACCAACACCAATCTTGTACAGGTCGAATAGACTCGTCGTCACGCATCCAATTCTATTCCGCCAGGAGCCGTGTTGCTGTCGTCACGCGCACCGCGCTTCAACCAGCGCCACCACCAACGCCGAGCAACTGTCCGCCGGTCACTGACCACTGGCAACTCCCTTCTGTTACACTCGCTGCAACCCTAGTCCATGCTTTTTAAAGTTCTCAGCGCGGCAGTTTACGGAATCGACGCCAACCTCATTGATGTCGAGGTGGACTACAGCGGCGTGGTCACGGACAAGGACATCTTCCACACTGTCGGCCTGCCCGACGCCGCTGTGCGCGAAAGCCGCGACCGCGTCCGCGCCGCCATCAAGAACTCCGGCTACACGATACCGCCTACATTCATCACCATCAACCTGGCTCCCGCCGACCTCAAGAAAGAGGGCTCTGGCTTCGACCTGCCGATCGCGGTCGGCATCTTGGGAGCGTACGGCGCGCTGCGCACGACGGATCTCAGCCAGTTCCTTCTGGTCGGCGAACTGGGACTGGACGGCAGTCTGCGCCCCATCCCCGGCATGTTGCCGGTCGCGATTCTGGCGCGCGAAAAGAATATTCCCAATCTGATTTTGCCGGCCGCCAACGCAGCCGAAGCGGCAGTCGTCGAAGGCGTCAACGTTTATCCTGTTTCCTCTCTTCTGGATGTTCTGGAGTTATTGAACACCTCGGTGGTGGGCGTCATCCAGCGCGAGCCCTATCACGTGAAAACCGAAGAATTGCTTGGCGAGCTGCAGCACTTCACCGTGGACTTCTGCGATGTGCGCGGCCAGCAAACGGCCAAACGCGCGTTGGAAGTAGCCGCAGCCGGTGGCCACAATATTCTGATGATCGGCCCGCCCGGCTCGGGCAAGACTATGCTGGCCAAGCGCCTGCCCTCCATTTTGGCGCCGCTCACGTTTGAAGAGGCTCTGGAAACAACCAAGATTCACTCCGTCGCCGGAGTGCTGGACGCAGCGGCCGGATTAGTCACGCAGCGGCCGTTTCGCTCACCGCATCACACCATCTCCGACGCCGGACTCATCGGCGGTGGCATTGTGCCGCGCCCCGGCGAGGTGTCGCTAGCCCATAACGGCCTGCTCTTCCTCGACGAGTTGCCGGAGTTCCCGCGCAACGTGCTCGAAGTCCTGCGCCAGCCACTTGAAGATCATACGGTCACTATCGCACGCGCCTCCATGTCGCTCAGCTTTCCGGCGCGCTTCATGCTGGCTGCGGCCATGAATCCGTGCCCTTGCGGTTACTTCAACGACAAATCGCGGGAGTGCATGTGCACGCCGCCGATGATCCAGCGCTACGTGGCCAAAGTCTCCGGTCCGCTGCTGGACCGCATTGATATCCATATCGAAGTTCCGGCGGTGCAATACAAGGAACTGCGCGGCGGGGCGGCGGCTGAAGGCTCAACGCAGATTCGCGACCGGGTGATGACCGCGCGCGAACGCCAGCGCCAGCGCTTCAGGAAGGCCGGCGAAAAAATCTATTCGAACGCCCAGATGACCACGCGCCAGGTTCGCACCCATTGCGAACTGGGCGCCGACGCAGAGCGGCTGCTGGAACGGGCGATGCAGCAGCAGGGACTGACCGCCCGCGCCCATGACCGCATCCTGAAGGTGGCGCGCACCATCGCCGACCTCGAGGGCGCAGAGAACCTGGCCGTGTCTCATCTCGCCGAAGCCATCCAATACCGCACTCTCGACCGCAGCTACTGGGCGTAAAATTAGCAGCCGTCAGATCTTCGCGGAAAAATACGATCTGAATTTTGCCAAGCCTGCATGACGGTCAGGCGGTGTGCTTTTGCCGCCCAGGTTCAGCAGTTCATCTGTCTGCACATTGGCATCTGACTTTCAAGCTGAGCCCGCTCATTGAGTGGACTCGCAATAAAGGAGAAGAAATGAAGCTCCCGGTAATTCGACTGGCAACCGCACTTCTCGTGCTGGCCTCCGCGCTCGGTGGCCTTCAAGCGCAGACCACATCCGACTCGCTCAAGAGCGGCTTCGAGAATCCACCGGCAAGCGCCCATCCTCGAGTTTGGTGGCATTGGATGAACGGCAACATCTCCAAGGAAGGCATCAAGCTTGACCTGGAGTGGATGCACCGGGTCGGTATCGCCGGGTTTCAGAACTTCGACGCGGCCTTGTCGACGCCGCAGGTTGTACCTCACCGCCTGGCCTATATGACGCCGGAATGGAAAGACGCTTTCAAATATGCGACGACTCTCGCCTACCAATTACACATGGAGGAAGCAATTGCCGGTTCGCCCGGATGGAGCGAATCGGGCGGCCCGTGGGTGCCCGCCTCCGAAGGCATGAAGAAATATGTCTGGAGCGAGACCTTCGTTGAGGGCGGCAAGCCTTTCACGGGCACGCTCGTTCATCCGCCAACGAGCACTGGCGCGTTCCAGAATATAACCCGTCCCACCCGGCCGCCCGGCGCTGGAATCGCGCAACCTACTGCGCAGTTTTATGCAGACGCAGCGGTCGTGGCCTATCGACAGCCGACAGACGTTGTGCCCCTCGACATGGCCCGCGTAAAGATCACATCGAGCGGCGGCTCGCCGGACTTTGCGATGCTCAACGACGGCGATCTTGAAAAGGTGACGACGCTGCCGATCCCCGAAGCCGGAGCGTCCGCCTGGATTCAATTTGAGTTTGCTGAACCGACAACCCTACGTTCGATCACTTACGCGGTTCGCACTCCAGATCGAATGGCCACTGCGCTCTTTGGCATAGGCGCACCTGAAAAATCGCTGCAGGCAAGCGAGGACGGCGTGAGCTTCCATTCCATTGCCGATCTGCCGACCAGCCGCTCCCCTGAGGCCACCGTTTCATTCCCGGCCGTGACCGCAAAATTCTTCCGCGTCGCATTCCTGCGCACACCGCCCGCGTCCGCGTTAGCCCCAGCGTCTATGCGCGGAACCCGGACGCCTCCCACCGATTACGAGGTCGCCGAGTTGGCTCTTCACTCCGGCGCGCGTGTAAACCGGTTCGAGGAGAAGGCTGCCTTCGTCACCAATCCTGACCTCTATCCGCTGGCCACGCCCGATTTCCCTGCCGCCGACGCCATCGCAAAGAACGACGTCATCGATCTCACCGCAAAGATGCACCCCGATGGAACGCTCGACTGGACGCCTCCTCCCGGTCGCTGGGTGATTCTGCGTTTCGGTTACTCGCTGCTGGGAATTACCAACCACCCTGCCACTGCTGAGGCCACCGGTCTCGAGGTGGACAAACTGGACCGCAGGTATGTGAAGAAATACATGGACACTTACCTCAACAGCTACAAGGAGACCGTGGGCCCTGACCTGATGGGTAAGCGCGGCCTGCACTACGTTGTGAACGACAGTTGGGAAGCTGGTGCGCAAAACTGGACCGATAACATGATCGCCGATTTCAAAAGGCTGCGCGGCTACGACCCCGTTCAGTGGATGCCTGTCCTCAGCGGACAAATTGTGGAAAGCTCCGAAGCCAGCGACAGGTTCCTCTGGGACTTCCGCAAGACCATCGCCGACCTGACTGCCACAGAACACTACGGCCAGTTGGAAGCCACGCTGCACGAGTGGAACATGGGCCACTACGGCGAATCGCACGAGGAGGGCCGCGCCCTGATTGCCGATGGCATGGAAGTAAAGAAGTACAACGAAATTCCCATGAGCGCGATGTGGGTGCAGTTGCCGGGAGTCAACAAGCCCATGTATCGCTACAATGCAGATGATCGCGAGTCGGCATCGGTGGCGCACATCTATGGGCAAAACCTGGCCGCGGCAGAATCTATGACCACCTGTACCGCGGCCGCTGCCTGGGCCTGGTCGCCCGCCACGCTACGGCCCACCGCCGACATGGAATTCCTCAACGGCATCAACCGCATCGATATTCACGAGTCGGCCCACCAGCCGCTTATCAACAAAGCACCGGGAATGACGCTGGGACCGTGCGGTCAGTGGTTCAACCGCAACGAAACCTGGGCCGAGCAGGCCGGCCCCTGGATCGACTATCTGGCCCGCACCAGTTTTCTGTTGCAGCAAGGACACTTTGGCGCGGACCTGATCTACTTTTACGGCGAAGATTCCAACCTGACCGCAATCTTTGTCGACAAATCGCCTAATGTGCCCGCGGGGTACGGCTTCGATTACGTCAACGCCGACGCCCTCATCCACGAGCTCAGCGTGGCCAACGGCCGCATCGTCACGCCGGGAGGAACGAGCTACCGCGTGCTCGGCCTCGATCCCTACAGCCAACACATGTCGCTGCCCGTGCTGCGCGCACTCCACAAGCTTGTCGCCGATGGCGCAACCCTTGCCGGTCCAAAGCCAACCGACGATCCCAGCCTCGCCGACGATCAAGCTGAATTTCGCAAGTTGGATAACGAACTTTTTGGCGACGGCGACGGCATACATCATGTTGGCAAGGGCACGGTCTACGCCGGCGAGAATCTCGGCGATGTCTTCAATGCTCTCCATGTCGCGCCTGACTTTGACTACACCAAGTCAGACCTGGACACTCAATTGCTTTTCGTCCATCGCAAGCTCGCTGACGGCGATCTCTATTTTGTCGACAATCGCAGTGACCGCGCCGAGCAGGTGGACGCCACGTTCCGCGTAACCGGCAAGATGCCGGAGCTATGGCACGCCGACACCGGCAAAACCGAGCCCGCATCCTTCAAGATTGCCAATGGACGCACCACCGTTCCAGTCAACCTGGAGCCATGGGGCTCCGTCTTTGTCGTCTTCCGCAAGCCGGCCCGCGCAACTTCGCGCATCCTGCCTGCCCGCACCGAGTCACTGCTTGCCACCGTCGACGGCCCATGGAAAATCAATTTCCAGCCCGATCGTGGAGCGCCGGCCTCGATCACGCTCGACAAGCTCTCCTCATGGAGCGAAAATTCCGATCCCGGCGTGAAGTACTTTTCCGGAACTGCCACCTACACAAAAACCATTGAAGTGCCGGCTGCCTGGCTCACGACCCACGCGCACGTCTGGATTGATCTGGGCGATGTAAAAAATCTGGCCGAAGTCACGGTCAACAGCAAACCGCAGGGCATCGTGTGGCACGCACCCTATCGCGTGGACGCGACCGCTGCCCTCAAGCCCGGCGCAAACGAAATTTCCATTCAAGTTACGAATGCCTGGGTCAACCGCCTCATCGGCGACGAGCAGCCGAATGCGGTCAAGATCACCTTCGCCGACGTTCACCCCTACAATGCAGACTCGCCGCTCCTGCCTTCCGGTTTGCTGGGCCCGGTCACACTCCACTCCATCACTACGAAGTAGCCCGGCCACAACCACCCTGAAAAACCGGGCGCGGCTCTCAGCAACGCGCCCGGTTGCCTCAAGTCTCAGCCCCCCGGCCCGAGGCCATCCCAATCAGCTTTAGACGCGCATTCTCCCATGCTCAGTTCCGTCATGCTCCAAAAGTGCTATACCCCCCAAAAAGCAACTTGATTACCTTAGTTTCTAAGGATTCCCTAATTCTGGACCGATAACCTCATTGACTTCGCAAAAGCATTGACCGCTAGTCGGTGAGGATCGGAGGGGCAGCCGGTGCATGACAGGGTTCTTAATTCGGGTTGGGACACATTCCTGTTCGCTGTCCCGTTTCTTTTTGTACTGCTGGGCGGGATTTTCCACCTGGATGAGCTGGTCGCGGCTCCCAAACCCGCAGCCGGAAGGCGGCGGACGCCAGGCGGAACCGACGAAAGCGGGGAACCGCTGCTTTGCGACCCCGATGGGCGCCCATTCGAATTCACTCGCAACCGCAAGTAATCAGATTGGTTCGGCATGACTACAGTTCAGCCTGCAAGTCGTTGATTCACAAGCATGAGACATGGAACCGGACCAGCCACTCTGCGGAACTCTACTCCGTATCTTATGGATAATGAGTCATTTAGTGAGGCCTATCAAGCAACACGGCGCGGGCGTCAATTTACCGGAAACCTCCCCAAAAAACTGTTGACCTGCACGTTTGTCGGGTATACTCTCATCAAAGCCATCCAAATAGGCAGATTTTATTTCTTGGTTTTGTGCGCCTATAAGCCAGTTCCCGCATCATAATGAATGAGCCGAGACTTCTGGTTGTTTGAGCTGAGGTTCTTAGCTGGTTCCTCTGGTGTGTTTTGACGGCCGCCGGAAATGGGAATGTCGGGTACTTGGATTCCTGGTTCGGCAATCTGTTTCAATCATGCGGAGTGTGATTTGTATCCCGACGCGCGAAAGTGCGTCAATATTTTTCAACTGGACGCGTATTTCGTGCGTCTAAAAATATGAAGTAGAAATTTGGGGTAGTCCTCGCTTGAATCGGCTTCCCCCTGCTGCACCGGCGGCATCAAGTAGTACCAGCCGGGCAGGCAATTGAAGAAGGAGAGAATTGCAATGCGTTCCGATTTAGTTTTTGGGGCACTTTCTCATGTGTCCAATCGCTACCAGCTCTGTCAACTGGCTAGCAAGGCAACTCGCAAGCTGCACAAGCCGAATACACGGCTGCAAGACACCACCAATGAAGTCCTGTGCCGTTTTCAGACCGCCAACCCTGGTACGCTGGGGCCTGTTGAGGCGCCTGCGGCCCAGCCAGTTGAACGTCGCCGCGCGGCCTGACGGCGTTCGTTGAGCCATTTGACCGAGTAAAGTACCTACCTAACACCGCACTCCTTCGTGGACGGCTTTGTCTCCTGACGCTTCGACTCACTCCATGAGTTCGGAGATGATGCTTTACGCACGGCTTGCGTCCGCTGTATTCTCGTACTTCCATCTCGATTCCATCTGGAGCACTTCCCCCTCCCGCATCTCTCCACACATCCCACCTTGCAGGTGATCATGACCATCGCTGAACTGAAAGAAAAGAACATAACGGAACTGAGCCGTATTGCGCGCACGCTGGAGATTCCAGGAACCAGCGGCCTGCGCAAACAGGATCTGATCTTCAAGATTCTCCAGGCGCAGAGCGAAAAAGAAGGCCACATCTTCGCCGAGGGCGTGCTGGAAATTCTTCCCGACGGCTACGGTTTCCTGCGCTCGCCGGACTACAACTATCTCCCCGGCCCTGACGACATCTACGTTTCGCCGTCGCAGATCCGCAAGTTCGACCTCAAAACCGGAGACTCGATCAGCGGCAACGTCCGTCCCCCGCACGAAGGCGAAAAGTATTTCGCGCTGGTCAAGATCGAAGCCATCAACTTCGAGTCGCCCGAGGAGACGCGCAACAAGATCCTCTTCGACAACCTGACGCCGCTTTATCCCCAGGAACGCATCAAGATGGAGACCACGCGCGAGGCTGTCAGCGGACGGGTCATGGACCTTCTCACTCCGGTGGGCAAAGGCCAGCGCGGCCTTATCGTCGCTCCGCCGCGCACCGGCAAGACCATGCTCCTGCAGTCCATCGCCAACTCCATTTCTACCAACCACCCCGAGGTCGTCCTCATCGTTCTGCTCATCGACGAGCGGCCCGAGGAAGTGACCGACATGCAGCGCTCGGTGAAGGGCGAAGTGATCAGCTCCACCTTCGATGAGCCGGCGGCACGCCACGTACAGGTGGCAGAAATGGTCATCGAAAAGGCCAAGCGCCTCGTCGAGCATAAGCGCGACGTGGTCATTCTGCTCGACTCCATCACCCGCCTCGCCCGTGCCTACAACACCATCGTGCCTCCATCGGGCAAGGTGCTCTCGGGCGGCGTCGATTCGAACGCATTGCAGCGGCCCAAGCGCTTTTTCGGCGCGGCGCGCAACATCGAAGAGGGCGGATCGCTCACCATCATCTCCACCGCGCTGGTCGATACCGGCTCCCGCATGGACGAAGTGATCTTCGAAGAGTTCAAGGGCACTGGCAACATGGAAATCATCCTCGACCGCAAGCTGGTCGATAAGAGAGTCTTCCCGGCCATCGACATTCAGCGCTCCGGAACCCGCAAGGAAGAGCTGCTCATCCCCAAAGAAGATTTGCAGCGCATCTTCGTGCTCCGCCGCGTGCTGAATCCGTTGTCGCCCGTTGAAGCCATGGAACTGCTGATTACGCGCCTCGAAAAGGTCCGCAACAATGCCGAGTTCCTGCAGAACATGAATCAGTTATAAGGCCGCCCCGGCGGGTCGTGTTTCGGCCTTCCGGGGATTTCCTCCGAGAACGTGAAAGCACGGCGCGCGCCCTTCCGGGATTTCGCGCTCGCTGTTAAGATAGAAGAGTCGTGGGGCTGTAGCTCAGCTGGGAGAGCGCCTCGTTCGCAACGAGGAGGTCAGCGGTTCGATCCCGCTCAGCTCCACCAATAACTCTTCAAAGGCTGCCCAGGCCTTTTTCGCGCACTTACCCCCAAACAAAGCGTCATTCAGAGAACTTTGATTCATGCGGGGGTGTCTGTATACTTGTGCCGGTCCGCACAACTCAACGGCCGATGGGCGCGCACCTGATGCATGAGGGCGCAAAGTAATTGCAGCCTCCATATTCCCCCTGGTCCGGCGATCTTCGACGAGGTTAACGGTTGCTCCAAACGATTTCCCAGCCGGAATCTACCCATGCGACGCTGCGGCCTCTCTGCGTCGATCTCGACGGTACACTCGCAAAATCAGATACGCTGGTTGACTCTCTGCTGGCGTTGATACGCACCCGCCCAGCCCTTGCCTTCAAGCTGCCTGGGCAACTGCTGAGCGGCAAGGCGGCCTTCAAAGCCTTCGTCACGGCGTCCGTCGCGCTCGACGTTGCGCATCTGCCCTACAACCACGCACTGCTGCAGTTCCTTCGCGAGCAGCACGCACAGGGCCGCGCGCTCTACCTCGCCACCGGCGCCGATCGCGCGCTTGCCCGTCGCGTCGCGGACCACCTGAACCTCTTCACCGGCGTACTGGGCTCCGACGGCGCCACCAACCTGACTGGAAACAACAAGCTCGACGGCCTGCGCAGCCAACTTGGCTCTGACGAATTCGACTACATCGGCAATGCAGCGCCCGATCTTCCATTGCTGGCCCAGGCTAAAGAGCCCATGGTGGCCAACCCCACGCTCACGCTGCGCATGCGGCTTCGCGCTCGCGGCATTCAGCCTGTACGCGAGTTTCGCGATCGCAGAGGCTCACTTATCTCCTTGCTGCGCGCGATGCGCCCCCACCAGTGGGCCAAGAACCTGCTTATTTTCCTGCCGCTGCTTTTGTCCCACGCCATCGCCATCCATCGTCTGCTCGTCGCACTGCTCGCCTTCTGCTGCTTTTCACTCGCAGCCTCTGCCACCTACATCCTCAACGACCTGCTCGACATCGAGTCCGACCGGCGTCATGCGCAAAAGCGCTTTCGTCCCTTTGCGTCGGGTGATCTCTCGGCATTCACAGGGGTAGGCCTGGCGTTAGCCCTTCTTCTTTTGGCCATCGCCGGCGCTCGATTGCTTCCGCTCAGCTTCTTCGGCTGGCTGCTTCTTTACCTGGTATCGACGCTCGCCTACTCAACCTACTTCAAGCGGATTCCGCTCGTGGATGTGCTGATCCTTTCCGGGCTGTATACACTGCGCCTGCTGGCGGGCAGCGCCGCAACCGGAACATACATCTCCCACTGGCTTGCCGGCTTCTCCGTGTTCCTGTTTTTCTCTCTCGCAATCGCCAAGCGCTTCGCCGAGTTGGAGACCCTGCTAGCCACCAACTCGGTCCCGAAGAACGGACGCGGCTACCTGCTGGCCGATATCGAACAGTTGCGCAGCTTCGGCACCGCCAGTGCATTTGCCGCCGTGGTCATCTTTGCCATCTACATCAGCGGCCGTGACGTCACCATGCTTTACCGCGACCCGGCGCTGCTGTGGCTGATCATGCCCCTCATGATTCTCTGGCTCTGCCGTGTATGGCTGCTTGCCTCGCGCGGAGAACTCCACGAAGATCCGGTCGTGTTTGCTTTAACGGATCGCATGAGCCTGCTCATCGGGGCCGCAGTAGCCGTGGTTGCGCTGCTGGCGGTCTAGAGGGCAACAGTCCGTCTGCTCCACCTTCCATCGAGCTACTTCGCCACGGTTGCCAAGGGTTCAAGCGCCTGTGATACGCTGGGGTTTCTTGTTCTCGACCGGTGCTCGGACTTCCCCCGATGAGCATCTTCCCCAAACAGGCAGCTCCACAAACGAAATGAACCAAGGAGGTTTGTTTATGCAATCTGCGAATCAACCAGATGGTCCCCTGACTCCGGCGATCGTCTTCGACATGCTCCAGGCGCATCAGCGCACCGCAGCTCTCAAGGCCGCAATTGATCTCGATGTTTTCCGTGCCGTCGGCGAAGGACCGGGAGACGTGGCCTCCATCGCCCGCCATTGCAAGGCCTCGGAGCGCGGCATCCGCATCCTGTGCGATTTCCTCGTCATCGGTGGCGTCCTCGCCAAGGAAGATGGGCACTACAAGCACACTCCCACCAGCGCCGCGTTCCTCGACCCGCGCTCGCCCGCATGCATGGCCTCCATCGCACAGTTCCTCGGCAACCCGGCCATGCAAGAACCTTACAAACAGCTCGCGGAAGTCGTCCGCACGGGCCGCACCGTCCTGCCCGGCGACGGCAGCGTCGAGCCTGAGAATCCAATCTGGGTCCAGTTTGCAGAGACGATGGGCCCGATGATGGCTCCCATGGTGGGTCCGCTCGGCAAGGTGGTGCTTGAAGGAAGTACCGCTCCCATGCACGTGCTCGACATCGCCGCCGGCCACGGCCTCTTCGGAATTGAAGTCGCCAGGCAGAACCCCCAGGCGCGCGTTACCGGCCTCGACTGGGCGCCTGTGCTGCGCGTCGCGCTGGAGAACGCCCGCAAGGCTGGCGTCCACGACCGCTACAACATGCTCCCCGGCTCTGCCTTCGAGGTGGAATACGGTGGCCCTTACGACGCCGTGCTGCTCACCAACTTCCTCCACCATTTCGACAAGCCCACTAACGTAGGCCTTCTGAAGAAAGTCCGGTCTGCGCTCAAGCCCGGCGGCCGCGCGGCCACGCTCGAGTTTGTGCCCAATGAAGACCGCGTCTCGCCTCCCATGCCCGCGGCTTTCAGCATGACCATGCTCACCAGTACCGTGGCTGGCGACGCTTACACGCTGAGCGAGCTGACAGCCATGTACACCGATGCCGGCTACTCTGGCATTACCGCCCACCCCATCCCGATGAGCCCTCATACGGTCGTCATGGGACGCGCCTGAGGTCGGACAGACGAAGGGCAAATAGAAGGTAACTCCGGGTTTGGTACGCCGAATGCCAGCATGAGGACTACGGATGCGCGAAGGCACTTAAATGGCCTCGTTCAGACATCCTCGCCGGCTTCGGCGCCACTCTCGATCGAAGGTGATACTTCGACGCCGGACTCGGTCGCATCCCGTCCCAGCAACACCGCCGCCCACGCCAGCAACGACACCCAGCAGCCAACCGCCAGCACATAGGTCGCCGCCACTTCCCAAACCTGACGCGCAATCGGATCTTGAAGAAAGCCAGCAAAGAAGTGTCCCGGCAACACCACGCTCACCACGGAAGCCAACACCACCGCCGACCACCATCGCCAGTTCAGCAGCAGGCGAATGATCTTGCGGAACGGCAACCGCCAGCCCCACTGCGCAGAAGCCGTCGAATACGCAATGATCTTTCCGGGAACCACAATCCACCGCAGCACCCACTCCGCAACCTTGAGCCAGTGCTGAACCTGCTCGCCTGCCGAGGCCCGCGAGCTTAGATAGCCCGCCCATTCCGGAATGCGGGCGTCGCACCAGTCCAGCACCGCCCAACAAGCCCAGAACAACGCCACCCACGCCAGCAGCGTCATTGCGCCCCACACCAGCTTCACGCGGCGGCCGTCGTCATCCGCAAAGGCGCGCATTGTCCCCGCTTCCAGTTCCAGGGCCGAGATCGCCAACAGTAGCGGAGTCAGAAGCGCCAGAGCCACCTGCCACAGATGTTTATCCGGCAGGCGCGTCCATGCCAGCGCGATCAGAATCAGCACCAACGTCAATACAAACTGCAACGCAACCCAAACCAGGCTGCCGCGAAGGCGGCGAAATAGATCTTTGCAATAACTCACAGCTGCACCTCTGCGAAGCAGGATCGGTAGCTTCCCAACAATCGATAGATCCACAGAACCGGCCTGCACTGGGCCGATCGCAAACCTGGCCGCGTTCACCACCGTCAGCACATAAAAAGTGTCGCGCTGTCCATTAAACCCTATCCTGACAAAAGCCGCACGTCCGCCGTTGCGCGCCCTTGCCGTGGAACGAGGGCGCGCAAGCATCGGGCTTCCAACGGGCTATTGCTGGCCGCAGTTTTGTTCGCAGATTTCTAGCTGAACAGGTCTTTCATCTTTTCCATCAGCCCGGGGGAGGTGGGCTTGTTGTCCACGGCAAGCGTCTCGGAGAGCTTGCTCACGAGCTCGCGCTGGGCGCGGTTCAGCTTCCTCGGAATCTGCACCACCACCTTGACGATCAGATCGCCATGGCCTTTTTCGTTCAGGTAGGGCACACCCCGTCCGCGCACGCGCACTTCTTTGCCACTCTGCGTGCCCTCGGGAATCTTCAGGTTCACCGGACCATCGATGCCCGGAATCTCGAACTCGTCGCCCAGCGCCGCCTGCGGAAAGCTGATGGGAATCACGCAGTGCAGATCGTACCCATGGCGCTCGAAGAAATCGTGCGGGCGAACGGAGAGCACCACATATAGGTCGCCTTTGGGACCGCCTCCACGCCCCACATCGCCTTCGCCGGCATAGCGGATGCGCGTTCCATCTTCCACCCCAGGGGGAACCTTCACGTTGAGCTTGATCTCTTTGGTGGCGCGGGTCTCGCCGCGACACGTGGCGCATGGATCGCTGATCACCGAGCCAGTACCGCCGCAGGCGCCGCACGTCCGCGCCACAGAAAAGAACCCCTGCTGGTAGCGGAGCTGGCCGCGGCCCTGGCACTGGCTGCAAACAGTGGGCCCGCGGCCAGATCCGCTGCCCCGGCCTTTGCACGCAGTGCAGGTCTCAAGGCGGCGAATCCTCACCTCGGTCTCGGTGCCAAAGAAGGAATCCTCAAAATTGATGGCCAGATCGTAGCGAAGATCGTCGCCGCGCTGCTGGCGCGAGGCGCGCTGCCCGCTGCCCCCCATTGAAAACATCTCGCCGAACAGATCGCCGAAGATGTCGCCAATATCCACGCCACCCGCAAACGGGTTTCCGCCGCCGAAGCCCTGCCCGCCCAGCCCGGCGTGGCCGTAGCGGTCGTAGGCGGCGCGCTTGTCCGCGTCGCTCAGCACCTGGTAAGCCTCGCTGGCCTGCTTGAACTTCTCCTCGGCCGCATGGTCGCCCGGGTTACGGTCAGGATGGTGCTTGAGCGCCTGCTTGCGATACGCGCTCTTCAGCTCCTGATCGCTTGCGTCGCGGGATACGCCGAGAACCTCGTAATAATCTGCTTTGCTCACTGTTGTATTAGAATCCATTCTCTCGTCTGCATTTCAAGCCATTCACCGATTCCTGGCTCGGACTCATTCTCTCGTCGGGAATCAGAGATCATTCGCTTGTTTGTTTGGGATTGTGCACCACGCGCACCAGCGCTGGCCGAAGCAGCCGCTCGCGCAGCTTGTAGCCACGGCGAATCTCCTCGGCCACGTGCTGATCGGGCAGATCGTCCCGCTCCACCGAACCCAGCGCCTCATGCATCCGAGGATCGAAGGCCTCGCCCACAGCAGGCACGGGAACAACCTGCATCTGCTTCAGAACGTCTTCCATCTGTTTGACGATCAGCGCGACGCCAGAGCGCAACTGATCTGCCGAACCATCGGACTTCAGAGCCAGCTCGAAGTTATCCATCACGGGCAGGAACTGCTCCACCACGCTCCCGGTCGCATAGTCGCGAAACTCCACCTTCTCCCGTTCGGCGCGCTTGCGGGCGTTATCAAACTCCGCCTGCAGCCGCGCAATCCGGTCAACCACTTGATCGCGCTCAGCCTTCAACTGTTCAAACTCCGCGCGGGATACTGCCCCCGCCGCCCCCGACAGCTCACGAGCGTCCGCGGAGCTCTCTCCAGCAGCCGAGGCCGCGGGATCCTGCAAGAATTCTTCCGCCACTCCACCCTGCGCGGCTTCGGAAGCGATCTCAAGGGGTTCCAACTCCGTCAATGCCTTCTCCTGTTTCCGCATATACCTTTCCATTGTCTCAAGAAATCGCAAACGCATGATTCCATTATATTTTCTTCGCTGCACACTACACTCGCCGCGGACCGAACCACGGTATCTACTATGCCCAACACCACCCTCGATAGGGGAATTACCAGAAACCGGCTAATCTACGGGAACATCCAGCAGCCGCTCGGACAGGCGCGCAATATAACTGACTGCCTGAATCATCTCTTGATATTGGATGCGCGTCGGTGCGATCACGGCAACAGTTCCCATATTCGCGCCGCCAAGCCGCGCCTGCGCCCCTATCAGCACCAGATCCTGCATTGCCGGAGACGCTTCGTCCAGCCCCACAACCACGCGCACCTCCTGCTGCCGCCCGTCCACATACGCGTTCAGCAACTCCACCAGTCGCTGCTTGGCCTCCAAGGCAACCAGCATCTGGCGCAGCCGCTCGCGGTCCAGTTCCGTCGTAATCAGGTTCGCCATGCCGTCGATGAAAAGCGTGGGGCCGGTCTCTCCGGCAGCCAGCGCGCCTTTGCGGCAAAGCTCTTCAATTGACGACAGCATCTGGCGATACGCTTCCCGCTCCACATCCACGCGCCGCGCAATCTCGGCTCGAATCCGCTCAATCGGCCACCCGCGAAAATTTTCATTCAGGTAGCGCGCGGCCGTCTCCAACTCCACATGCGTCAATTCGTGGTCGAGCGCCAGCACGCGATCCTGCACCGCCCCGGCCTGCGTTACCAGCACGGCAAGTACCCTACCCTTCGAGAGCCGCGAAAAGTGAATATGCTCCAGCACCTGGCTCTCGGTTGAACACGCAAGAGCGATGCCCAGGCCGCTCGAAATCAGCGCCAGCACATGAGAAGTTCGCTCCAGGTATTCATGGCTGCTGGCAACCCCGCTGAAGCTCTCCTCAATCTGTTGCCGAATCTGCGTGCGTCTCGCGTCGCTCACCGCCGACATCCCCGGCGCGATTGCGCCCCCCGGCTGCTGCCCCGCCGCCAATTGGCCTGAGTGCGTAATCTGCTCCACGTAGTAGCGAAACGCCGCGGCGGTGGGAATACGCCCGGCAGACGTATGCGGCTGCTCCAGCAGCCCCGACTCGCCCAGTACCGCCATCACGTTCCGCAGTGTGGCCGAACTCAGCCCCTCCCGGTCCGCAAAATAACGGGCAAGCGCCTGCGATGCCACCGGTTCGCCTGTAGCGATATACATCTCGATGATCGCTGTAAGAACCAGCCGCTCGCGCGGGCTAAGTCGTACTTCAGACATCGTCCCTGCTCTCGGTTCCTCGCCGCCGCACAGCCCACTGGTCTGCGCCCGGCCTTGCTGGAACCCCGACATCGCCAGCTAAGTGCTTATTGCAATGACACTTATTACGGCAATGAATACAATACCCCACTTTGATTGTAGGGAGAGTCAAACCGCCGTGTCAAGGCTCGTTCCAGCTTGCTAATCCCAAAGCCGGTCCCTCCTGGCTCTCCTATTTCAGACTGCGCGCGAACCAGCCTTCAGTCCCGCTGTCGTTGCCCCCAGGCAGCGGATGGAGGAAGATGGTTGTGCGCACCGCTCTCCGGGTTTCTTGCGCTTCGTTTTTTTGACTGCCCCAGTACCCCGTCGTCGCAACAGCAAGTAAGCTGCTGAATGAAAGAGAACTTGCCCTATGACACGCAGCTTTATCCATCGACCTGCATTTGCTTTGGCCCCATTTGCCTTGGCCTTCGTGTCCATCAGCGGATTGCTCCTCCTCGCCGTCCGATCCGCTCAGGCGCAGGCCGCATCCGGCCAATCCGCCGCCGCAGCATCGACTCAGTGGCAGCACGATCTGGCCGCCTGGCGCGCCCACCGCGAAGCCGAAATCTCCGCGCCCGATGGATGGCTCACTCTCGCAGGCCTGGAATGGCTCAAGCCCGGCATCAACTCCATCGGTTCAGCAGCCGACAATCAGATTCACCTGAAAACACCGGCTCCCGAGCACTTGGGGCTGCTGACCGTAAACGCCAACATCGTTCAGTTGCTCTCGCCCGCAGGCGGCTTTCCGCCCGGCCTCACCCTGGACGGCAAACCCGCGCGCGAGGGGGCCCTGGTCGTCGACAACGCCCACCCAACCACGATTGCCTGGCAGGGGCTTTCACTCGTGGTGCTCAAGCGAGGTGACCGCTTTGTGTTGCGCATCAAGGACACAAACTCGCCTGCCCGCACTGCCTTTCACGGGCTCAACTGGTTCCCGCCCAACCCCGCTCTCCGCGTGACCGCGCGCTGGGTTCCCTTCAACCCGCCGCAGATCCAGGAGATCTCCACCGTCATCGGAACTACGCTCAAGCTGCCGGCGCCGGGCCTGGCCATGTTCATGCTCAACGGCCAGATCCTGCACCTCGAGCCAGTGCTGGAAGATCCCTCGGGAAACACCCTGTTTTTCATCCTCACCGACGAGACCAGCAAGTCCACAACCTACGGTGGCGGGCGGTTTCTGCACACCGGCCTGCCCGATCACGGCCTTGACCAGCCCGGTAGCCTGATTCTCGACTTCAACCAGCTCGAAAATCCCCCGTGCGCCTACACCACTTTCGCAACCTGCCCGCTTCCGCCGGAGCAGAACCGCCTTGACGTGGCGCTGGAAGCAGGCGAGCAGCGCTACTAATGGAACTACGTTACTAAAGTTAGAACCGCTTCACCGCACAGCAGAGTACAATTCACTTTTCCCGGGAGGCGGCATGAAATCTCGCATCAGCGGCAAAACAGTGCTTTGTCTGGCGGCAGCCTTGCTCTTCGTCGCGTGCACACCCGTAATGCAGGCCAAGTCCGGCTCCAAAGCCGACAAGCAGGCTCAGAAAATCGAGAAGAAGCTTGCCAGGTATAAGACCGGCACTTTTCTGCATCTCGAGTTCAATAACAACACCGAGTCCTCAGGCACCGTCAACACGCTCTCCGACAATTCGTTCACCTTCAACAACTCGGATACAAACGCCAAAGAGACTCACCGCTACGGCGACGTCACGAAGGTGGAGAAGGGCCGGCAATACATCGGCGAGGGATCGGCGCCCAAGCACCACCGTATCTTCTGATCCAGCGCCCCCGCCTCCCCGCCCACTATGGCTGGCAGCAGGGATACACGGAATTGCCTTGACCCGGCTCCCTAATCGGCGGCCAGACGGCACTCTCATGCATAAAACTGATAGATTTTAAAGAGAGGCGCATTCAGCCGAACGACCGCGACTGCTTCCCTGAAAGGAGTCCAGCCGCGCCGGGAAAGAGCCATGTTTCACACAACAGAAGATATTCACATTCAATGGACGAAGGTGGTTCTTCCCCCCGTCTTTCTCGAAGAAGAGTTCCCCGTCACTGAAGCCTCTTCGGAGACAATCTTCAAAACCCGCACCGAGATCACGGAGATTCTCGCCGGGCGGGATTCACGTCTGCTGGTGCTGGTGGGGCCCTGCTCCATTCATGACACCAAGGCCGCGCGCGAGTACGGCGCGCTGCTCAAGGATGCGATTGCCGAGCACGCAGCCGACCTGCGCATCGTGATGCGCGTCTACTTTGAGAAGCCCCGTACCACGATTGGTTGGAAGGGGCTTATCAACGACCCCTATCTAGACCAGTCCTACAAGATCAACGACGGCCTGCGCAAGGCGCGGCGTCTGCTGCTGGACCTGGCCGAGACCGGCGTGCCCACCGGCACCGAGTTTCTCGACATGATTTCGCCGCAGTACATCGCCGGCCTCGTAAGCTGGGGAGCTATCGGCGCGCGCACCACCGAAAGCCAGGTTCATCGGCAGCTGGTGTCGGGCGTTTCCTGCCCGGTGGGCTTCAAGAACGGCACCTCGGGCGACGTGCAGGTTGCTATCGACGCAATTCTCTCCGCGGCGCATTCGCATACCTTCCTCGGCCACACCAAGCACGGCCAGTCGGCCATCTTTGTCACCACTGGCAATCCCGATTGCCACATCATTCTGCGCGGCGGCAGCAAAACGGTCAACTACACCGCGGAGTCCGTTGCCGACACTGCGGCAAAGATGCAGAAGGCCGGCATTGCGCCGCGCATCATGATCGACTTCAGCCACGCCAACAGCAACAAGGACTACCGCCGCCAAAGTGTAGTCTGCCACGATGTAGCTGCGCAGATTGCAGGTGGCGACGCGCGCATCATGGGCGTCATGATCGAGAGCAATCTGGTCGCCGGCGCGCAACCGCTCGTTTCAGGCCAGCCGCTGGTCTACGGCCAGAGCATTACGGATGGCTGCATCGACTGGGCCGAAACGCGAACGCTGCTGGCTGAACTCGCCGCCGCGGTACGTGCCAGACGCGCGTAAATGGCGTTACTTGCCTGAGGCAAAAAACGGTTTGAGTGAAATCAGCGTCGACTCTCGACGTAGAAAACGCTGAGAGCTGAACGCATCGCATCCAGCTCTCAGACCCATGGGGAAGTTTCAGGTCTACCCCCGCCAATGCGAGTCAGTCGAGAATTCGAGCATTTTGGTTCTGCTGCAGAGATTCAATCTTCGCCCTTGCCTCGCCATAATTGGAGAAGTCTTGAATCTTTTCCGAGAGGCTTATGGCAAGGTGGTTATTGGCATGAATGTAGTCCTCGAATTCCGGCATGTGAACCCGAGCGTGATATCTGTTCAAGTAGTTAATCGTGGCGTCAAGGTTAACAGCCATCAACAGCAGCGGCCGTTTCATCTGGTCGATTGCGTTCTGCTGCCATGGCGAGCCTGTATCGCGTATTGCAACAAGGTCAGAGTACAGCCTCCCAAGCTCGTTGACATTCTTCTTGATAACCTCGATCTTGGCGGCATACATTTGCCACGAAAGGTCGGAGCGGGTAAGAGCGTCCAAATCCGCTGCTTGATTGTTTACACGCGCCGCATAGGTGCTCGCGTCTGACAACAGGTTCGTGATTTTCTGCGAGTCCGCCGATTGCGCTGGCGAAATCATCGCACCTGGACCAAGAAACGCCGCCAAGATGCAAAGGGTTCCTATACGAAAAAACGGTGTCCGATTTTTCATAGCTTCCTCCTTTGGCTTTTGTTACGCGCAAAACCGCACTCTCAGCGCGGGTCGATCTATAACATGGGACGTATAGTCGAGGCCGTCGTCAACCGAACCTGCGCCGCTTTTCCGTTTGTCACTTCCACGCGTTTTTTCTTAACTGAAGCATGTAACTTGCTATCAACGCACAAGCCATTCGACAGTTGAGCGCGTTCACCTCAATTTGCTGCACCTTTTCAATCTCGAAGGGCGAACACTGTGGAAGTTGTCTAACCCACTCACTGTTTTTGCGGGCTGTGGCGCAGTATTTTTAAGAGCCAGGAGTGCACATTTCTCCGGCTGAAGAGACGAGCACCGCACGAACTGCAAAGCATTGCCGTCGCGTCGTAACTCACTATCCGTATCCACACGGTACGGCGCAGCGTAACAAGAAAGCACCGCAAAATGCTGGGAGCTGAACGCAATGCGTTCAGCTCCCAGTTATCCAGGTTAGTTTCAGGTTTAATCCCGATCACTTACCTATTTAAGCCTCTGTTCCAGCTCTGCGGCCTTGGCCCGTGCCTCGTCATAAGTCACAAAGTCCTTGATCAATGCCGAGAGGTCACTCGCAAGATCGTGATTGGCATGAACGTAGTGCTGGAACGCCGGCATGTGCACCTTGGACTGATTCTCGTTCAGGTGATTGATCGTTGCGGCCAGGTTATCGGCCATCTCCTGCAGCAGGGGCTCAATCTGGTCGATTGCGTTCTGCTGCCATGGGGAGCCCGTGTGGCGAATATCCGCGAGGTTGGCGTGCAGCTTGCCAAGCTCGTTGACATGCTGCTTGATGACCCCGATTTTGGCGGCATACGTCTGCCACGAAATATTCGAGCGGGTAAAAGAGTCCATTTCCGCCGCGTCGGTGGCCGCACGCATCGCGTGGGTCTTCGCGTCCGACAACATGCTCGATATCTCTTTCGAGTCCGCGGTCTGGGCCTGCGAAATTTTCGCTCCCACAGCCAGAAACACCGCCAAGACACAGAGGGATCCAATATGGAAAAGTGCTGTCCGATTCTTCATACTTTCTCCTTTGCATTTGTTACGCGCTAAACGAGTCTTGTTAGCGCGGTGTAACGTGTTGCTGCTATATTTTTAGATTCGAACGGATCATCTTGGTTGCCCGAAGTTAGTTCGATTTCCGCCTTTTCGTACAGTGACAATTCCCTTATTCACCTTGCCAAAGAACAGATAATTCACTTAGTACGACTGCCGAATATATTGGGCCTGATGTGGCTCCTTTTTAAGTTTCTCAGGGCAAAACATGTCTGAGCTGGATTGTGTCGCGGCGCATAAGTATTCCTATAACTTGTAAGTAGGTTACGGCTAGGATTTGGAATTCAAAATGCAACAAGGATAAAACTCATAAGATCTCAAAGCAA
Source organism: Occallatibacter sp. (assembly GCA_035529815.1). GTDB lineage: Bacteria > Acidobacteriota > Terriglobia > Terriglobales > Acidobacteriaceae > Telmatobacter. Next base: position 15,190 of record DATKWA010000075.1, on the reverse strand, counting down.
TGCTTCATGCACAAGCAACACGCCATCCAGTCCTCCACTCGCAATTGAATGTGACAAGCACGATTAAACGGAAGTGAAAGTACGTAAAAGCAAGCTATCGCGCGAGAGCTTAGTGCGCCTTCTCAAATTCTGCCGGGCCGCGCAATTGAATTTCGCAGTTGCGTCTCCCATTGAAATGTTTTCATTCATGAGCCCTTGCTTCCGATGAGCCAGATGTTCCAGATCTCGATCCTCGCGACCTTGATGCTTGTAAGGCATGGAAACCGGCGAACTTCCACTTGCAGAGCGCCAATCAAACATCCTGGCATGCGTCCGATCGCCGATGCACTCATCAAACTCAACTTATCATTGCGCGATCCATAGCGGGCCCGATAAGCAGCTGCGCGTGGCAGAGGCCAGCGAGAAATAATATGCCGGGCACCACGCGTGGGATGTCTGAAGGCGACGATGGCTCGTATCGCACTACAACTTTGGTGTATGGAGAAGGGGGAAATGGTTATTTACAGCAAGGCTCACGCGTGGAAAATTGGGAACACGAATACGCCTTCAAGTGAGCGAGAATGAGCCTTATATTTTATGCGTTACAGAGAATGGAGAGTGATCGCGACGCCATTTTGTCGTTTCCACCCTCAGAGGCGGATGAGTTTCTTCACCATGCCAGGCTAGAGGCCGGGTCAAAAGAGGATTCCGTTTTAACGGAACCAGACGACGAAGCCAACCAGTCGCGCGCCGAATCGGCGCCCCCACTGTACACGGTCGAGTGGCCGCAGCCGGCCAGCAACTCCACCATGGCGGGCCTTTCCAGCCCTCTCAGCGATCCACCCGAACACCCCACCGACTTTGCCGGCGCTGCCGTAGCTGGTTCCGCTGAGCCTCGTCTCGAGCTCAGCCCCAGCATCCAGGGCGCCTTGCCTGCTCTGCCTGCAGCGCCGCCGGACGCTGAAGCCATTCTTCCCGTTCTCGAAGAAGGCATTAGCACCGACGCCCCCACCAAGCTCACCACCCCTCAGATTGACGCATCTCCAGCTGCTCCGCTCCTGCCGGTCCCACAAACGGCTGAACTGGTTCATATGAAGAGCACCCTCGCGGAGTTGAACACCGATTACCGCGAACTCCGCGATCAGTTCGTCACACAAAATTCCTCCCTCAAGCGCTTGGGACATCATCTGGAAAAGGTTCGCGAAGCCACAGACCGCAACACCCACGAGCTGAGGGAGTGGATTGAAGAACTCAGAGGTGTCAACACCAAGATCACCTTCGTTGCGATGGTGGCCTTTGGCCTGCTCGGGGCCTCTGTCATCATCGACATCATTGTCTATTTCCATGTCTTCTAGCGCCTGAAACTCTCGGTAGCGGGGTCTCCAGTTGCTGGACAGGACCCGGCTTAGGCTGCATCGGCGGGAATAACGAGGGCCTGCGATTCGGGTCTCCATTTCGGAAACAAGGGGCAATCGGCAAAAGCCGTTATCATTGAGGGCAGCGCATCGGCGCTCATGCGAGCAGCGCAGCGCTAACCCATCCATGTCCCCAACAATCTTCATCTCGGCAGGCGAGGCAAGCGGCGAGCACTATGGGGCCCTGCTGACTGCGGCGCTCCAGAGGCAGCTTGCCGCAGCCAGGCAAACGGCGCGGCTCTACGGCATGGGCGGCGCGCGGATGGAGGCGGCTGGGCTCAGGCGCGTGGTCCGCGCCGAAGACATGGCCGTAATGGGGCTCACCGAGGTGGTGCTGCACCTGCCGCGCATCTATCGCGAGTTCAGCAAACTCAAGAAGGCAATCCGGACCGAGCCCACCGATGTAGCCATCCTGATCGACTTCCCCGAGATCCACTTCAGGCTGGCGAAGGAGTTTCATCGTCTCGGTGTTCCGGTCATCTTCTTTGTGAGTCCTCAGTTGTGGGCCTGGAAGAAGCACCGCATCACGCTGGTGCAAAAGTACATCAGCAAAATGCTGGTCATCTTTCCGTTTGAAGAACCGTTCTATCGCGAGAACGCCGTGCAGGCGGAGTTTGTCGGCCATCCGCTCGCGGAGTTGCCCTTGCCCGCCATCAGCCGGGAGCAGTTCGCGGCGGCGAACCACCTGGATGCCACGCAAACCTGGATAGGCTTGCTGCCTGGAAGCCGCGCCAGAGAGATTGACGACCATTTGCCGGAGATGCTCCAAGCGGCAGTGCGGCTGCATCAGGCTGCACCGGCGGGGCAGGAAATCGAGTTCCTCGTACCGCTGGCCCCCACGCTCACCCTGACGCAAAAGGCGGAGGTGCTGCGGATCGTCAAAGACCGGGCCAACGGACTGGCTGTGCGCCTGGTGGATGACGCCCGCGCCACGCTGCTGCACGCCCGCGCTTCGGTCGTGGCCAGCGGCACGGCGACCGTCGAGGCCGCGCTGATCGGAAATCCCTTCGTCGTCGTCTACCGGGTGTCGGCGCTCACCTACGCCATCGCCAAACGCGTCGTCAAGGTGCCCCACGTGGCCATGGCCAACCTCATTGCCGGCAAACGGGTGGTTCCGGAGTTGATCCAGCATGACTTCACGGCGGCAAATATCGTCCAACAGATAGAGCCTCTGCTACCCGACGGGCAGGCTCGCGAGTCCATGATGAAGGAGCTGGGGGCGATTCGGAAAGCGTTGAACCCGCACCCGGCGGAAGACAAGGGCGAGTCGGCGGGGGCCATTGAGCGGGTAGCGGCCGTCGTTCTCGAAGAAATCCAAAAGGCTTCCATTCCAAAAAACTTAGGGTCTGTGCAATCCTGAATGCAATTGAAACTGGTCCGGTAATTGACTGCCCTGGAACGGCGAAGGCGATGATTCCACCTATGCGTAAACAAGAAAGCAACAATCGGCGCGGATTGGGCGCGCGCTTGGCGGCGGGCGCAGCCGGCCTCGCAGCCACAGCCGTGCTCGCCGTAGTTTCGCTCAGTGCGGTTCCCGTGGCCGCACAAAGGCCTGGACGGCCCGCGCTGGACATCACCGCCTACGTGATCGACGCCGAGCTCGATACCGCGACGCACCACTTGGCGGCCAAGGCGGTGGTCAGCTTCACTGCGCCCCCGAATCTTGACGTCATCACCTTCGGCTTCCACCCGGCGCTCAAGGTGACCAAAATCTCCGACGAGAGCGGCAAGGTGCTTGAGGGTACCCGAACCGCGGATGGATCGATCCGCGTGACGCCGCCTCAGCCCTTGGTGCAAGGGCAAACCGTGCGCTGGACCTTTGAGTACGAGGGCATCATTACCGGCGCCGAGGACGGTCCCGTCGAAGGCCTCAAACTCGCCGCAATTCAGGAGCCGATCAGCTATCTGCTGTACCCCGCCCGCTGGTTCCCCACCACCGGCTACATGACCGACCGCTTCACCGCCGAGATGCATATCCGCGTCCCCCAGGGAATGAAGGTCTTCGCGAGCGGCGCCGTGGGCGCCTCCAAGTCCGTCACGCTCGCCAGTGGCAAGCCCGGCGACGAGTACGATTTCAACTGGACCAAACCTGGCTTTCCGGGAACCGTGGTTGCCGGCCGCTTTCTGGGACCGGTCTCGGTCGGCGCGGGAAATGTGAAGGTCTACCTCGACATCAGTCACCAGGCCTCCGCCAACCAGCTGGCGCAAACGGCCACCAAGGAGTTTGACTTCTTTACCGACACCTTTGGGGAACCGGAGTCAAGCCGCCTGAACGTCATCGAGGTTCCCAACGATACCCTGCCCGCGGTGTGGGCACCGGAGCTGGCGGCAATTCAGTCGTCACGCGTCGCCGACAAAAGCGGCATCCGGCTGCTGGCCAACACCATCGCCCACCAGTGGTGGGGCAGCGAAATTAGCCCGCGCACCCTGAACGACGCCTGGATCACCAACGGCATGTCGCGCTACGGCGAGCTCATGTACGTGGAAAACGAAAGCGGCAGGAGCGCCATGGAAGCTGCCTTGTCCGACGTTGCGGCCGGAGCCCTTGCCTACGACACCATTCCACTGTCCAGCGCCGGGCGGCTCGATCCGTTTTCCCCGCAGTTCCAGTCCATGACCCTGGAAAAGGGCGCAATGGTCTTCAACATGCTCCGCTGGGAGATCGGCGAAAAGGCCTTTCTGGCCACCCTCAAGGGCGCACTCAGCCAGTTTACTGACAGCTCCATCCGCACCCAGGACCTGGTTAAAGTCGCCGAGGCACAGAGCCAGCAGCAGTTGACTCCATTCTTTGCGCAGTGGATTGACGGCACTGGCGCGCCGCGCTTCACCGACAAATACTCCGTCTACCGGCTCGGAAACAACAAGGGCTTCAGGACTATCGGCGAAATTCAGCAGGATCTCGACCTGTTCCGGATGCCGGTTGAGCTGCGCGTTGAAACCGACGGCAAGACCGTAAACCAGAAGATCGAAGTCGTGGGCACCGACACCCAGTATGTCGTGGACACATTCGGACGGCCACGGCGTATCAGCATCGACCCCGATGACTGGGTCCTCAAATCGACTCCGGACCTGCAGGTGCGGATTTCCATCCTCAAGGGTCAGCAACTGGTAGCGCAGGGCGACCTGGTGGGCGCGCTGGCCGAATACAAGAAGGCCCTCGAGGCCAATCCGCAGAGTTCGCTGGCCAACTACCGCATCGGCGAGATTCTATTCACCCAGCGCAACTACCAGGCCAGTGTCAACGCCTATCGCGACGCCCTGCGCGGCGACGATGAGCCGCGCTGGACCGAGGTCTGGAGCCACATCCAGATCGGCAAAATCTTCGACGTCACCGGCCAGCGCGATCGCGCAGTCAACGAGTACCGCTTGGCCGTCCAGACCAACGACAACACCCAGGGCGCGGTCAACGAGGCCCGGCTTTACCTGCAAAAGCCCTACACCCGCCCCGATAACGAATAACCCGCGCCCAAGAAACAACGGCCAGTCCCCAGGGCTGGCCGTTTGATTGAAATGGGATTTTGGTTCCTTACTCGTTATCGCTCGATTTCCCCAGCGATATGACTTGAAGATCGACCTTGGTCAGCCCAGCCTTGGCCATCGCCAGCTTCTTGGCTGCCCCATAAGACAGGTCGATAATCCGCTCTGGGTGCACCAGGTCGCCGCGATCGTTGATGCGGACAATCACTGAGCGGTGGTTGGTCTGATTCACGACCCGGACCACCGAGCCGAACGGTAGCGTCGGATGACAGGCCGTCATGGCATTCATGTCGTAGCGTTCCCCGCTTGCGGTTTTGCGTCCGTTGAAGACCCCGCCATACCAGGAGGCAATCCCACGAAGTCTGTCGCCTCGCTGTATCGCTGTCTGTTGCGGCGTTGGAGGTGCCAGGGAAGGCGCGGCCGTCATGGTAAAAGTGACGGGACGGGAAAGCCGCGCATCCGCGTGCACTGTCCGCGTGGAAATCATCACCACGAGTACGGCCAGCGCAATCGATGAAGCCCCCGCCATCATCCACATTCGTAGCGGAGTCTTCAGGCTCAAGTTGCGTGTTTTCCGGTTTATGACCATTTGTCTATTTTACCAAGTTGTCACTATCGTGCTGCATCTATTGGTAAGTTTGACATGGGTATTTTGGTGCAAAAAAAGATGCACTTCCAGGCATTTTAGTTACCTCTTTTCTCTTCTTACAGTTAGGTTTAGATACGTAAACACCTGAGAGAACACGGAGTTCCCTCAATGCCTCGGCGAGCTCATATCGTGAGACGATTTCTGATTGTAGTAATGCGAACAAAAGGCGAAAGATTAGAATCAGGCAATTCGCAAAAACAAACCTGCAAAACATCCGCTTGCCGCACGCAACAGGAGCCGCTCACTTACCATGAGAGATTTCCAATCCCCGCTTGCAGATTAATTCCCGCTTCCTGCCACCATTAAACCTGGGCCACTTCCACGGGTCCGCAGGCAGGAGCATGCATGGAACTGAGCGCAGCAGGGCTGGAATTACTGAAAAAGTCAGAAGGTTTTCGCAGCCAAACTTATTTGGACGTCAACGGGTTTCCCACCATCGGCTACGGCCACCGGCTGCTCCACCCGGAGTCCTTTCCAAAGGGAATCGACGAGGCGCAGGCCTCCGAGATCCTGGTCAGCGACGTCCGCGAAGCCGAGCAGGCCGTCGAGCGGCTGGTCAAGGTGCCCCTCCAGCAAGGCCAATTCGACGCGCTGGTCGACTTCTGCTTCAACCTTGGTGCAGGAAGGCTGGCTTCCTCCACGCTGCTTAAGGCGCTCAACAGCGGACGCTACGAAGCCGCCGCTGAGCAGTTGCTGCGCTGGGATCTGGCCGGGGGCGAGGAAAACGCCGGTCTCAAGGAGCGGCGCGAAGCCGAGTTTGTTCTGTGGCGCGGCAACGGCAACGAGCAAATGGCGGCGGCCTGACGCCGCCAGATCGCCAGGTTCGTACTCAGGGAGTCGGCTCTGGTTTTCCCGCGTTGGCTCCCGTGGCAGCAATTTCTGCAACCTCCAGCCGGTCTTCTGCCTTCAAATACCCCTTGCGCCGAAACCAATCCTCCATCGCTGCGCTCAGCCGTTCCAGCGGAACCCGGCTCCCCGCTTCGAGCCATCCATCCCCAACCGGCAGCGTATCGTCAAAGACCGCATCGTTGGTAAAGTTGCGCATCGCAAAGTTGTCGATCCAGCGGATCGCGCACGGATGCCGCTCGCCTTCGGAATCAACACGCTCAATGGAAAGACGCCGCGCAAACATGCTTCCACTGTAACGGATGGGTATGGCCGGACGTCTTTGACGCCGAATTTGGGCAGCAATCTCCGGATTGGCGACGATTCAGACGCAATCGATTCCACATCAGGTAGACTGGTTCCGGTCTTCCCCATGTCTCTATCTATAGGCGAAAAACTCGGTCCTTACGTGATTCTCGCGCCCATTGGCGCCGGGGGCATGGGTGAGGTGTACAAGGCCAACGACACGCGTCTCGATCGCATTGTCGCCATCAAGACCTCGAAGACCGAATTCAGTGAACGCTTCGAGCGGGAGGCCCGCGCCGTAGCCGCGCTGAATCATCCCAACATCTGCCATCTCTATGATGTCGGACCCAATTATCTGGTGATGGAGTACATCGAAGGCGCGCCTCTCAAGGGCCCGCTGCCGCTCGACCAGGCGTTGAAATATGCGGCGCAGATCTGCGATGCCCTCGACGCCGCGCACAAAAAGGGCATCACGCACCGCGACCTTAAACCCGCCAATATTCTCGTCACCCGGCAAGGCATCAAGCTGCTCGACTTCGGAATCGCGCACCTGAGTTCCAGCGCGCAAAAGCCACTCGACGACGCGACGCTATCGGCAGCCCTTACCGGCAAGAACGAGATGGTGGGCACGGTGTTCTACATGTCGCCGGAGCAATTGCAATCGCAGTCCACCGGCCGGGAGATCGACGGCCGCAGCGACATATTCTCCTTCGGTCTGATGCTGTATGAAATGCTCACCGGCAAGCGGGCGTTTGACAGCACCTCCGCAGTGAGCGTCATTGCGGCAATTATCGAACGTCCAGCGCCTTCCATCGGTGACATCGCGCCTCCCGCGCTCGATCGGGTGCTCCAAAAGTGTCTGGCCAAGGATCCCGACGAGCGTTGGCAGTCAGCGCGCGATCTGAAAGACGAGTTGCAGTGGATTGCCGGCCAAAGTTTGGCACAAACCGTCCCCGGCTCCGTGTCGGCCCCGCCGGCTCTGCGCTGGAGGATCGGCCTGGCCGCGGCCGCGGCCGCCCTGGTCCTCGCCGCGGGACTGGGGTGGATGGGACGGTCGATGTTTTGGGGGCCTCGCGCGGGTTCAGAACCGGTGACAAATACCTCATTGGCGCTGCCGGATCAAACCACAGCCGGTTTTCTGGCGTTATCGCCCGATGGCCAGACTCTTGCGTTTAACCTGTTGGGACCCCAACCGGGCCTGACCCTGCGGCCACTCGGCTCGGACCAGTTTCAGCCGTTGTCCGGCACGTTCGCTGTGAGGGCGCCTTTCTGGTCCGCGGATGGAAAGTATATCGCGTTCTTTCAGGATGGAAAATTAAAGTATGTATCAGCCAGTGGTGGGCCGGCGCAGGAACTGTGCAGCGTTAGCATGCGTGGCGGCACCTGGAATCAGGACAATGTCATCCTTGTTTCCGACAATGGAGAACTCTTCAAAACTGCTGCCTCCGGTGGCGGCTGCACCCGGCTGCCCGGCGATCCAACCTTCGCACGAAGCAATCCTTACTTTCTTCCTGACGGGAAGCACTTTCTGTATCAAGGCTCACCCAGCGGACCGGACATTGATGCTGCAAGCAAAGCCGGCATCTATGTGGCCTCTCTGGATAATGCCGCCGTAGGCAAGCGCTTGCTGCCAGACGATTCATCCGTCGTGTTCGCACCGGCCGATTCCGGCGGAGGCGGGTACCTGCTGTTCCAACGGGACGACGCGCTCGTGGCACAGGTTTTTAATGCGAAGACGCTCGAAGTCAGCGGGGAAGTGTACAAAATCGCGGACAGCGTGTCCACCGACCAGAACGCACGTGTCATGGTTGCGGCCGCCGCGAATGGTTTGCTGGTCTACGGGACCGGAAGGTTGCCGTCAAACACACAGATGATTTGGCTTGACCGCACAGGCAAGCCGCTCGCGCCTGCGGGTCCTGTAATGAAGCAGTCCGCAGTTGCACTGTCGCCCAACGGCCGGCAGATTTCCGTTACAAGATCGGATCAGATTCTTTCACAGGTCTGGTTGGGCGAAGCGACGGGCGGCGCAGCGACGGGCGACAACGAATCGCGGTTGACCAACGAACCGCTTGGCGGCTCGACTCCGGTGTGGTCGCCAGACGGCAAAATCATCGTATTCACCGGGATAGACGGAAATCTCTACCGGACAGATGCGTCCGGTGGCGGGAGAGAAGTGTTGTTGTTGAAGAGCGGAAACGTAAAGCACGCTTCCGATTGGTCGCGCGATGGACGCTTCCTCTTTTATACGGAAATGGGCGCCAGCACGCAGGGGGACATCTGGGTGTTGCCGAATCCTATGGGCGCGGCTGGTGAGAGCAAGCCCTACCCGTTTCTGCAGACGGCAGCCGACGAAAGCCAGGCGCAACTTTCACCGGACGGGCGATGGGTGGCCTACACGTCGAATGAATCGGGCAAACCCGAGGTCTATGTGCGGCCGTTTCCTACGGGCGAAGGGCGGTGGAAAGTGTCCGTCAAGGAAGGCATGGGACCGCGCTGGCGAGGCGACGGCAGGGAACTCTTTTACATAGAAACCCCAGGCGTCCGCCAACAGGGGGGGCTTGGTTATAACTTTCTGGCCGTGCCAGTGACCGGCGGAGCCAACGGATCTTTCGTGGCAGGAACGCCATTGCCGTTGTTCATTCACGCTGTTACGATACGTACGCCCAACCGGAATGAATTCAGCTATGCCGTTTCTCCCGACGGCCAGCGGTTTCTGGTGCTCTCCAAACCGGTTGTGCAGGAGAGCATCCACGTGCTGACGAACTGGACGAAGCAGTTGGAAAAAAAGTAGGAGCTATTTCACGAGTTACTGGCCCCGGGCGTCTGTCAGCAGCAAAAGTTGACCGGGGAGTGGCTGGTGAATGACCGGCTGTTCGGCCAGATTGACTTGGCCTGTCAATGCTGCGACCAAAAGACAACTGCAGATGTTTCGACTCCGCTGCGCTCAGCTTGGCAAGATCTTTTGAACACTCCCGGGGGATGACCGACAGCCCGCAAACTGTCTCACCACCCTCTATTGCGCTTTCTCCGTCACAACCTGCGCCTCTTTGCTCTGCTGCGTCTCCACGTTGAAGCGCTTGTAGCCGTAGTCGCGCTCCACGAAATGCTGCCGCATGTTCTTCACCAGCAGCACCCGCGCCTGCACGGAAGCTTCAGCCCCAGTCGGCAGCCACAGGGCGTCGCTTACTGCGGCCCCCGACGACGTGTCTTTGTCGTTGGGGTGGTTAACCGGAGCCTGGTCGAAGCGGAAGCTCGAGCCCTTCTGAATATTTGCCAGCAGCCCGCCCGCAACGTGGAAGTTGTCGTTGAAGCTCACCTCCATATGCGCCACCTGCCGGTCCGCCTCATCAATCCAGATCGTTCCCTGCAACTTCTTTGAGGCGTCCTCCAACATGCCGTGTGTCTTGGCGTCCTTGCGGCCGATGAAATCGAACACAATCGTCGGCCGGCCGTGAAGCTGCACGCGCCGGGCGTTGCGGACGTCCATAATCTCCAGAATCCGGCTGATGCTGATGGTTTGTCTCTCAAGAGGCTGGCCGGGAGGCGTATTTTCTGCCTTTTCAACCAGCTTCGTCACGCGCTCGGTCTCCTTGTTCAGGTCGTGACCGCTCAGCGGCTGCCCATTCTTCTTCACCATCCGCTCAATCACGTGGCCGTTGACGAAAAAGTCCTCCCCTTCCACCGACTGTGTCTTCGTCACTTTGCCATTCGAGTCCAGGTCCTGGGTGGTCTGGAGCGAACTGTAGGTATAGTTCTCGCGCACCTTCTCCAGTTGCTTCTGGTGAGCCTGCACCTCGGCCATCAGCTGCCGGATATCGGGCAGCGGCTTCTGTGGCTCGGCCAGCGCCAAGTGCGCCCCCAGCAGCGAAGCAAGCAAGCAAGCCAGCAGCATTATGCGTTTAGATTGTTTCAATCCCAATCCTTTGGTCCATTCCCGTTGAGCGGGTTGAACATGCGGCGCAGTCAACCTGAAAATCCCCGGAAAGCTGCCGCCCTCTCGTGTTGGACCCGCCGCCGCGCGGAAAGGCGTCATGCAAGTCAGATTCCTCGGCACAATATCATCCCGCCATGCTATACCGTAGTAGCACCACGGCCGCACCCGCGACCGCGTCCCCGCAGCGTTTCGAGGAGAAGACCATGGCATTACTGCTTCAATGGGTGTTGAGCGCGATTGCGCTGATCGTGGTATCGAAGATCGTCCCTGGCTTTGAAGTGCACGGCCTCTGGCCCGCGCTGATCGCTGCGATCGTCATCGGCCTGCTCAACGCCACCGTCGGCCTCATCCTGAAGATCATCACATTTCCCCTCAGCATCCTCACGCTGGGCATCTTCCTGCTCGTCATCAACGGCCTCATGATCCTCGTGGCATCGAGCATCGTGCGAGGCTTCCGAGTACACGGCTTCGCACCCGCATTCTGGGGCGCCGTAGTGCTGGCCCTACTGGGCATGGTCATCAAGGCGATTACGAAGAACGCCTAGCCGGAACCGCGTATCGCGGCGGTACTACTCGACCGCAGTCAAGGCAGGGTGAGCAATCGCCCTGCCTTGGGCTTCTGTTCGGCCGCTCTTCGCGGGCGCAATCTGTGCGGGAGCCTTCGGCAGCGGCTTGGCTTGCACCGGCTTCGCGATCACCGGCTGCGTTAGAACGGGCCCCTTCAGCGTCTCCGGCGTGCGCATAGCTCCGGCGCTTGAGAATCCTCCAGCCGCGCCCACATGCGGCGGCATCGCGACGGCTCGGCCCGGTTGCGCCGGCTGCACGCGCGAATAAATTCCCCAACCACCGCCGGCAACCACAAACACAATCGCCGCAGCGGCCGCCCCGCGCATCCAGCTCCCCGCAGGCTGCAACGCCATAGGCCAGCGAAGAACCCGCGCCGAGCGCGGAGCCGATTTCAACCCAGCCATCACGCGATCTTCCAGACCCTCCGGCGCGGGCAGCCGCGCCAGCAGGCGCAGAGTCGCTTCCGCAGAACCCAAAGCACCCTCACGCCCGGCATCAGAATTCGAATTGTGAGAAGAAGCATTCCGAGCGAATGAATTCATCGCTGACTCCTTGCATGATCCAGCAGGCTCGCCATCAGGTTGCGGGCGCGAAACAGCCGCGAGCGCACGCTGGATTCCGTGATGCCCAGAACCTGGGCGATCTCGACGCTCGACAATTCCTCAAACGCCGATAAATGCAGAACCTCGCGCTCCTTGCTTGGCAGCTTGTTCACGCAGGCCAGCACCTGCGCATGGTGCTCGGCGGCGGCCGCAATCTCCTCGGCCGATAGGCCGCCACAAGGCAGCACCCGCGCCAGTTCCGCCACGTCGTCTGTCTCCGGCCTGGTCTTCGCGCGGCGCTTGCGATCCAGCACCACGTTCCAAACTATGCGAATAAGCCAGACGCGCTGGTCGCGCACCTCGCCCAGCGTGTCGCGATGCCGAAGCACGCGCAGAAACGCTTCCTGCACCGCATCTTCTGCGTCAGACGCATTGCGCACAACAGAGTAAGCCACGCGGTAGAGGGTCCCCGCGTACTGGCTCACCAGGGCAGCAACCGTTTCGTCTTCGGCCTGCGTGCGCGCCAGTTCGTCCACCGCTCTGTTCGGAATCTCCATCCAACCTGCGTAAATGGCCTGGCCGGTGCTCATACATCACCAGACGCAGGCGGCGGGAAAAATGCTCGAATGTACGGCCGCTTCTCTTACCGCGCCGCAAAAGGAAAACTCGCGGAACCGTCAGTTCCGCGAGTCGATTGTGCCCACTGGCCGCCCTTTACTGCTTGGCGGCGAGCTTTTGTGCGGCAACCGCACCGGCCGCGCCGTCCTTATCCGCGTCCTTGACCTTCGCCCAAAGGGCCCGCGCCTGATCCTGCTTGCCCTCGGTAACGTAGAGGTCGGCCAGAGCGAGCTGCGCCACTGCGGCTGAAACTGTCTGCGACGGCTTGGAAACCAGTTCGTTGTAGATTGCGATCGCCTGGGGATCGCGCGCCGTCTGGCGGTAGACGCCAGCAAGAGCCAGCTTGGCCAGGTTGGCCATATTCCGGTTCCAGGAGCCGGCAGCGATCTTCAGTTCAGCTTCAGCGGAGGCGTTCTGGCCCAGTTCAGCATCTGTGATGCCCACGAAATAGTGGGCCTTGGTGCCCTGAGGCAGCCAACCGTACTGCTGCGCCACGTTGGCAAACTGCGTGTTGGCAGCTTTGGACCGGTCGGCGGCCGTCGCATACACGCCGTTGCCCGCCGGAAGCCCCGGCTGCGCCAGCGGCCCGGTGTAAGTATCCAGCGCAGCGCCCAGAGCCGTATCAGCAGCGGCTGAGCGGATGTTCCAGAAGATCAGTCCACCGACAACGAGAATAAGAGCGATGCCGCCAACGATTGCCCAGCGCACAACGCCGGCGCGGTGGCCGCTGACCCAACTGGCGCTGTCGGCAGCGGCCTGGGCGAATTTGTCTTGCTTGAGGGCGTGACGGGTTTGAGTATCCACGGAGTCTTTTCTTGTCCTTCTTTTGTCTGTCTCTTGTCAGTCGCTTGTCTATTTTGACAGGACTTGCAGGCGGGTCCGAACCGGAGGGACGCTGCGACAGCAACCCTATTAGTCTATCAGCGCGCCAAGTGCAGCGTCCACCGGGCGGCGGGCGCTGGAGACCGTAAAAGGTGGCGCGGCTTCCTGTTACTTGCCGCTCAGCGCGGCAGTACGCAAAGCGCGAATCCGCTCCATCGCGCTGTCCAGCACTGGACGCCCGTCCGCAGCGCTCATCCCCTTGTCAATCAGCGTTTCAACAAACTCGTTAACTGGGACTCCGCGTACCCTCGCTTCGCGGACAATGGCATCGGAGACAGTGACAGTAATTTGCATGGCTGGACATCCCCTTATGTGCTCATCGGCAGCCGTGCGCGCAGGAATAGAGACCACGCGGTAAATTAATCACAGAAGCCCATCGGACTGAAGTCGGCGCCGGAATCGAAGAAGTGTGACCGGATCACTTGCCCTTCTTCGGCCGCGGCGATAGGCTAAGTGCATGTACGAAGATTTTCATGTCACCGACCGCTGGAGCGGAGAAGACCTGCACTGCCACTGGAAGGGCACAATGGTCGCCATCGCCACGCGCCACGCCGACGCCGTCGATATTCGCTTCGACGTCAACGGCAGACCCATGTGGATCGCCCTGCCCTGCACTGCCTGGGTCGAGCAGAAGAAGCGCACCGGCAAGGTCATCACCGACCAGATCGCCGCGCAGGTCGCCGGCCGCTATCTCAAGCAGCTCATCGAAGAAGGCTACGACGCCCGCCGCGAAATCTACACCATGACCGTGGACGAAGTGCTTACGCTTCTGGATATAGTCGTCGCCGAAGCCAAAGCACTAGGCGCAATGCCGTCGCTGCCGGTCCTGGCGTAGAGACTTTCTAATTGGTTCTCAGAATCGAGTCTCGGGCGCCTGAATTCACTGCGGTGAGTTAGACCCAGGCGCCCGTCGTCTCGCGAAGTCAAGCCCCGCTAGGCACTCCCGCCTATGTCGCCCTCGATCACTTGGGCTTGCTCATGTAGCCAAGCTGGTCCGTCTGGTGCCCAATGACCTTCCAGACATTGTTCTCCCTGCGGAACACCGTCGATGAGCGAATTCGCACAGTTTCCTTCGTGCCGTTGACTACGTTCTCGCCGCTCTCGATACAATTCAGCATCGCAATGTCGGCCCCAACCACGATGTGAATCCGTTCTGGAGTGACGTGGCCACCGAGCTTGCTTGCAGCCTGTCGATTCCACTCCTGCTCAATCGCGTCCCAGCCAATTAGATACAGGCCATTCGGGCCCATATAGGTACCAGTCTATGTCAATTTAGCTCACACTATTCTGTATTCCGCAGCCTACCGGACCAGCGAAGATAAAACATTAGGTACGGATCTGGAAGGTCCAAGACGGATTTGCTCTCATCCCAGTCAATCGTTCTCTCCCTGGGGAATTTTTCCAGAGCGATTTTAGCCATTTGCGAACAAGTTGTAATCACACTCGATCCTACCGGCGATTCCCCATCGCAGACCTTCGCAGCGCGCTCCAACAATTCGTTGTATTCGAAAGCGAGTTGCGGCGGATCTGCAGCCACAGCTTTGAGTATCACCGTGTAGACATCTCCCTCCCCGCCACCTAGAAACTTATAGGTTTTGCGTTCCGTTCCACGTGTTCTGGGGCCGTTGTCCAGAACATCCACTAGGGACCTAAAATCCGTCGAAGAGCTTGTTTGCTCCAAAATCTGATTCAAGTGCTGAGCGGTAGGATCAATCACCTCTGGGAACATCCCGTCATGTGCCTGGCGAAGATTCAGTACGAAACAGGTCTGCAGGCAGAGCGATTGCATAAGTTGAGGCGATCCAGCGCTTTCGGTAGTGAACCTGCCTCTGAGACCATCGCTGATCCGCGCGTTTAGAGCTAATACTGTTCACTTAGATAAATTTGTGGCATTCTGTATGCGGCAAGAACAGGAGGCCACAGGTGGCGCGTACGGTTGCGGAACTCCCTCCGGGTGCCCGGATCACGGACTACATCAGCCTTGGCGTAATAACCA
>DATKWA010000074.1:0-36339 GCA_035529815.1 Occallatibacter sp. | reverse complement strand
CTCAATACCCTGTCCCTTGCGAGCCATCTGCTTCCTCCTTGGAAATGTCGTCTTGTAAACAACATCCTAAGGAATGAAACGGGTGGCTCGCTGACGCTCGCCACTCTGACGCTTCTACAGAACTTTACGGGCTTAATCCCGTCATTCAAGTGTCTGCGGAAGCTGGAGCCTCCATCGACACGACGACCACGCAACTGCAAACCAACTTTGAATCGGAAGAACTCAAAAGCCTGCCTGCTTCCTCCAGCAGCAATGGCGTCCTAAATCTCTCTCTGTTCGTGCCTGGCGTCGCCTCCGGCGGCGGTCTCGGCGTTGGAACCGGACCCTCGGTTGGCGGCCTTCGCCCGGAAGACAACAACTACACCATTGAAGGCATCGACAACAACAACAAGGGAGTCACTGGACCTCTCGTCTATGTTCCCAACGACGCCGTAGGCGAGTTTTCCGCAATCACCAACCAGTTCTCCCCTGAGTTTGGCCACTCCGCCGGCGGTCAGTTCAACACCGTCGTCCGCGGCGGCACCAACCACATCCACGGCATGGCCTACGAGTACTTCCAGAACCGCAATCTGAATGCCGAGAACGGCTTTCAGGGCGGCAAGATCGCCAATCCGCGCTACGACAACAACCGCTACGGCGGCCAGGTTGGCGGCCCCATCAAGAAAGACAAGCTCTTTTACTTCGCAAATTACGAACGTCAGAGCATCGGCCAAAGCGGCCAGTATTACCTGTGCGTGCCCACCACCGCCGGTATGGGCACTATCAAGGGCTTCGCGGGCCTCAATGCCAACAACGTCGGCATCTATTCCAAATATTCTCCAACCGCCGCCTCGCAGGTAGATGCAGCCGCTGACCAGGCCTGCTTCAATCAAGCGTCAGGCGGGCAATTCATGACGATCTATAGCGACGCCGCGTACAACGCGGCCGGCCCAAGCTATGCCACCAACACTGGATTGGGCGGCGTGTACGGATCGGCCAACCCCACCAATATCCCGCTCGGAAACTTCCTGGTCTCAGCGCCGGACTACAGCAATTTTGATGTCCTCACCACCAGCACTGACTGGACCATCTCCACCAAGGACAGCTTCCGCGGCCGCTACATCTACAACAAGTGGACAGGCATTGATACTGCCGCCGCCGTCCCGGCGTTTTATCAGCCTCTTCCGGAGCGGTTCCACATCATCGCATTAAGCGAATTTCACAACTTTACACCCAACCTCATCAACGAGGCCCGGCTCGGCTTCAACCGCTTCTCTCAGCTTTACCTCGCGGGCAATGCCGCCTTCCCAGGACTCGACTCCTTCCCGAACCTCTACATGTATGACCAGGGATTTATTGACATCGGTCCCGATGACAACGCGCCTCAGTCAACCGTCCAGAACCTCTACCAGTTCACAGACAACGTGAGCTATATCAAGGGCAAGCACAGTCTCAAGTTCGGCTTCGACGGGCGCAAGTTTATCGCCCCGCAAACCTTCACCCAGCGCGTGCGCGGCGACTACGAGTGGGACTACATCACCGAGTACCTCCACGACCTGGGCCCCACCGGCTTCGGTGAAAGGTCCACAGGCAACTTCATCTACTACGGCGATCAAACCTCTTTCTACGGTTACGCCAACGACACCTGGCGCGTCAGCGAGAAGCTGAGCCTCAACTTAGGCCTCCGCTATGAATTCACAGCGGTCCCCGTCGGCGAGCGCATGCAGTCTCTCAACATCGCCGCCAGCGCACCGGGACTGGTCACCTTCAGCTCGCCCCAGCCCCAGAAGCATAACTTCTTCCCGCGCGTGGGCATCAACTACGCTGTGAGCCCCAACACCTCCATTCGCGCTGGCTTCGGAACCGCCGGCGACGTCCTCGACGATAACCTCGGCCTTCTGTCCTTCCCGCCTCAGTACTCCTCAACCAATGACGTGGCCACTAACCTCGGTGTCCTCAAATCAGGCGACTGCACATTACCAAGTTATGGCGGCGGCTGTCCAAACTTCTTGACAAATGGCGGTCTTCCACACGGAACGGGAACGCTGGCAACCTTCTCCACCATAGCTGCACAGCGCGCTGCAACCTCCGCGTACCTGCCTGTCAATCAAATTCTGCCCTATGCCGAAAACTGGACCCTCGGCGTTCAGCATGTCTTCAGGAACGTCTATACGGCTGAAGTCCGCTACGTCGGCACCCGTGGCATTCACCTGCCCACTCAAGACCAGATCAATGTTCAGCCAAAGGTCACGGTGGCCAATCAAATTCCAACACTCATGAGCGCGCCTTCTTCGGGCTCACTGACTGGATATACCAACAACCTCGCAGCAATCCAGGCTCTTTCCTATATCGTTCCGGCATGGGGACATCCCTCCGATTTCGCCACCAACGGTGGCTTCACCGGCAAGATCACCTCCTACCGGCCGCTCTCTCAGTCCAACTACAACGGCCTGCAGACAAGCCTCAACCGTCGCTTCACCAACGGCCTTCTCCTTAATTTTTCCTGGACATGGAGCAAGGCCATGGACGACGCGACCGCGGCCACATTCTCCACCGTGCTTACCCCGCGTCGGCCTCAGGACTCGCAGAACGTGGCCGCTGACTACAGCCGCTCTGCCCTCGACCGTACGCACCGCATCACGTTGGTTGCGGTCTACGACCTGCCCTTCTTCAAGACCTCAAGCTGGCTTGTGAAGAACACCCTGGGCAACTGGGAAGTGGCGCCCATCTATACCTATGAATCGCCCGAGTACTTCACAGTCCTCTCAGGCGTCAACTCCAACCTGAACGGTGACTCAACCGCAATCTCCCGCGCGCTCTTCAACGTCAAGGGCGTCGCGCACACCGGCTCAGGCGTCACGGCCTATGCCAATCCGAACCTGGCTAGCCGGTGCGCGTCAGGAACCACCACGACTGACCCGAACGGCACCATCCTGTGCAATGCCGATCTCGTGGCCTATGTGGCCAACAACCCCAACGCGCGCTACATAACTGCCGGTGCCGGTACCTTGCCCACCTCGCAGCGCAACACCGAGCCGATCAATCCCATCAACGATTTCGATGCCACTGCCATCAAGAGGTTCAACTTTGGCGAGAGCCGTTCCTTTGAATTCCAGGCACAGGCTTACAACCTCCTCAACCATGCGCAGTACATCCCCGGCTCCATCAACAACGTCACCAATCCTCAAACCAACACGCTGTCGCTTTCCTACCAGACAGCGTCCAGCTCGGCCTTCGGTCAAGCCGGAAAATTCTTCAAGGCCAACGCCCGCACCATGCAGTTGACCCTGAAGTTCAACTTCTAACCACAGAAACAGTTCTTAAACCGGCTCTCACGGAGCTTTATCAAAAGCTCCGTGAGAGATAAGAAGCACAAAGGGGCGCCCAAACGGGCGCCCCTTGTGCTTGCTTATCCTACTGCTTGAATTACTAACTTCTCCAGGATCGCCAACACTTCTGAGACCGCATCCATATGCCGCTCTTCGATTCAAGGATGGGTTAGTACGGCACCGGGTGCGAGCTGCGCACGCGCAACGCGCCTTGGCTTTTGCCGCGAGAGTAACCGCGCCCCTACTTCTTCGCCGTGCCTCGCTTCACCGGAGCCTTCTTTGCGGCAACCTTCTTTGGCGCACTCTTCTTCACCGGAGCCTTCTTCACAGCAACCTTCTTCGCTGCCTTCTTCGGCTTGGCCGCAACCACTGCTTTCTTCGCGGCCGGCTTCGCCTTGCCAGTAGTCTTTTTGCTCGTAGCCTTCTTGCGGGCCGCCAGCGTCTTCTCCGCCAGCGCTGCCGTCAGCTCGGCATCAAACTCCGCCGGCGTCAAAGGCCGCGCCGACTTGCGCAGCCGCTCGATGTCGTAGAACGCGCGCCGCTCGGCCAGAAACACGTGAATCACAAAGTCCACATAATCCAGCAGAATCCAATCGCCTTTCCGCCGCCCCTCCACCGAGTTGGCGTAAACGCCGAACTCGCGCTTCAGCCGGCCCTCAATCTCATCGGCAATGGCAATTGCCTGGCGATCGTTGCTGGCGGACGTTACCAGGAAAAAGTCGGACAATCCCGAGTCGATAGGATCCAACTCCAGGATGCGGGTGTCCAGGCCCTTCTTGTCTTCACAGACCGCGGCTGCGGCCTGTACCAGGTGTCGTGTATTGATGCGGGTTTGCTGATGCGCTGTGGATTCTGTCATTCGGTAGAAAAGCTCTCCATCTCAATCGTATCTCTTCGCTCTGCCGGCAGCAAACAGGATCGACGCTATCGATAAAGCCCATGCGTCCTTATGTACTCTGAAACTGCATCTGGCAGAACCGTCCGTTCCGCCGAAATCCCACCCTCAGCCACCCGCGCTCGTATCGCCGTCGCGCTGATCGCCACATCCAAACCCGGTAGCACATAAAAGGCCGCTCGCCGACCGTCCCCATCCTCAAGCTGATAACACCGGACCTCCACATCCGATTCAGGCAACTCCGCGCAGTCGGCATCCTCCATCGTCAATCCCACCGGCAACAAGCCTTGCAGGTCGTTCAGGCTCTCTCCAGGCCGCGACGCGACAACCATAGCCGCCGCAAAGGGAATCTCCGCCGCCCGATGCCATTGCCGCAACCCCGCAAGCGAATCGGCGCCCATCAAACAATAGAGCCGGCACCCCTGCGGCAACTCCCCCCGCAACCGCTCCAGAGTCTCCACCGTATAGTTGGGCGCTCCAGAGGCTTTCGGTGCATCGGCAAGTGAAACCGCGAATTTCGGCTCGCCGGCAATCGCCAACCCCGTCATCGCCACGCGATCTTCAAAATCAGCTGTCGCTCCGTCCGCTTTCAGCGGCTGCGCCCCCACCGGAGCAAACAGCACCCTATCGAGCCCCAGCGCAACGCACGCCGCCCTAGCCACAGACAGATGGCCCACATGCGGCGGGTCAAAGCTGCCGCCAAAAAATGCCACGCGGCGGTCTCTGCTGAGGGGCTGGCTCATGCGTTCATCCTACCCTGCCCAGCGCGGGTATATCATTGCTTTGGATCGTAATCAAGTCTATGCGCTATCTCATTGCAGTTCTCGCCTTCGCCGGCGTCATCGTCTCCGCGCTCGCGCTCCAGGTTCACTACTCCACAGGTATCGAACCCTGCTCCATCAACGAGCGCTGGGACTGCGGCATCGTCAACCACAGCTCCTACGCCGTCATCGAACACATTCCGGTCGCGGCCATCGGCATCGTGGGCTACCTGGCTCTCGTGGGGCTCGCCCTCGCGCGGCGCCGTGTCCTGCTCCTCATGGCCACTCTCTGCGGTCTGGGCTTTGCTCTCTATCTCACCCACATTGAGAAAGATATTCTGCAGGTCTGGTGTCTTTATTGCGTCATCTCCCAGGGAATCATTGCCCTGATGACGCTGCTCAGCCTCGGCTGGCTCGTCGCCATGGAAAGAGCCAAGATGCGCGGGAAAAAGCCCGCCTGAACTCAGCTCCGCCGCAGTCCTTACACATCCGTCAAGCGCTGATAAAATTGAACCATATCGATGATTAAAGAATGGTATGCGCGCTGGATGTACGACTGGGAAACGCGGTTGACCACGCGCGACGAAAACCGCGTCGTGCGCCCTCTCGAGTGGGGCTTCGAGTGGATCGCCCCCTTTCTTGAGAGCCACGGCCACGCGTCCGCCCTGCCAGGCCCAGAGGTGCTCAGCGACCCGGCCGCCGCTGAAGCCGCCATGGTCCGCATCAATCAGCTCCTCGTCCGCCACAGCGACCAGTTCTTCGGCTATCACAGGCCCACCGACTTCCGCCTGGAAGAGCGCCACCCGGAGCTGTTTCCCACCAATGTTCGCCCGGAAACCCTCGCCCAGGAAGCCGCCATTCGTCAGCAAGCCGCCGACGGAAAACTCGCCACGGCCCAGTTCCTCCGCTTCAGCTCGCCTGAGCGCACGCCCTATCCGGAAAACGATCTCGTCAACGCCCGCTGGTATCCCGCCCCTGCGCACAAAGATCCATCGCGTCCCAAGCAAGCCATCGTCGTGCTCCCGCAGTGGAACTCCGATGGCTTCAGCCACAACTCGCTCTGCACCATCTTCAATCGCATGGGCATCTCGGCCCTGCGCCTCTCCATGCCCTACCACGACATCCGCCGCCCCGCCGAACTCGAACGCTCCGACTACTCCGTCAGCGCCAACATCGGCCGCACCCTCATGGCCTGTCGCCAGGCAGTTATTGAAATCCGCTGCTGCCTCGACTGGCTCGAATCGCAGGGCTACGAGCACTTCGGCGTTCTCGGAACCAGCCTCGGCTCCTGCTATGCCTACCTGGCCAGCGCCCACGACCCCCGCATCCGCGTCAACGCCTTCAATCACGCCTCTACGGCGTTCGGTGACGTCGCCTGGGCCGGTCAAAGCACACGCCACGTCAAGCAGGCTCTCGAAGAAGCCGGCCTCACTCAGGACCGCGTCCGCGACCTATGGGCCGCCGTCAGCCCCTGCTATTACTACGACAAAATTGTCAGTGAAGAAGCCGCCGGCGCACTCAAAAAAGTCCTGCTCGTCTACGCCAACTACGACCTTACCTTCCCGAAGGAGTACTCGCTCCAGGTCGTCGACGCCTTCCGCCGCTACGGCCTCGACTTCGAGCCCCGTGTCCTGCCCTGCGGCCACTACACCACCGGCGAAACTCCCTACAAGTTCATCGACGGCTGGTACATGGGCTCGTTTGTCTATCGGGCCTACAAAGCCCTGCGCCAGGAGAAAGCATCCCGCATCACCACGCCCATCGCATCGCAGCAAGAGGTCGAAGAAGAAGCCGTCTCCAGCTAACGCGCAGCACTCAGATTCAGTCGCAGCAGCTTCGCCGGGTCAAGATAAGCTCCCTCCCAGCGCACCGCCCAGTGCAGGTGCGGCCCCGTCACCCGTCCGGTGGCGCCGCTCAGTCCCAGCCTCTCGCCTCTCTTCACGTGCTCGCCCTCATGCACGTCAATCCGGCTCAGATGCATCGACGTCGTAAACAGCCCAAGTCCGTGGTCGATAATCACGCAGTTGCCCTCGTAGTAGAGCCTCTGCGCCAACACCACCACACCGCTGTTGCTGGCTCTCACCGGAGTGCCCAGCCGCGCGCGAAAATCCATCCCCTTGTGAATGCTCGCCAGCTCGCCGTTGAACATGCGCCGCGTGCCAAAGCTGTCAGTAGCCGCCGCCGTCACCGGCGCGCGAAAGTTCCCATTCCACAGTGGCTCAGGCGCGCTTGCCGCAAACACCTTCGCCTTCACCTCAATCTCCGCCTCAATCCGCTTCATCTGCTCCGGCCCCGGCGCAACAAACTTCGGTGCAACGGTCAATGAACTGGTCCGGTAGCGGGCCGCATGAATCTCAACCACTCGGCTCAGATCGCGCGCCGCGCCGCCCGCCGGCCTCACCTCGATCCGCAAAGTAGAAGGCCCAACCGCGCCCTCCACATCCACGCCAGCCAGCGCAAACCATCCATGGCCATTGCGCCCAGGAAAGAATTCCAGCGCGTGGTCCATCCATTCCCCATCCAACTTCGCCGTGGCCGGCGCATCCACATGAATCAACACCGGCGAGCCTGCCTCGACCACAGCCGGCGTAAGCGTCACTCCAGGCGTCTGCGCCCCAACGCCTACGGTCGCCACTCCGATTGCACACAGCAGCAACAGCGCCGGTAATGCCCGCCGCAAATTCGGAAATAGAGATTGAAGCAAAGATCGAAAATCAGCACGTCGCATTGTCTAAAGCATAACGGCGGCGAGCGCGCCGAATCCAAAACACAACCTATTGCTCGGCTTCCGTCCGCGGATGCGCGGCCTTCCACGCCGCTACCCGCTCCTGAACTCCAGTGAGCTCATCCGCCGTAATATGCGCACCCATCATCTGCCGGTTGGCCGCGTACTGCCCCTGTTTCGGCCCCTTCACCGCCGCCGCAAGGTCCAGCCAGTAGTAGGCCTCCACGTAACTCTGCTCAACCCCCTGGCCCATCGAGTAGAGCGTCGCCATCGTTGCCTGCGCCCCTACATTTCCCTGATCGGCCACCTTTCGGTACCAGACCACCGCCTGCGTCATGTCGCGCGCAAACCCCTTGCCTCCATCGCGATAGAGCAACGCCAGGTGCAGCTCTCCACTCACGTCTCCCTTGCCCGCGGCCTTTTCGTACCACTCCGCCGCAAGCTTCAAATCCTGCGCCACGCCCTTGCCTGCCGCGTAGCTTTCGCCCACGGCAACCTGCGCCGCCGCGTCCCCAGCGTTTGCCTTGGCCAGCACAGTCGCGTCAATCCCCGCCTGCTGCGCGCCCGCCGTCTGCCCCGCCGCCATCAGCGAAAACGCAACCATCGCCATCCCGGCCAGTCCAACCCATCGCGTTTTCATCGCTCCCTCGCTCATTTATCCGCAACCATACCAGATTTCGCCCGGCAGAAACATAGCCTCAGGTAGCGCCCGCATCTGCTCCTCATCGTCAAAATCCCCGCCGTTCCTCGCACCGCAAATTGCAGAAAACAACTGAATATCGCAATCCACGATCAAATATTTGCCGCCCAGCCGCCCCTATTCAGAGATTTATCCATCCTGAAATGCCGTAAAATTCTCTTATGACCGACCGCATGTCTTTCACCCTCACACAGGCCGACCCCGACGTCGCAGCTGCCCTTGACCACGAAACCCTCCGCCAGCACGAGGGCCTGGAGATGATTGCCAGCGAAAACTTCGTCTCCGAAGCAGTTCTCGAAGCGGCCGGCTCCGTCTTCACCAACAAATATGCCGAGGGCTACCCCGGACGCCGCTACTACGGCGGTTGTGAATACGCCGACATCGTAGAAAACCTGGCCCGCGACCGCGCTAAGCAGATCTTCGGTGGCGAGCACGTCAACGTACAGCCCCACTCCGGCTCCCAGGCCAACGCCTCGGCCTACGCCGCGGTCCTGCAGACTGGCGACACTATCCTCGGCCTCGATCTTGCCCACGGCGGCCACCTCACCCACGGCCACCGCCTCAGCTTCAGCGGCAAGCTCTATCGGCCCACCTTCTATCAGGTTCGCCGCGACACAGAACTCATTGACTACGACGAACTCGAAGCCATCGCCGTGCGCGAAAAGCCCAAGGCCATCATCGGCGGCGGCAGCGCCTATCCAAGACTCTGGGATTTTGCCCGCATGCGCCAGATCGCAGACAAGGTCGGCGCCTTCTACATCTTTGACATGGCCCACATCGCCGGCCTGGTCGCCGGCGGCGTTCACCCCTCGCCCGTGCCGCACGCGCACATCACCACCACCACCACCCACAAGACACTGCGCGGCCCCCGCGCCGGCCTCATCATTTGCGGACAGGAACACGCCACAGCCGTCGACAAGGCCGTGTTCCCCGGGCAGCAGGGCGGTCCCCTCATGCACATCGTCGCAGCCAAAGCGGTCGCTTTTGCTGAAGCATTGCGCCCCGAGTTCCGAACCTACGCCGCGCAAATCGTCGCCAATGCTCAAGTGCTCGCGCAGGGCCTCAAAGAAGCCGGCTACCGCATCGTCTCCGGCGGCACAGACAATCACCTCATGCTCGTCGACGTCTTCCAGAAAGGCATCCTCGGCTCCGAAGCTGAGCTCGCACTCGGCAAGGCCGGCATCACCGTCAACAAGAACTCCATTCCCTATGACACCAACCCGCCCCTCAAGCCCTCCGGCATTCGCGTCGGCACGCCAGCGCTCACCACGCGCGGCATGAAGGAGCCGGAGATGCGCATCATCGCCGCCTGGATCGCCAAAGCTCTCGAACTGCGCAACGACGATGCCGCTCTCGATCGCATTCGCTGTGAAGTTGCCGAACTCGCAAACCACTTCCCGCTCTACGCCTGGCGTCGCGCCCCCGTAGCAGTCGCAGGGTAAAGCCAATCTGATTCTTGAAAATATTTTTCCGATATCTCGGTCTCAAATCTTCATCGCGCAAAAGGGACAGCCACTCTTTGGCTGTCCCTTTTGTGTTTGCGCATACTTTTCACCATCGATTTGAACGCGCCCCAAACCTGTGCAAAAGTAAATTTATAAATTACTCTTTACTTATGGCTATTGATTCCATCCTCTCCCAGATTGACGCGGAAATCGCGCGCCTCAAGCAAGTACGCTCCCTGCTTTCCAGCCTAGGATCCACCGCGGTCGCCGTTGCTGAACCTGCAGCAAAGAAGACAACCGCCAAGTCCGCCAAAAAGAAGAAGCGGGTCCTGAGCCCCGAAGCGCGCAACAGAATCGCCGACGCGCAGCGCAAGCGCTGGGCCGCCGCTAAGAGCAAAACCAAGCGCAAGTAAGAAACAATCAAAACATGGTGCTCTATCTTCGCCGTGCTGCGCAACCGGCCCTATCCGATCCCGCTCATCACCAGCATGCGCGGCTCCGTCATCTCTTCCATGGCGAAACGGATGCCCTCGCGGCCCAGTCCTGACTCCTTCACACCGCCGTAAGGCATCGGGTCCAGCCGCCAGTTCGGAGAGTCGCCCACAATCAGTGCGCCCACTTCAAGCTCGCGATACGCAGTCAGAATGCGTCCGGCGTCGCGCGTCAGTAGGCCCGCCTGCAATCCATATTTCGAGTGGTTCACCTCAGCCAGCGCCTCTTCAAAATCGTCGTAGGGTTCAATCACCACAACCGGTCCAAAGACCTCTTCATCGCGCACCTTCATGCCGGCCTTGGTCCCTGTCAGGATCGCCGGCGTCACCATCGACCCATTGCGCTCACCGCCGGCAATCAGTTTCGCGCCACCCTCAACCGCTTCCTTCACCCACGCCTCTACGCGCTCAGCTTCGCTCTGCCGAATCAGCGGACCCACCTCCGTCGCTTCGTCCAGCGGACTACCCGACACCAGCTTCGCCGTAATCTCCACAACCTTCCACAGAAAAGTCTGGAAAATCTTCCGCTCTACGTAGACCCTCTGCACGCTGATGCACGATTGCCCCGCAAATCCAAACGCCCCGTGCGTCGTGCGCGCCGCCGCTTCATCCAGATCAGGCCAGTCCCCATGCACAATCAGCGCCGCATTGCCGCCCAGTTCCAGCAGCACGCGCTTGCGCCCCGAGTGCGCCTTCAGCTCCCAGCCCACCTTTGACGAGCCTGTAAAGCTCACCAGCTTCACCCGATCTTCCTTCTCGGCCAGCCACGCAGTGTCTTCATTGTTCAGCGTCAGCACTGCCAGCGCCTCTTCAGGCCAGCCCGCTTTCAAAATCACTTCGCCCAGCGCCAGCGCAGTAAAGGGAGTCTGCGGTGCCGGCTTCAGAATCACAGGGCACCCAGCCGCCAGCGCGGGCGCCAGCTTGTGCGCCGCCAGGTTCAGAGGAAAATTGAACGCCGTAATCGCAAGAACCGGCCCCACCGGAAAACGCTGCACCAGTCCCCAGCGGCCCTCGTTGCCTTCGGTAAGATCCAGCGGAAGACTCTCGCCGCCCAACCGCACCGTCTCTTCAGCGGCGGTCTTGAACGTAACCACGGCACGATCCACCTCGACCCGCGCCTGCCGCACAGGCTTGCCCGTCTCGGTCACAATCAGCTGCGCAAACCGCTCCTTCTGTTCAATCAGCGCCGCGGCCACATCTTCAAGAATCTCTCTCCGCTTCCAGCGCGGCAGTGCCCGCGTGCGCCGCAGGCTTGCCACAGCGTGGTTCACCGCCTGCCGCGCATCGGCCCTGGTCGCAACCGTCACCCGGCCCACCAGCCCCTGGTCCCACGGCGAACGAACCTCCAGAGCTTCTCCTTCGATCCACTCCTTGCCACACAGCAGAAATCCAGTTTGTGCACCCGGCCGCATCTTCATGGTCGTTTGAGCTCCTGTTCCGTCTCTTCACTCAATGGTACAAGCGCCAGCCGCATACGCGCGTCGCCGCCAAAACTCTATGCCCTGCCAGGCCCACGATGATACGCCTCCAAATTCTTTCCCACCTCGCCACCACCGAATCCTTCAGCTAGCCAACTCCTTCTCTCACGCCCGCAACACAAACCGTGCCCGCACGTCCTCTCCATACCACATGATGTAGTTCGTTCCCCACGCATTATTGAAGAGGCACGAGTGGATTCCCTTGCTCAAATCGGGTTGCTCGTTCGAGAAGCGCAGCGGCGTTCTCTCGCCCAGTGTCACCACGGGCGCATCCAGCGTCTCTACCGCAAAGCGGTCCTCGCCATGCTTGTACTCAAATCCCTTTTGCAGGCAATGCATGTGCCGGTTCCCTGAGGTCACCACATCGAACGGCGAGATAGCCTCGCCCGTCTTCACCAGCGTCCACCCCTTCTCGTCTTCGGCAATTGGGTTGAACGTAAGCCATAGCGCCTCCGGCATACGCGTAGCCGGCTTGCCAAACCACGACAGGTTCAAGTGAATCACGGGTTCACTCTTCGGCAGCACCAACTCGACGAAGACAAAGCGAGGAAATGCCGCGCGCCCCGATTCAAACGCCGCATCGTCCTTCACGCGCAACTCCACAACAATGCGGTGCCCCGCGTCCGTCTCCTCCACATGCACAGCGGCCGGCTCCGCATGCCACTCCTCGCTCCTCGCCCCAAACCTCTCGATGTTCGGCTTCCCAAAATCTTTCTGTGCCCAATCCGCCTTCGTCGTCAGATAACTGTCCATGAATCGCTGAAAATCTTCCTGCGAAAGCGTCTGGTACGTGAAAAGCCCAATTGGGTTCTTTGCGCTTGCCCACTCACGCCCAGTTGCCTTGTTGCGCAGCCGCGTGATCGCGCCCGTCTTGGTATCGATTCCGACAATGAAATGCTCAGTCTCGATCGGCTTGTCCGCAGCATCCGCAATCGCATTGGGCGACAAGACCGGCCACACCGCGGCCACGCCCTCAATCGCAAGCTGCGCCTCTTCGCGCAGCGCCTCCGGCAGCGTCGCAATTCCATCCAGCAAGTCCTGCCGCTTCTCGATCCAACTGAATTCCACCACCTTGTACTTCTTCGTATCCAGCATTCTGTCCAGGTCGCCAGGCTCGTAGTTGTCAAAGTCGAGCCACGTCTTCGTATCGGTACCCCAGGTATGCTCGGCCTCCAGCAGCACATGCCGCAGCAGTTCGACATCGGTCGCATCGCCCACCTGCAACACACCCTTTGCAATCCACTCCTCGCGCAGCCGCGCCACTTCCCGATATCGAGCCACCTTCAGCGGATCGCTCGCGCATCCGTGAATCCACGTGTCGCCAATCTCTTCGGTCACAACCGGCAGCTTGTCGCGATACGGCGCCATCGCGTTCGCCATCTCCGACAAATTGGAGGCCGTAATCTCTGCGTTCGGAAACAGCGCCCCCAGCTCCGCATGAATCTGCGCGATCTCATCGGCCGTATGCGGCCCGCTGTTGTCGCCCCGCACTCTGGTCACAACCGCAAGGTCCGACCCTGGAACAACCGCAACCCCGCTGTAATCCCAGTGATACATCATCGTCAGGCTTGCGCCCGAGGGATCGCGCCACAAAAAAATCGACGGCAATTGTGCTGCGGTAGACCCGCCATTCGTGCCAATCTCTAAAAATGTAACGCCATGCTTTGCCAGCGGCGCAATCATGCCCCGCGTATGTCCCGGCACGTCCGTCATCTTGGCGCCCGTCGTCACTGTGCCGAACCGACGGTCCAGCGATTGCGACAACGCAAGGCTGCCCTCAATCATCGATGGGTCCAGCATCTCCGTCTGCCAGGTGAAAGGCAGCGCATGCCAGGCAATGTCGCCCCGCGCAATCGCCGCCTCCATCGCTTTGCGATCAGCCGCCGAGGCCTGTTCCAGATATTCAAACAGCAGCCACGACCCGGTGGTCCACACGTAGCGTCGCTTGCCCCCGGCATTCGCCGCCTGCGCAATCGAAATCGCCGCAGGAAAATACTTGTCGAAGTATCGCTTATGCACCACGTTGTACTGCGTGTCGATAAACCCAGCATCGAAATGGCATTTGAACATCACCAGCACGCGCTTCACGCTGGGGTTCGGCCTCGCCTCCTCTGCCTCTAGAAGAAACGAAGAGCCCGGCCGCAATGCCAGCCCCGCTCCCACGGCAGTCATCGTCTTCACAAAATCGCGGCGTTTCATTTCAGCGTTTCTCCTTCTACTGAACCGCCCGAAGTCTACCATTATCTCGCTGCACTCGAATCGCAAGCACTCCTCGAGCAGTCCTTCACTGATCGCATCCTCCGCACCCTACGGTAAACTCCTCCCATGATCAACAACGGCCGCAGCCGCAAACTTCCCTTCGACCCGGTCGAAGCGGTCGCCCATCTCAAAGCAGCGGACCCCAAACTCGCCGTCCTCATTGACTGCGCCGGCCCCTTCACGCTCCGCCTCGACCCCGCCCCATCGCCCTTTGAGTCGCTCATCGAGTCCATCCTCTACCAGCAGTTGCACGGCAAGGCCGCAGCCACCATTCATCGCCGCTTCCGCGAGTATTTCGGTGGCGATCCCACCCCCCAACTCCTCCTCGCGACGCCCGACGAACCTCTCCGCGCCGCAGGCGTCTCCGGCAATAAAATCAAGGCCCTCCGCGATCTCGCCGCACGCACTCTCGACGGCGCCGTCCCCACCCACGCCGCCATTCGAAAAATGTCCGACGCAGAAATCCTCGAGCGCCTCACCGCCGTCCGCGGCATCGGTCCATGGACCGTCGAAATGCTCCTCATCTTCCGCATGGGCCGACCCGACGTCCTGCCTGTCACCGACTACGGTGTCCGCAAAGGCTTCGCTCTCACCTTCCAGCGCGTTCCCAAAAATCGGCCTCTCAACGCCGAAGATCTGCCAAAGCCGGAAGTGCTTCTCAAAAGGGGAAAACGATGGGCCCCGTTCCGTTCCGTCGCCAGTTGGTATCTCTGGCGCGCCTGCGATCTCGCCAAGGGCGCCCCGCCGGCCGGTCGGTCCAGCCTACAATAGTCAAAGTGGCCGGTTCGTCCTGCAATGCCGGTTTGCACTCGGATACTTTATGCCCGCAACCAAACGCTACATCTGTATTCATGGCCATTTTTACCAGCCCCCCCGCGAGAACCCGTGGCTGGAAACCGTCGAGATTCAGGACACCGCCTCGCCCTATCACGACTGGAATGAACGCATCTGCTCGGAGTGCTACGCTCCCAACGGAGCCGCCCGCATCGTCAACATCCAAAACAAGATCACGCGCATCTTCAACAACTACGCGCGCATCAGCTTCAACTTCGGCCCCACCCTCCTCAGTTGGCTCAGGGAAAATGCGCCACGCACCTACCGCATGATTCTTGACGGCGAACGCCGCAGCCGCAGAACCTACCACGGTCACAGCTCCGCTATGGCGCAGGTCTACAACCACATGATTCTGCCCCTGGCCAATCGCCGCGACCGCATCACCCAGATTCGCTGGGGCATCGCAGACTACGAAAACAGCTATGGCATCCTGCCCGAAGGCATGTGGCTGGCAGAAACTGCGGCTGACACCGATTCGCTCGAGTTGCTCGCACAGCACGGCATTAAATTCACGTTGCTTGCCCCCCATCAGTGCAAACGAATCCGTTCCCTGAACGACGCCACGGCCAACGAAAACGCCCCATGGACAGACACCCCAGGCGATTCGGTCGACACCACCCGCCCCTATCTGCTGCGCTTCGAGTCCGGCGTCTCAATCGCCGTCTTTTTCTACAATGGCGCCATTTCCAGGGACATCGCGTTTAACGGCCTCCTCAACTCCGGCGAGAACTTTGCCGCGCGTCTCAAAACCGGCTTCAAAAACGGCCCTCAGCCCCAGCTGGTTCATGTCGCCACCGACGGCGAGTCCTACGGCCACCATCACAGGCACGGCGAAATGGCACTCGCATACGCGCTCAAAACCCTGGATGAAGACAAGACCATCCATCTGGCCAACTACGGCAGCTTCCTCGAGCAGTTTCCCCCCCAGTTCGAGTGCGAAATCGTCGACAACACGTCATGGAGCTGCGTCCACGGCATCGAACGCTGGCGCTCCGACTGCGGCTGCAACGGAGGCAAGCCCGGCTTCAATCAGAAGTGGCGCGCCCCGCTGCGCCAGGCACTCGACGAGTTGCGCGACGCCCTGGTTCCGCTCATCGAGCAGCACGGCGCCAAGTTATTCAAGGATGTTTGGGAGGCCCGCGATAGCTATATCCGCGTCATCCTTGACCGCAGCGAAGCAGCCAGAGACCACTTCTTACACCTCCAAGCCAGCCACTCGCTCTCCGACCAGGAGCGCCTGCGCGCACTCGAACTTATGGAGCTGGAGCGGCACGCACAGCTCATGTATACAAGTTGCGGCTGGTTCTTTGACGACATCTCCGGCATCGAAACCGTGCAGGTCATCGCCTACGCCGCCCGAGTGCTGCAATTGGCCCAGAACCTTTTCGCAGAGCAGGCTGACTCGCTCGAGCCCGCTTTTCTCGCCCGCCTTGCCGAGGCGCACTCCAACGTCGCCAGCGCAGGCGACGGAGCCCAGATCTACAAGAAGTGCGTCGATACCATGGAGCTGCGACTCGAGCAGGTCGCCGCCCACTATGCCATCAGCTCGGTCTTTTCTTCCTTCGGCGAAGAGACAGACCTGTTCTGCTTCCATCTCCGCCGCATCTCCTACGACGTGTCAACCTCCGGTCGCGGTCGCCTGGCCGTTGGCCGCGTACACGTCACAAGCGCCATCACCGGCCACAACCAGTCCTTCTCCTTCGCGGTTCTCCACTTCGGTGACCAGAACATTACCGCCGCCGTCAACCCGTACAGCGACGCCGATTCCCCAGGCTTTGACGCTTTTCTCGCACAGGTCGCCGCTGAAGTGCAGAGCGCGGACTTCCCCGAGGTCATCCGTCTCATCGATCACTACTACGGTAGCGTGGACTACTCGCTCACCTCGCTCTTTAGAGACGAGCAGCGCCGCATCGTTCAGCTCATTCTCAACTCCACCCTATGGGACATTGAGAACTCCTTCACCACCATTTACCAGGACCACTCAAGCCTGCTCCACTATCTCGCCCAGGCAGGCCTGCCCAAGCCGCCCGCTCTCGCCTTCGCCGCGGAGTTCGCCGTCAACGCCGGGCTGCGCCATGCCCTCGAAGCCGACCCCATTGACCAGACCCAGTTGTACTCCTACCTCTCGCTCGCTAAATCCGACCAGGTTTCCCTCGAGACGGCCAACCTCTCCTACATCGCCGATCAACGCATGAAGCGCGCCATGGTCGAGCTGCAAATGTCTGTTGGATCGCTCGAGATGCTCGACCGCGCTCTGACCTTGGCGCGCATCCTCCAGGATCTTCCCTTCGAGTCCAATCTCTGGCAGGCCCAGAACATCTGGAACGATATTCTGCTTACCTCCACCTACGCCCTCCCTTCGCTCGCGGCAGAGGATCGTCCCCGCTGGGAAAAGAGCTTCAACGAACTCGGCGCATGTCTCTCCATCGACACGGATGCCATCCACGCCAGCGAAAAAGTCGTCGAGTCCGTCGGTGATTAGAAGACTCGCTCAATGCATCGGGGCGTCCCTCCGTGTGCGAGTCTTAACAACTATAGGAAAACCAAAAGCTCAACCGCGCGGCTTTTCCGATCCCTGATCCCTGACCCCTGATTCCTGCTTTTCCAGCTTCCCGCCCTTCAGCACAAACCGCTCCCCGCGCCACACAATCGTATTCCCAGCAAACCCCGCCACCCACACCCCCATCGCCACCACGTCGCGCAGCGGCAGCAGCCAAAGATTGGCCAGCACCTGGTGATCGCCCAGCACCTCCGCGCCTACAGTCATCGACTGCGCCAGCCGCAGGAAAAAGCTCATACCCACCAGCCACAAGCTCACCGGGCTCAATCCGCTGGCCAGCAGGTTCAACAGCGCCCACCCAAATCCATGCGTCGCCACCAGCCCCACGTAGCCTCCCGGCCGCGCATCCCGAACCGTCCGCGCCCACCGCAACTGGTGATCCACAAAATCTCTCCAGCAATAAGCCGGAATTCCCGTCTCCACCACCTCCCGGTTCAGCGCCACGCGATACCCGGCCCTCGCCACGCGCGCGCCCATCTCGTAGTCATCGGCCAGGTGGTCCACCAGCGCCCGCAGCCCGCCAGCCTTCTCCAGCGCCTCGCGCCGCACCGCCAGCGTCGACCCAAGCCCGTAGTGCAACCCGCCCTCAATCATCTTCGAAAGCAGCACCCCGGCCATAAAATCCGTAGCGATCCCCAGCGCCTCCAGTCGCGACCCCAGCGTCCCGTGCGCTCGCCCGCGATACAGCGCCGTCACCAGCCCCACCGGCGCCTGAGCCCCACCGCCGGGCGCAAAACAACTCATTACCCGCTCCAGATAGAGCGGAGTCACTGTGATGTCGGAGTCATTAATCAGCAGAAATTCGTGCTTTGCGTGCGCCGCCAGTTGTACAAGCGTACTCACCTTGCCGTTGGTCCCCAGCCGCTCCGGGCACTCAATCAACCGGATCGCCCGCTCCGGAAACTCGCCCTTCAGTTGCTCCACAGCCGCAGCAGCCGGATCGTCCAGAGAAGACACTCCGAACAGCAGCTCATACTCGCCAGCATAGCTCTGCCTGCAATGGCTGCGGAACGCGTCCATCATGCCGGGGTCCAGCCCCTTCAGCGATTTCAGAATGCTCACGCCGGGCGCAAACTCGGCCAGCGCCGCCCGCCGCTCGTGCAGATACACCCGCGCCGTCACAATCGACGCCAGAAAGTATCCCATCCCGGCCACGGCCAGCACCGTAGTCACCGTCTCAATCGCCAGAGCCAACCCGTGCGCCATCACAGACGTGAGAATACAGCTTCAGGCTTTCAGCAAGAAACAACAATGGACTCAGCACGTCCGCGCAAGCCACTGCTGTCGGCAAGTCACAAGCTAGGAGCTAAAAGCTGGAAGCTGGAGGCTGCCTTTACTCGTACCTGAGCGCCTCAATCGGGTCCAGATTCGCCGCCTTCCACGCCGGATAAATCCCAAACAGCAGTCCGATCGCGCACGAGACGCCAAACCCGATCATCACCCACATTGTCGAAAGCGTCGCCGGTAATCCGATCGGCAAAAAGTAGACGATCCAGGTGATGATCGCTCCCAGTAATACGCCCACAATGCCGCCCACGGCGCACAGTGTCACCGCCTCGGTCGTGAACTGGGTAAGAATCGTCTTCTTCGTCGCGCCAATCGCCTTGCGGACGCCGATCTCACGCGTCCGTTCCGTCACGCTTACCAGCATGATGTTCATCACGCCCACGCCGCCCACCATCAGCCCCACGCTGGATACGGCAATCATGAACGCCACCAGCCCGCCCGTAAGCTGGCCCCAGAGCTTGGTCAGCGAGTCCGGACCGAAGATCTCGAAGTTGTCATCCGACTGCGTCTTTACATGGCGCCGAATGCGCAGCAACTCGCGAATCTCTTCCTCAACCAGCGCCTTGTTCGTCGGGTCGTCGTACTTCACGCTCACCCACATGTCCAGGTCTTCAGGATGCAGATTGTGGAAGGTGCCAAGCGGAAAAATCACCATGTTGTCGTTCGGATTCCTGCCCCCGCCAAACGGCTGCTTGCGCTTGTCCAGCACTCCAATCACCGTGTAAACTCCGCTCTCGACGGTCACTTCCTTGCCGATTGCGTTCTGGCCGCCAAACAGCTCCTGCCAGGTATCTTGGCCCAGCACGCACACGTGCGCCGCACGCTGGTCTTCCTCGTCGGTAAACATGCGCCCCTGAAGAAGAGACAGGTCGTTCACATCCCCGAACTCTGCGGTAGAACCGTCCAGAATGGTTCCGGCCACTTTCTTGCCGCCGTATTTCACGTCCACATCGCCCACGCGGAACTGCGACCGCGTGTGCTGCATCGACCCGTCGGCCGCCACCACATGCGGCAGCTCGCGCAGCGCCATCACGTCGCCAAGGTTCATCTTCTTGCGCGCCAGTTGCTCAGCCGTAGGCCGCACCCCGATCACCGGCATTTGGAAGACCCAAAAAACATTCGAGCCAAGCGAATTCACAAAATCTTGCACCCGGTTGTTCAGCCCGTTGATCACCGAAGAGATGCTGATCACCGTGGTCACGCCGATCACGATTCCCAGGATCGTCAGCCCCGAGCGCAGCTTGTTCGTCCGCAGCGTGCTCAGCGCCATCTTTACGGATTCAACGGTTTGTCCTTGTGCCATAACTCCAGCTCCCGGCCGCTCGCTTTCAGCTGCCCTTACATCTCCGCCCGCAATGCAACTACGGGATCCAGCTTTGCTGCCTTTGACGCCGGATAAACGCCAAAGAATATCCCCACTGCACCAGCCAGAAACAGGCCCAGGAAAATCGCCCACAGCGGAACACTCGTCGGAAAACCTACAACCACTGTGATCAGTTTTCCCACGCCCACTCCGCACATCACCCCGATCGCGCCGCCCGTAAACGCCATCGTGGCGCTTTCTATCAGAAACTGCAGCAGCACATCCCGCTGTCTCGCGCCCAGCGCCTTGCGCACGCCAATCTCCCGCGTCCGCTCGGTCACTGCCACCAGCATGATGTTCATAATCACCACGCCGCCCACTACCAGTGAGATCGAGGCAAGCCCCAGAACCACCGTTGCAAACAGAGAACTGATCTGCTTCCAGATATCCAGAAAAGTGTCGTTGGTCTCCAGTTGAAAGTCGTCCGGCGTTCCCGGCGAATCGTGCCGGCGCGTCCGCATGATAACCCGCACCTGGTCCTCGGCCTGCACCATTGCCTGCGCGTTGCCCGTGGCGCGCGCGTATATGTTTAATGAATCGTTGTACCCATAAATCTGCTGGTAGGTCGTAATGGGCACTGCAACCCAGTTGTCCTGCGACTGGCCCAGCGTTTTGCCCTGCCGGTCGCCCACGCCCACAATCGTATAAGGGGTCCCGTTCACCCGGATCTCTTTGCCGATCGGGTCGCTCGGCCCAAGCAGGTTGTCCACAATGTCCGGCCCAACCACCACTACATGCGTCGCATGGTCCTCATCGGACTGCGTGAATCCCCGACCCTCCGCGACCTCAACATTTTGCAGCCCAAACATCGTCCAGGTATAGCCGCGGATCTGCGTATTGTCGCTCGAGTGGCCGTTCGCTACCACGGTCGTCGACTTGCTCACCGCCGCGCCCACCTCGCTGCAAAGGCTGCACCCGTCCCGCACCGCATCGTAGTCTTCTATGCGTATGATCTTGCGCTTCTGATACTTGAAGTAATCCTCGGCCGAAAAATTAACACTGGGCTGCCGCGATACCGTAAAAACATCAGCCCCATACCCTGACAGCTTCGTACTTACATACTTGTTCGCGCCCAGCACCAGCGTAATCACCATGATCACCGAAGCCACGCCCATCACCACGCCAATCAGCGTCAGCACCGTGCGCATCTTGTTGCCCCACAGCGATTGCAGCGCGAGTTTTACGGCCTCACCGAATAGCATCGTTTCGCTTTCTTTCTTCGCCCTCTATGGTTTGCCGCCCGGAAGCGGTCCGGATGCGGCCCCGCCGTCAACTTCCGGCCTGCCGCCAGGCCCTATCTCGGTGGCCTTGGTGTACGAAATCTCCGCCCCCGCAGCACCACGAACAAAATCTCCTGCCAAAGCACAAAAATCCCCGCACATGTCTAACAAAGAATACGCACTCCACGCGCCGTCAGTTCCGGAACCACGATCCGGTGCCCCATGTCCAGAGACTTGATATTCGACTTTGAGACCCGGAAAGAACCCTGAATCAGTTCCATCCGGGCTAGGTTCCCAAAGCCCCTTACCGGCCCGAACTCCCAAATCCCTTCTCCGCCCGCGCCGAGTCTTCCAGACTCTCTACTTCTTCCACGAGCCCCGTCAGCACCGGCACCGGAATCATCTGCGCAATCTTCTCTCCGGCCTTCAACTCCACAGCCGCCTCGCCCAGATTCGTCATCAGCACCAGAATCTCCCCCCGGTAGCCGGCATCGATCACCCCGCCCGTCGTCGCAATCCCTCTGGCAGCCATCGACGACCGATCCCGCACCAGCAACCCCAGTGCAGCTCCTGTCCTCGGATCCCGCGCCTCAACCGCAATCCCCGTCCGCACCCGCACCGTCTCCCGCGGACCCAGACTCACGCCTTCGAGGGCAAACACGTCGTACCCCAGATCCTCACCCGGATGCGCCACCACCGGCGTCCGCGCCCCCGCTTCCAACAGTTTCACTCTCAGCATCTCTCGATGGTAGCGCCCGACGGCGGCACAAACCCACCCAAAAATGGTGAGCCCCGGCCGGGAACTTCCCAGTCGGGGCTCGCATTTTCGGCAAAAGGACCTATAAGCCGAATTCTGTCGTGTGCGGTCATTCCTCTAGACGCCGCGTCGCCGCGGACGTTCATCAGCGACCTACCCGGAGGTTTCGGCAATGGCTCGAGCCGCCTTGCCGCATCGGGCCGATGCGCAGCACCACTTGGCTCTTTAGCGGTGCTTCCCTCCCTATTTGGTCTTGCTCCGTGTGGGGTTTACCCTGCCTCCGACGTTACCGCCGGAGCGGTGCGCTCTTACCGCACCTTTTCACCCTTACCCCGGCGCTGGAGTTTACGCAACCACAAGCGTACCCGGCAAGCCGGGCCAACTCGGGTATTGCGTTTCCAGGGTGGCCCTCCAAAGAGGGGTAGCCGAGGCGGTATCTTCTCTGTGGCACTGGCCGTCCATGAGCCTTCAAGCTCACGTCCCGGACGTTATCCGGCACACTGCCCTGCGGAGTTCGGACTTTCCTCCCCCGGAGGGCGCGCTTGCGCGTCCTCCGGCAGCGACCGCCCGGTCCTCCTGCCAATCCCTAGTGTACCGCGAAATAGCCCTCGACCCGCATCCCCGCAGCGCCCGCCTTCCCACCCGCTCTACAATCAAAACAGGCATGATCCAGTACCTCTATCTCGGCCGCGTACCCTACGACGAAGCCCTTCGCCTCCAGGACGAACTCGTCGCCCTCCGTTACCAGGGCCGCATCGGCAACATCCTGCTCCTCCTCGAGCACCCCCCCGTCCTCACCCTCGGCCGCAACGCCAACCGCTCCAACATCCTGGCCTCTGACCAGCTCCTAGCCGCCCGCGGCGTCACTATCCACCACATCAACCGCGGCGGCGACGTAACCTACCACGGCCCCGGCCAGCTCATCGGCTACCCCATCTTCGACCTCCGCACCCTCCGCAATCCAAGCGGCAGCCGCCTCGGCCCCGTCGACTTCGTCCGCCTCATGGAAGAAGCTCTCATCCGCCTTTGCGCCGTCTTTGCCGTCCCTGCCGGCCGCATCTGCGGCCTCACCGGCGTCTGGTGCGGACTGCCCGAATCAGAAAACTCCTCCAAAACGCTGCCGCCGCCAGAACCCCGTGGTGAGCGCAAGATCGCCGCCATCGGCATCCATGTCTCACGCGGCATCACCTCCCACGGCTTCGCCTTCAACCTCACCACCAACCTGAGCGACTTCGCCCTCATCAACCCCTGCGGCATCACAGACCGCCCCGTCACCAGCCTGAAAAACGAAATGCAGGCCCGCGCCGCCGCCAACTCCGTCCAGTTACCCTCTCTCGAAGCCCTCGCCCATCAGGCCGCCCGCCAATTCGGCCAAGTCCTCGCCCAGCAGATGCTCGCCGTCGAAAGCCTCGCAGCCCTCCGCGCCCAGGCCACCGCCACGAAAGACCCAAAAAGCGCATCGCCAGATTTTCCCGCACAAGACACGCCCCTCCAGGTTCCCCCTGAGGTTGAACGTCTCATGCACCCCAACGGTCGCCCCATGAAAGACCGCCCCGTTCCGGCCTGACCGCCGCCATCAACCCCGCCGCGATTTATAATCCGGCAGGAACAGCCCACTAACGCATTCCGAACTGTGGAGAGAAGGATTCATGCCAACCGACGTGGTCATGCCCCAGATGGGCGAGTCGATCGTTGAGGGCACCATCACCAAATGGCTCAAGAAGGCGGGCGACCGCGTTGAGAAGGATGAGGTCCTCTTTGAAATCTCCACCGACAAAGTGGACGCAGAGATCCCCTCGCCCGTCGCCGGCATCCTCACCGAAATCAAAGTCCCTGAAGGCGCCACAGTCGAAATCAATACAGTGGTTGCGGTCATTGGCGGCTCCGCTCCGGCGCCGTCCGCAGCAACACCAGCAGCAACACCAGCATCCGCCGCCCCCGCGCCGCAGGCCAAATCATCCCAGCCCCAGCCCGCCCAGCCCGCCCAGCCGCAGCAGTCCTCAAGCCCCAGCGGCCGTCCCCTCCGCTCTTCGCCTCTCGTCCGGCGCATCGCCAAAGAGAACAACCTCGACCTCACCAAGATCGCTGGCACCGGCTCCGCGGGCCGCATCACCAAGGACGATGCCCTCCGTCATCTCAGCCAGCGCGGCACTGGCAGCGCCGCTCTGCCCGCGCAGGCACCGCCGCCGCTCACGGGCGACCTCGTCCCCATGACCAAAATGCGCGCCATCATCGCCCAGCGCATGGTGGAGAGCGTTCGCACCAGTCCCCACGTCCACACCATCTACAAAATCGACATGACCCGCGTCGTGCGCCTCCGCGAGCGCGAGAAAGCCGCCTTCCACGCGCGCAATGGCTTCAATCTCACCTACATGCCCTTCATCGCCACCGCGGCGGTCGAGGCGCTGCGCCGCTTCCCCATCCTCAACGCCTCGCTGATCGACACGTCCATCCAATACCACCAGAACATCCATCTCGGCATCGCCGTCGCGCTTGAAACGGGCCTCATCGTGCCCGTCATCCGCCAGGCCGAGCAGCGCAGCTTCGTCGATCTCGCCCGCACCCTCGCAGACCTCGCCCTCCGCGCCCGCACCAAAAAACTCCTGCCCGACGAAATCACCGGCTCCACCTTCACCCTCACCAACGCCGGCGTCTTCGGCGGCGAGTTCGGCACCCCCATCCTCAACCAGCCCGAGTCAGCCATCCTCGCCATCGGCGGCCTCCGCAAAGAGCCCGTCGTCCTTACAGACGCTGAAGGCACCGACTCCATCGCCATCCGTTCCATGCAGATGTACTGCCTCGGCTTCGACCACCGCCTCATCGACGGCGCAGACTCCGGCAGATTCATGCTCGAGTTCAAAAAAGTCCTTGAAACCTGGGACCGCCCGCTCACCTAGCCAACGCCTCAGGCCGCTGTTCCCACAGCCGCCGCTTCCATCGCAATCGCCCGCGGAAACAAAATATTGTTTTCCAGGTGAATGTGCTGGTGCAGGTCCTGCTCAAACTCCTTCAGCCCCGCATAATAGGCGAGATAAGTAGGGCAAGCGCCCACCGGCGTCGTAAAGTCCAGGCTCAACCGCCGAAGCTCGGCAATCATCGCACCGGCCGCATCGTGCTCGCTCGTCATCATCGCAATCGGATTCGCCACCGTGCCAAAGCACACCTCCGGCTGCGCGCCGCCTGAAGTCTGCGCCGCCTCCATCTTGGAAATATAAGGAAACAGCACGTGCTCTTCCTTCCCCAGATGGTGAATCAACTCCTCGTCCAGCTCCGCCAGCACCTTCTGCATCGCCGGCAAATGCGCCTGCGTATCGCCGTGCCGATTCACAACCTTCTGCGCCAGCACCGCCAGCCGCGGCAACTCGCTTTTCACATACGCGTGGTGTGTGGCCACAATGTGCTCAATCAGATTACCCAGCGGGGCCTGCGTCCAGTCCGCAGGCAAAGGCGCATTGTCGCCTGCCGCGGCCTCCAGTGCCGCCACCACATTGTCCACCGCAATTTGCCTCTCCGCGCAAGCTTCCGCCAGCGGTTTCCGCCCGCCGCAGCAGTAGTCAATGCCAAACCGCTCAAAAACGCGGATGGAGTGGGGTTGTTCAAGTGCGATCTCGCGAACGGTCTGTGTGAGGTTAGTCATGTTTGTCTCCTGCACTCACCCTAGGAGCATCCCGCATCCACCACAGCGACTTTAGTCACTGGGCCAAAACAAATCCGCTGTGAACACTCTTGTCCGTGCGCTAGACTTTCTCTCATGGCGCTTCCACAAACTGATAGTGTCCGCACTGATCTCGCAACCATCCTTGAAAGAACTGCGCTTCTCTCCAGCCTGTCCCGCTCCGAGTTTCAAATGCTCGCCGCGCGCACCGTGCGCAAGCACTTCAAAACCGGTGAGCTGCTCTTCTCCGAGGATGACCCCTGCCACGGCCTCCACATCATCGCGAACGGCAAAGTTCGCATCTTCAAAACCTCCGTCAGCGGCCGCGAGCAGGTCCTCGCCATCAACCAGACAGGCGAATCGATCGCTGAACTACCCGTCTTTGATGGCGGCCGCTTCCCGGCCTCCGCCATGGCCATTGAACAAACGGAGATCGCATTCATCTCGTGCAACGACTTTCGCGCCTTTTGCATGGAGCATCCCGAAGTCGCGCTTAAATTGCTCGCAGTGGTCGGTGGACGTCTGCGCCGCCTCGTCGGCATTATCGAGGAGCTGTCCTTCACCACCATTCGCCAGCGCCTCATCTCCCTGCTTCTGCGCTTCGCTGAGACCGAGGGCAAACAGACCGCGCAGGGAATCGAGTTTCATTTACCGGTAAGCCACCAGGAGCTCGCCAGCCAGCTCGGCACCGTGCGCGAACTCGTCTCGCGCAACCTCACGCGCCTCCAGGCCGAAGGCCTGCTCGAAGTCGATGCCCGCCAGATCGTCGTCAAAGACAAAGCCGGCCTCAGCGCACTCCTCACCGCAGCGCCGTAAACGCCTCAGTGCGCAATGTTCTCCGCGTTGGGCACAAGCTGCATATAAACAGGCCGAGACAGGTTCGTCTGCCAGTGACCGCTGGCCCGAGCCGCGCCAACCAGCCCAAAGAACACCACCGCAAGCACCGCCGCAACCACCTGCGGTTTCAGCGCACGCCGCCGCCATCGCGCAGCGGCTGTCTCCGCCCTTCGCGGCATCAGCGCCATCTGCAGCGCATTCTCCGCCGGGCAAACCGCAACGCACTCCATGCACCCCGTGCACTCAACCGACCGAATCTGCACCAGCCTGTCCACCGGTAAGTGCGACGGGCAAGCCTTGTTGCATTTTCCGCAGTCAATGCACGCCCCACCGTCGCGGCGAATCTTCACCGGGCTCAGAACAGACACGATCCCCATCAGCGCCCCGTACGGGCAAAGAAACCGGCACCAGAAATTCTGGATAAACACCGACAGCACCACCAGCGCCGCAATCACAACCATTCCAACCGTGCCCAGGTAACGGAAAAAGTTCAGCATCTTCACGTCTGCCACAATCCCGAAGGGCGAAGCCAGAAAATCGCCTAGATCCGGCACCGCCATCGTGAAGACAATGTAGACAAAGAACGCCAGCAGAATGTATTTCAAGCTGCGCAGCGGAAAGTCGAGACCCTTCGGCACAATAAAATTGCGGCGAAACAATCTCCGCCCCAGCTTCCACAAATATTCCGACACCGTTCCCACTGGGCAAAGCCACGAGCAGAAAGCCTTCTTCACCAGCAGGCTCGACAGCAGAAACACAACGATTAAAACCATCGCCGACGGATGAATCGCCGGAATCCTGTGGGTCGCGAGAAAATACCGAAGGTTCATCAGCCCGGCAATCGGCAGCCACCCGTCCACGCCTGCCGGCCGCTCAAAATAATGAGCCGCGCCCGCGCTCTCAAAGTACCGCACCCACAAAATAAACTGGAGTCCAATCACAGCATTCAGCAAAAGAAAGGCAAACTGCACAGCCCGCCGAACCTGTTGCGACCGCTCAGGCGCGCTCCTGCGTATCAGCACCTTCTTCTGCTTAACCTCTGCATTTTGTTTCGCCGCTTCGCTGGTAGGCACAGATAAAGTCAACATGGCATCCTTCTATTCTCTAAATTAATCCGCAAAAATTGCCCAGACTAGGACTTATGTCACAGCAAGCGCCATCGACCCTGTGAGAGATTAGCGAGTAACATGCAATGCATCGGAGAACCATGGCAACAGAACAAGTAGTCGCGACCAGAGCCCGGCAATCCAATCAAACTGCCTGGTTCCTTCCCCGCGAACACGGCGCAACGGCTATGCTATTCACCCCCATCGTCTGCGCCGCCATTCTTTCGCGGACGTGGCATTGGACCGA
Source organism: Occallatibacter sp. (assembly GCA_035529815.1). Taxonomy (GTDB): domain Bacteria; phylum Acidobacteriota; class Terriglobia; order Terriglobales; family Acidobacteriaceae; genus Telmatobacter. Next base: position 8,411 of record DATKWA010000074.1, on the reverse strand, counting down.
GCTCGCCACCCTCACTGCCGCCTTCGCAGCCCTCGCCGCAAAAGACCCCATGGTCGTCCTCGCCCGCCAGCGCTTCGTCTGGAAGCAGTGGCACCCCGAGACCACCGCCGCCATCCGTTGGTTCACCGGCTGGATGCTCCTCCTCATCCTCAGCGGCCTTGTGCTCCTCGCCGCCTGGCCTTTCACAGCAACCGTGTGTCTCGGCCTCGGCGTCGCCGCATTTTCCGTGCTCGCCATCGCCATCAACGTGAAAAACCGTCAGCGCTCAACCCTGTTTCAAATCGCCAGCGCAATCGCCCTCACATCCAGCTCCCTCGCAATGTCGCTCTCTGCAACCGGCGGCATCGCGCGCTGGTGCTGGTGGTTGTGGCCCCTGCTCGCCTTGCAGGCCACTGCGGGAATCCTCATCGTCCACGCGCGTCTCGACGCGCGCATCGCCTTGCGCTCCACCGCAGTGCCCCGCGAAAACTACCGCCGCGCCGCGCAACTCTCTGTCGTCGCATTAGCCAGCGCCGCCGTCGCCGCCATCACTGTCCACCGCAGCTTCATCGCACTCGCACTTGTGATTGCAGCCCTCGGCTACGCCTACGATCTCCACCGCCAGCGCAACGCCGCGTCTCTCCAGCTCCCGCTCAAATCCGTAGGCCAGCAGGCGCTCGCCCTATCATCCTTCTACGCCATCCTGTTAATCATCGGCCTCTGGTAACCGCGACGCGCAGAGAGCGTAAAAAATCCAGCACCTGAAAGCTGCTCTTTTCACTTCCACTCATGCGGCGCAGCCCCCGCCGGCTCATGATGTGTAATCTCCGTATAAGTAGCCTCTATATCCCACGCCAAATCTTTAGGCACCCAGTTCCCATCCCGCTCCGGCAACTCAACATGAATCTCCTTGAGCGTCTTACCCGCGTTCACCTGCGCCTTCACCGCGCTATACAAATCCAGCAAAAACTCTCGCTGTCCCTCCAGAATCTCAATCCCGCCCGCATCCCCATGCCCGGGCAGCACATGCAACGGCCGCAGCGCAATCGCCTTCTCCAACGCCCGCGGCCAGTTGGCAATATTCGCATCCCACAGCTTATTGCGCGGCCCGTTCACCGCTCCATCGCCCGTACAAAGCACCCGTTCCTTCGGTAGCCACACATATCCATCCGCCGGTGTGTGTCCCCAGCCAAGAAACAGGAATTCCACCTCCCGCGTCGCATCCTTCAAAACATAAGGACTCTTCCGGAAAGTCTTCAGTGGCCGTTGCACATTATCCTGGTGCTGGTCGCGCACATCCGCGCGCTTGGCTTCAGCCGCCTGCCACCGCGCCGGCTCGTAGCGATCCATCTCGGCAAGAATCTTGTAGTAGCCGATCGTAGTCGCGCCCGCCGCCGTCCAAACTGAATTGCCATAAGTGTGATCGCCGTGCGCGTGCGTATCAAACACATACCGCACCGGCTTCGGAGACAGTTGCTTCACTTCCGCAATCAGCTCGCGCGCCCGCCCCGGATAGTTTGCATCCACCACGATCAAATAATCCTGCATCTCGATCACAGCCGTGTTGCTGTAACCCTTATGCGCATCCCCGAGAAGAAACCACACGCCCGGCGCAATCAACCGAGGCGGCGCTGTCTGCCCGCGCAACTCCCCAACACCCAATACCGCAACAAGCACAATAGCCGCAACAGCAGACCGCCTCAGCCGCATCGCCGCAAACACCGTCCCGTCACGACTACGCAATCAATGCCCCGCCGCCCAGCCCAATCCATCCGAGCTCTTGCCCGTAGCAATCGACCGCGTCACCTTCCACGTCCCGAGGTCAATCTCATCCACACGGTTTGCGCCCAGGCAGGAGACATAAGCCACCTTCCCACCCGGCCTCGTCAGCACCTCCTGCGGATCGGTGCCCACCTGCACGGTATGCGCCACCTTCATCGATCTCAGGTCCACGACATCCACCACATTTTTCGCCGGAATCGGCATCAGCAGCCAGCGTCCATCCTTCGTAGCTGCCGCGCCATAACCCAACCCGCTCAGCGGAACCCACGTCTTCACCTTGTTGGTCGCCGTGTCAATCACCGCCATCTGCGGCTTCGTCTGGTCCGCCGTAAACACCCAGCGGTCGTCGTTTGAAATCGTAATCCGCTGCGTCTCGCCGGAGACATGAATAATATCAAGCGTCTTGCGCGCCTTCATGTCCAGCACTGAAACCGTTCCCGGTCCAACGTTGGCCGTGTACCCCCGCAGCCCGTCGTGCGAAATCGCAAGCATGTGGCTCTCGGGCTGGCCAGTCGGAATCGACCCCACAACCTTCCACGTCTTCGGATCGATAACCGTCACCGAGTGGTCCAGCTCGGTCGTCACGTAGAGCATCCCGTCCTTGGGCCCAAACACAGGGCAATGCGGCCGCACGCCATGGTCGAATTCGATCGTGTGCACAATCTTCCGCGCGGCAATGTCGATCACCACAATCTTTTTCCCATCGGTCCCCGGCTTGCCCACGCCAGAGTTTCCATAGATCGGCACAATCGCCAGCCGCCCGTCCGGCGAGCCGGCCACTTCGTGGCCCGTGATCCCGTCTTCATTGACAGAAGCAATCACCGCTCCTGCCACGGGGTCCACAATCGCCAGGCTCGTGTCGCCCTTTTGAGCGACAAGCAAACGGCTGTGTTGCCCAAACGCTACGGGAACGGCAGCCGACAAAAGAACCAAGGGAAGAAGCAACTGAATTGACCTCAAGGGAAACCTCGCTGAACTCACGCAACGACTATAGCGCATGGACGATTCAACAAGAAACCTTCTTCGGACTCTGTTCCAGCCCCGGCGCAACCCAATCCGCTATCCTTGCCGTCATGGGCCTTCCAGCAGGCGATCAGGAACTCGTGCAAATCATGGACGCGGCATTAGCCGATGCCGCGCGCCGCGCCGGCAAATGGCTGGTCTGCCGCCAGGGATGCACGCAATGCTGTCACGGCGCATTCGCCATCAACGAGCTGGATGCCCAACGCCTCGTTGCCGGCATGGAAACTCTGCGCGGTGAAAATCCAAATCTTGCCGCCGAACTTCAGCGCCGCGCGCGTATCTGGATTTGCGAGCATGGCCCCAGCTTTCCCGGCGATCGCGAAACAGGCCGCATAGGCGACTCCGATACTGACCGCGCCCACTTCGAAGACTTCGCCAACGACGCTCCCTGTCCCGCCCTCGATCCCGCGACCGGACGCTGCGATGTCTATCAGTGGCGTCCCATGACCTGCCGCGTCTTCGGCCCGCCCGTGCGCATCGACGCTGGCCCCGACGCCGACTCCGAAGAGACCAACGCACTCGGCCACTGCGAACTATGCTTCGTCGGCGCTACGCCCGCGGAAATCGCTGCCTGTGAAATGCCAATCCCGCATGAACTGGAAGAAACGCTGGTCAACGAAATTCCAGCCCAAGGCGAAACCATCGTCGCGTTCGCCCTGCTTCGCTAAAGCAACCGCGCCTCACTGCGCCGGTGGCGCGCAAGGCTCCTCTTCGGCCTCGAAATCGAACTTGCGAAGATTCCTCATGCACTCTGCCAGTGCGCCCATCATCGTCTCGCTCCATCCGCACGGATGAAACTTCATCGTCTTCTGATTCAGCTCAATATCCGCCTGGGCAAAAAACTGCAGATCGCTCGTCTTTGGGGTCGCAAACTCCTTGATCGTGATGCGCGCTTCAATTTCACCACCAGCATGTTGCTTCGTCATCGAAAAAAAGTGCAGCTTCGCCAATGCCTCCGAAGCGTCTCGCTGCACATACTTCCAATCAGCCATGAACTTGACCTCCAAGTCGCGCCTAATCAAGTGCCAAGTTTATCCGATCTCGCCCAAACAATCCCATCGCAATTTGGGGCCAATTACATCCGCTCAAATGCCGTAAACTGGCCATTGGACTCCAACATGCAAACCCGCCCCTGCTGGGTCGAAATTCGAACCCGCTCCCTCGAGCAAAACTATCGCTTTCTCCAAAGTCTCGCCCCTCTCGATGCCGAGCTCCTTACTATCGCCAAGGCAGACGCCTATGGCCACTCGCTTGCCCTGTGTGCTCCGGCCCTTGTGCGCGCCGGAGCCAGGTTTCTCGCCGTCACCAGCGTTGAAGAAGGCGTCGCCGCGCGTGCTCTCTGTCCTGAAGCACGCATCATGGTGCTTGCAGGCATCTTTCCCGGCCAGGCCGCCGCAGTGGTCCAGCACCACCTCACGCCCGTCATCTGGGAGCCAGCGCAATTAAACGATCTTGAAGCGGCCGCGCGCTCGACAGGTCTGCGGGCCAGTGGGCTTGCTGTTCATCTGGAAATCGACACCGGCATGAGCCGCCAGGGCGCGAATATTGAAGGCCTTGCCCCGCTCCTCGGCAGGTTTGAGCCCGGCTCGCCGTTCAAGATTGAGGGTGTCATGACCCACCTCTATGCCGCCGACGAAGCCGATGGCCGCGCCACCCAGGCCCAACTCGCCAATTTGCAGCAAGCGCTCGCCACAGTTGAGGCCGCCGGGCTCTATCCCGACTGGCTCAACGTGGGCGGTTCCGCCGCACTTCTCAGTGGCACGGGCGGCGACCTTGCGGCTCTGGCTGCCCGCCATGGCATGAAGGCCATGCTGCGCCCGGGCCTGTCGCTCTATGGAGTGACGCCGCGTTTCGATCCCACCTTCGAGTCCGCTGAACCGCCCGCGCTCGCAGCCGCCCGCGCTCAGCTCCAGCCCGTTCTCTCCTGGAAGACCGCAGTCATGAGCGTCACCACCATTTCACCCGGCACAGTGGTCGGCTACAACGGAACCTTTGTCGCCACAGAGCCCATGCGCATCGCGCTGGTAGCCGCAGGCTACGCCGACGGTCTCGTCCGGCTGCTCGGCAACCGCTTCGGCTTGCTGGTTGGCGGCCAGCCCGCCCCAATCGTCGGCCGCGTCAGCATGGACCACGCAGTCCTCGACGTGACAGAGATCCCCGGCGTCAAACCTGGAGACGAAGTCGTGATTCTCGGAACCCAGGGCCAGCAGACAATCACCGCTTACGATCACGCCGAAGCCACCGGAACCATTCCCTGGGAAGTCTTCACGCGTATTGGCGCGCGAGTCCCGCGCATCGCTGTCTAACGGAAGACAAAGAAAACTTACCCCGCCGCCGTCTCCTCCGGACAGCGAGCCAACCCCGTCGCCCCCTGCACGGCCTCGATCATTGCCTCAAACCCCATGCACGAGTTCAGCAGCATGTGGTAAAGCCCGCGTGAGCACCACTCCTGTTGGTAAAACTTGCGGATCACCGCCGCGCGGCGCTTGTCAAAGGCCGCCAGATGCTGGTCAGCGTTCTCGGCCTGCTCTGGAAACGCATGGGCAAACCAGTGCCGCTTGGCGCTGGCCGTGGCGTATACAAAAACGTGAAAGCACCCTGGCCTTCCCGCCAGCGCGCAAGCCGCGCCACGGCCCACCAGAACGCAGTTGCCCTCCTCGGCCGTCTCCAGAATCTCCTTGCGAATCAACGCCAGCATCCGCTCCGAGTCGAACATTTGCTCGTCGCTGATTGCCGCCATCGAATAACCCGTATCGTGCCAGAAGAGCTTGCCGTATCGGTAGTACCAGGGATCCAGCCGCTCGTCGAACCTGGCAGCCACTTTCGGGTCCACGCCAGCCATCCGCGCCGCCCCCGCCACAAGTTCAGAGTCCAGCAGCCGCCACCCAAGCCGCTCCGCAAGATCGTGCGCAAACTGTCCGCCGCGCGAACCGTATTCCCGCTCCACGGTAATAACTTTGATGGGCGCATGCATCATGCCAACTGTCGCCTCCCCGCGAAACGAGCATACAACGGAAAACCGCACAGAACAAAGCCGGCTCAGGAGGGTTCACCCTCCCGCGCCGGCTCTTTTTGCTCTCCATCCCCCGCCAGTTGCTATTGCGTCACAGGTTCCGCAAGAGGCATGTTGGGCGCCTTCAGATGGCGCGCATTGGGCGGCGGTGGCCCAACTGGCGCGTTTGGAACTACCGGTGCAGCTGGCAAGGCCGGCCCTTTCTTGATGCGCAGGTCGCCATTGCTCGTGCTGAGTACAATTTTCGCGCTGCCCGGACCAATCCGCCCGCTCACCGTCTTGTCCTCATCGCCACCGATCGTCAGGCTGTAGTCCGAAACTATATCTCCGTTGTGCGTGTGCCCATCCACCGTGCCCCCGGCGTTGGGCGGCAGCGTAAGCTCAATGTCGCCTTTGTTGTTCTTGGCCTCCACGTTGTACGCGCCCGCCGGCTCAATCGACACGCGCCCGTTGCGGTCTTCCACGTAGCTGTCCCCGTAAATCTGGTTCAGGTCGATGTCCTTGGAGCGCGTCACCACGTGCACCAGCCCTTTCGACTGATTCACCCGCAGGCTGTCCGAGTCGAACGTCAGAGCCCCCGGCAACTCCGCGATCTGAATATCTGTGACCGACGTATGCACGCTCACCGGCCCACCAATATTCTCAATCCGCACATCGCCAAAAATCTGTCCGTTCGTCGATACGCGGCCCTTGATGTCCGAAAGAGTCAAATCGTTGCAGTTGCCGTCTGCCGTAACGTCCCCGTCAACTTCGTGTGCGGAAAAATCGTGTCGGCTGTTCGACAGGTGCACCAGCACAGAACCCGTAATCGAGTTCAGATGCGTGTCCCCATGCGCCGCGCTTACGGTCAGTCCAGCGCCAAGTCCAGCCACAGTCACATCGCCACTGCCGGAGTTCAAAGTAACGCGTGCCGATTTCGGTACCGTCACCGTCAAATTCACGCGCCCGCTATTGTTGCCTTCCGACTTCACCAGCACCGCACCGTCGTTCACCGAGAGATGCGGAGCCTCCGAGTCGAAAATCTTCTTGGCGTCGTTGTCGGAGCTGGCAAAGGCCAATGCGTGGGCCTGCACCTGGATTGTCTGTCCGTCGCCCGCCGTCACGCTCACATCGCCGCGCGGATTTTCAATTTCGATCGACGCATTGGCAGGAATATCCGCCTGCAGAGCCTGATAATCAAAATCGTGCTGCGGCATGCCCCAGAAGTTGAAGAACTCCCCGTTATCGTTGTTCCACTGGTTGAACCAGGGGCTCATATGGTTCCATCCCGCTGCCCCAAAACCAAGAAAAGCCAGCAGAATAATCAGTCCCACAAAGCTGCCACTGCGCCGCACCGGCGTGTCCCGCCGCAAATCCAGCGCCCACTCCGCCAAAAGACCCAGGCCCGCAATAATCAGCAGCAGCGGCCACCAGTGCCCATACCAGGTCCAGAACTCGCCAGCGGCAATGTGGCCTGTCAGAATCAGCAAAGCCATCACGCCAACGCAGATCAGCAGCACCGGCCCAACAATCGAAGGAACCCGCGGGCCATACGGACCGCCATAGCCTGCCTTCCACGCGTGCCTTTGCGCCTTCCACGAGTCGCGCTGTGCCCGCCAGGCAGCCTTTTGCTGTTCCCGGTACGCCCGCCACTGCGTCTTAGGATCGTACGGCGGATACGGAGGCGGCACTCCGCCTCCAGGAGGATTCGGAGGTACGCTGCTCATGACTGTCCTCCCTCGCGATCTTTCCCCAGCTCATCGGTGGAAGCGACGATCGCCGACGCCGGCCCCGGATACGGTGGAACCCCCGTCGATGAAGCCGGATTCACGCCGCCGGGGTACTGCGGAGGCGGATAGCCTTCCCCGGAAGCCAGCGCGGCCCGCTCGGCAAGCGCAAGAACACCGGCAAGAATCAGAAAGAACGGCCAGCTCTTGCCCCAGCTCATAATGTTCGCCTGGTTCAGCAAAGCAAGGCCACCCACCAGCAACAGAAACGCAGGACCGCGCAAGCGGCGAATCAGTATATAGCGGTTCATTTGGACCCTCCTTGCGATTCTCCAAGACGGCGAACAATCAACCACACGCCCAGGCCGATCAAAAGCAGCGGCCACGTAAACTGAATCAGCCGGCCGGAAAATATATCCAACTGCCCCAGTAGAAACAGCACTCCCAATCCAATCAGCACAATCGCCCCAATCGGCTCCTTCCGGCCCCAGCCGGCCGGCGGAACAGGCGGCAAGCCCGCATTCGCAGCGTCCGGCGGCGGCGTGTACGGACCCTGATACGGACCCTGTTGATACGGAGCTCCCTGATACGGAGTCTGATAACCTCCCGCTCCAGGACCCTGACCCTGCCCCGGTCCCGCCTGTCCCGGATACTGTCCCCGTCCGCCCGCGCCCATCCAGCTCCCCAGCTCATTCAGTCCCAGCGGATCAGGCAGCGGCTGCCCATCCCGGCGTGCCTTCGCCGTGTGGTACGCCTCGAAAGCCTGATACACAATCCACGCCGGGATACAAAGTCCGAAGAAGACAGTCAGGCTCCCGTGCATCGCGCTGGTCATCGTAACCAGCACCGCGAAGATCATCACGTGAGCTAGCCCCTTGATGAACTGACCGTTATACATCGCGCCCACG
>DATKWA010000073.1:0-7898 GCA_035529815.1 Occallatibacter sp. | reverse complement strand
CGCAACAAACTGACCCCCGGCACCGTCTGGAGCGTCATTATGTTTCAATCCTCGCCCGCTCACGTGAGCGGGCGCAACCCGCCGCCCTGATTTGCGGCATCTGCTACGCCTTGTGTTTCAATCCTCGCCCGCTCACGTGAGCGGGCGCAACTTCAAGCAGTAAGCCGCCATGCGTAACCTACATGTTTCAATCCTCGCCCGCTCACGTGAGCGGGCGCAACTGTTCACGTGTAGCGCCATGAGTTTCAACGCAATTACGCAAACTTTGCGCGAACCTCGAAAATTCTGCCTTCGAGGTGTCGAGCAATCTTTCTGTCAGCAATGGGAAGTTCATTCCAGACAATGTGTTAGTGGAGGCGCGAACCTTGCGGGTTAGGTACATTGCTTTGGGTTCGCGCGTGGTCATATAACAAGTGGCCCATCAAAATCCACGGCCCGAAAGTGGCCGTGCTCTTTGATGTGCAATTCTACCGGTTCGGTCAGGCGATACAACCTCAGGCAGTCTTCTTTCTCGTTGATTTCGGCGAGCAGGTCGCGTTCCAGTTGTTCATACTGCATCTGATTGACGCGGCATTCAAAGACAGAGTTTTGCACGCGCTGGCCGATGCTTTCGCAAACCTTGGCGACCCGGCGCAAGCGGCGACGGCCTTCTTTGGTTTCTGTGGAGACGTCGTAGGCTACGATGATAAGCATGTCAGCGGGCCAGGAATGGAAGGTAGGTTTCGGTTTCGCCGCGTATGTGTCTTGCCAGCAGGCGCGCCTGGATTTGTGGCAGCAGGCCAATGGGCATTTTTGTTTCGAGCAATGGATGGGTGATCTCTTCCTGTTTCCGCTCCTGGTAGGCGACCACAACTGCGCGGCGCGCATCACCTTCGAGCAACACTGCGCCACCTTCCCGTTCGACAAAATCGCTTTTACCTATCTGCCCGCGATTGATGAGGGTGAGGACCAATCGGTCGGCAAAGATGGCGCGGAATTCCTCCATCAAATCCAGCGCCAGCGCGGCGCGACCGGGTCGCACCGCATGAAGAAAACCGAGTTGCGGGTCGAGCCCGACCGCTTCCAGCGCAGAGCGGCAGTCGTTCATCAGCATGGAGTAGAGGAAGGAGAGCAGGGCATTGATACGGTCGCGCGGCGGACGGCGGGTGCGTCCATCCATGGTGAAGGTGGCGCGCGCATCGCGCCGGATGATGCCGTTCATCGCGGAGAAATAGACTTTTGCCGCATCGCCTTCAAGGCCGCGCACGCTGTCGAGATCGACGGCCTGCGGCAGGTTGCGCACCGAGGCGCGCAGCGCAGTTGCAGCGGCGGTGAGTGTTTTTGCGTCGGCTTCGTCGGCGGCCTCGCGTGCGCCGCGCAGCAACACCTGACGTGCATTGCGCAACTTTCCGGCGATCATCGCGCGGGAAACGTTCAGGGCAAAGTCGGCATTTCCCGCCTGCCGATGCTGCGCCTGCCGCAGCAGGATGTTGCCGGAGACCGCCCCTTCCAGCCGCGCCTTGAAGCGCCCGTTGCCGTCCAGCATGACCAAGCCGATGCCGTCGTCCGCGCAGCGGTGCATCAGGGCTGGGGAGAGCATTATGTTGCCGAGGCACACCACACTGCCCAGGTGGTGCAGCGGCACTTGCAACTTCTTCTCCCGTTCCACATCCACGCGCAGGGTGTCATTCTCCAGGTGCAGGTAGGAGTGGGGCGTCATCACATACAATGTATTGAGTATCTGGCGGGCCATCAGTCCTCCGGTTCGAAAAGGCTCTGTTCGAGGATGGTATGCGAGGAGCTGGCCGCCATCGCCTGCGGCTGGCAAATCTCATTCAGCGAACACTCCTTGCAGCGCGCATCGTTTGCCGGTGGCGGCAGCTTGCCGGAGGCCAGCATGGCGCGGATGGCGGCGACGATTTCTTCTACCTGCCAACGCAATTCCGGCGTGATCGCAACCTCGCGGCGGCGACGCGAAGTGTGGTGGTAAATCGCGCCCTGCGTGACGGGCTTGCCGAACATCTCTTCCAGGCACATCGCCTGCGCGGCAAGCTGAATATCGTCGTGGTTTTTTTCGCGCATTTTGCCGTGCTTGTATTCCACCGGGTAGATGCGCCCGTCGGGATGGAATTCCACCACATCGCATTTGCACACCAGCCCGAGACGATCCGACCACACCGGCAATGCCCGCTCACTGCGTACTCCCTCGAAGGTCTCGAAACCCGCCGTATCCACCCGCTCGTGTACCGCATTGCCGCGCATGGTGTGGACGTTTTCGTCGAACGCCTGCTCCAGATGAATAAGCGCGCACTGGCGCGGGCAATAACTCCAGTGCTGGAGCGCGGAAAGCATGATGGGGTCGTCCGCTTCTCTCATAGGGTTAGTGCTATCATAAAACCCGAAATTTTGTGTTTATGGAGGTAATCATGACCGCAGTATTGAAAGAAATTGAAGATCAGGCATTAAGTCTGCCACCCAAAGAGCGAGGCGAGTTGATCCACCGCCTGATTGTCAGCCTTGAAGGCGAACCCGAAGACTCCCCTGAGGCAATTGCCAAAGCATGGGACGAAGAAATCGCCCGGCGTGTGGCGGATATGGAAGCCGGACGCACGGAATGGATACCGGCAGACGAAGTGATGGCGCAACTGCGCGGGAAGATCAATGGCGCCAAAGCCGCTCCCCGTCATCCTTAGCCGCGAGGCTCATGCCGATTCCGACGCTGCTGTCGAATGGTATATCGGCGAAGGAGCATTCATCGCTGCGGATGATTTTCTCAACGAGATCGAGCGGGCGATGGATATGCTGTCCCGCTTCCCGAAATTGGGCGAAACCAGTCTGCATAAAACCTGGATGCTTCCCCTTCATGGTTTCCCCTATTCCCTGATTTACCATCTGCGAAACGACTCGATCCGCATCATCGCTATTGCTCATCACAGCCGCCGCCCCGGATATTGGGGCGGGCGGCGCTGAAGTCAGCCAACTTTCTTTAGCAACTCTACGCCCGGCACTTTGGATTCATCCACGGTTACGGTGTAATCGCTGAAATCGCGCGCGACCGATACTCCATCCTTGAGCTTGGGCTGGATGCGTGCGAATAAGCTGTGGGCGGGTGCGTTGCCGAGTTGACTGTCATGCTTGAACACATACAGCCCACGCGTCGACATTTCGCCGCGTGCGGCGGAGCGGTCATGTTCGAACATGTTGGCAAGCGACTGCCACAGCAGTTCGAGGTCTTCTTCGCCGAAGCCTGTCTGGTTGGCGAGGTGGGCGGATACGAAACCGTGGGCGACGTAGAGGCCGTATGGCACGGTGAATTTGCGGCCCATCGTGCGGTTGTCACCATCTTGCTTTTCGGCCTCGGCTGCGGTGGCGACGGCCATTCGGGTGATGGAGTGCTCCTGCGCCACTACAGGATCGACCGAGCGGGCGAAGGTGAGTTGCACCGGGCCGCGCACTTGGCCGCAATTAGCTTCTTTCAAGCTCATCACCGCACCGAATGTTCTAATGTCGTAGAAGTTTTGACACATCCATGTCTTCGCAGCACCAACATCGTCGCCGCCTTTTCTTTTTCCATCCTTGCCTTTCGGGTCGAGGCCTAATGCCAAGTATGCTTTTTCCTGTTGGTTGGTGAGAATGGCCTTTTCTTTGACATAGATGTCGAAAGGGGGCTGCTCGCCTTTGACGATGCCGACGAAATTGCGCACCTTGCGCTTGAGGCTGACGTCCGTTACCAGCCCGCGCCCGGTTTCGGCATCCACGCGCGGCAGGTTGCCCGCATCTGGGTCGCCGTTTGGGTTGCCGTCTTTCACGTCGAAAAGTAAAACGAAGTCGTAACGATTGTTCAGTGCCATGATGATTACTCTCCCTTGTTGTTGGATTCGGATTTGGTGAAGAAGGCTTGCCGCTGGTGGTAGTAGCCGATGGCGAAGCGCCCCTGATCTTGCAGATCGAGATGTGCAGGAAAATCGGCGATGCCGTCCATGATCTGCCCGAGCAGTTTTTCGTAATTGACCGCTTCGCCTTTGTTGTCCAACTTGGCGAGGTGATGGTTCTTCAGCTTGAGCAGCGTCGAGAAGACCGTAACGGGCGTGCTGGATGCCGCGCCGTAATAGCGGTCGCGTATCGTCGCGTTGAGGTTGGGGCTGGCGCGTTCCTGTAAGCGCTCCAGCACCGCGAACAGCCGGCCTAGCCGGTAAGCGGTATTCGTATTATTTTCGTCCAGTGACACCTTGAGTTCCTCCTTTCCAGAGTAACGGTTGATGCACGCCTTGATGATTGCGGCGCGCGGGTAAGTGATTTCCTGTTCGGCGCGGATGCGGCGTATCGCACCGGAGAGCAGGGTTCGCGGATACGGCAGGTTTTCGATCACGCTGCGCATCACATCGCCGTTGAGAGAGGGCGGGATGTTTTCCGCTTTTCCCAACGTGGCCGTGGAAACTAGCAGACGGAACAGTGAAAGCGTTTCCGGCTCGTGGGGGGCATGGGCTATGCGCAGGTCTTCGAAATGGCGGCGGATGTTGACGGCCAGTTCTCCCACCGTTTTGACGTGCCAGAAACGCACGGCGATGCGGGCGGCGTTTGGGGCGAGGCCCAGCACATAGAAGCGGGTGTCGTCTTTATCGAAACTGCCTGCGCCGGTTTTCGGTGTGTTCAGCAGGGCGGCGACCGCCGACGTGCCGAGATCGGGATTGTCCTTGTCCGGTTCTCCGAAGAGGCCGGGAAACATTTCCTCCATCGGATGCCCCGGCGTCGCGGCCCAGAACACCGTCGAGGCATCGCCCACCTGGATGCGTTGTTTGGAGCCTTTTGCCAGCAGGTGGTTGAGCGCGGTGGTGTAGGCGAAGACTGCACGCTTGCCGACGGGGGCATTGCCGCCCTGGGATTTTCCATAGGAGCTGAACGCATCCAGATTGAACGAGACTATATTTGCGCCAACTGATTGCGCCCCCCATACGCCTTTCACTGAGGCGTGCAGGCGTTCGATTACATCCTCTTCGCCCGTCACGAGACACAACGCTTTCTCGTCTGAGACTATCGCATCGGCGGCCGTGAGCGCATCCGTCACCGCTTTGCGTTCGCATACTGGGCAAGTATCACCTTCTAGTCGGAATGTCAGGTTGGCACCGCTTTCCAGAATTTCCGTCCACAGAGGATGTTCGAACACTTTTATAAAGTCGCCGCGCTCGAGAAAAGCCAGCACGGCCCAGATACCTGCATCGTCGGTCTGCGCAAAGCGGGCGCGGACGGCCTCGACGAAAGCCAAGTGCTGTTCGCGGGCGCGCTCTGGCTTGCCCTTGCTGTCGATGCCGAACACATAGCCAGAGTTATCCCACAACAGATTAGGCAGGATGTTAACTGCACGTTTTACTGATTGAGGCACGAGAAAAGACTTGGGGACCTTCTTCTTGCCTTCGCCTTCGCGCGTGTCGTCTAACCCGGCAAATTCGCCTTTTGCTGACAGCACCACCAGAAAGGGAATTCCCTTGTGCTCAAACCCCGGCGGCGCAAGGTCGCTATCCGGCATGCGGGCCTTGCGCTGGTAATACTCATTGAGTGCTTGCAGGATCATCCTCGCACCTCTTCGCTATTCCACATAGGGACGTTGAGCACGCCATCGGCAAGCTGTGCACGGAAGAAGCGCGGCTGCGGGTCGGCGGCATTGGCGTAGTCCATGTCATGCAGCATCCAGCCCAAGTCGCGAGTTTCCGCGATGGCGAGGGGCTGCGGCCGCGTCGTGTCGACCAGTTTGAAATCGCAGGCGAATTCGCGGCAACCGAGATAGGGCTGATTCACGCATTGCCCCTTTTCGGCGCGACGCTCGAACATGTCGAGGAATTTTCCCGGCGTGTTGTTCTCTCCGGCATTGGGCAGTAATTCGAAATGCGCATGGATGCGATATGCCACATCGCGCAGGAAGAGTCCGGCGCGCTGCTGGCGCTCATCTTCAATATTCAGCCCGAGATTGCCGGAACCTTTGTTCATGGCTTCCTGCGCATTGCGCACCGAGACGACTGCGCCCACTTCATTACGCCGGATGGATACCCAGCGAATCGGCTTGAGCACCTCGATCTTCTCGACGTGCCAGCGTATGGCCGGTTTCCACAGGATGGATTCGAACACCGCGCGGGCGGACGATGGCGTCATCACGTCATAACTCACGCGCTCGACCTTCATTTCCGGGCGGGTGAAGCAGGCGAAATCGCCGCTGACTTCAAGACAATAAGTTCTCATTTCCTCCCCTTGCTTAAACGACGCCTTGCGCCGGATCAAAAACGACATCTTTGCTCATCAATAGCCCCAATTGAGCGTGGTAGAGCGTATCGGAGTGTTGTACATATGTCCCTGGAAATATTTCCAGAATGTCACCGCTTGCCAATAGCTTCTTGCATTCGTATTCACGGATGTTGACCGTGTAGCGTTGCAGGCGGCGCAAGATGCCGCGCCGTTGGCGCGGTTCCAGGTTTTTGCTGGCTTCGAGGCTTTCGATCAGCTTGGGACTTTCACTGTATCGCACGATGATGGCTGTCTGGCCTTCCTCGTCGATCAGGCGGAATTTCTCGGCAGCGGTGCGGAAGTTGAATTCTCCTTTTCTTGCCTCGGCCTGATTGTGCATGTCCAGCAGGCTGAAGATGCCCTCTTTGTCCAGGCTGATGAGGCTTTGGTAGTAATGCTGGAAGTAGGCTTCGAAGCGCTCGCGCGTGAGCGGGTCGCCTTCGGTCAATCGCATGATTTCCTGTCCGCTTTGTTGTGCCTTGCGCAGCAAGCCGGGCGCAGCAGGATTGGGCGGCACAAACACGACGACCTTGCCCATGCCGGGCAGTGCACCTTCGCGGTTGCAGCGCCCGGCCGCTTGCGCTACGGCATCCAACCCGGCCAGTGCGCGATAGACCACGGGAAAGTCCATATCCACCCCGGCTTCGACCAATTGCGTGCTAATGACGCGTGTCGGGATGCCGTCTTTCAGGCGCTGTTTGATGCCGGCGATGACTGCGCTACGATGTTGTCCGCACATCAGGGCGGAGAGGTGGATGGTGTCTTTGGGCAGCAGTGCATGCAGTTCGCGGCAGTCTTTGCGCGAGTTGACGATACACAGCACGGAATCGTATTGCTGCAATTCAGCGGCGATGGATTCCCAAGTGCTCGACGTATTGAAATCGGATGGCAAATCGGCTTCGACGCGCTTGAGATCGGCGTAAAGCCGGCCGGGATCGTCCATCAACTCGCGCACATCATTCAGCCCGGTAAATCTCGGTCGCGGCGAGAAGGCGGGCTGCGTGGCGGTGGAAAGCACGAAGCTGACTTTGTAGTTGTGTGCCAAGTCCTGCATCACATGCAGGATGGGTGCGAGGAATTCCGGCGGAAGCAATTGCGCTTCATCCAGCACGACTATGCTGTTTACGATGTTGTGCAGCTTGCGGCAACGGCTGGTTTTCGCGGCAAACAGTGATTCGAAGAACTGCACGTTGGTGGTGACCACGATGGGGGCATCCCAGTTTTCAGTCGCCAGCCGTGACCGTGAATCTTCGCGGTCTGGATCGAGGTTGCTGTGGTGTTCGATGACACTTTCGTTGCCAAATATCTCTCGGAAAATATTGGCAGTCTGTTCGAGGATGCTGGTGTAGGGGATGACGTAGATCACCCGGCTCTTGTTGTGAAGTTCAGCATGATCCAGTGCGAACGCCATGCTGGAGAGCGTCTTGCCACCGCCTGTTGGCACGGTGAGCGAGAACAGGCCGGAAGGCAGTGAGGCTTTGTCGCGGCACTGTCGCAGCACGTCGGCACGGATGCGGTTGACAGCGCTGTCTTTCGCGTTGGCTGTTTTGTCCGCCATGTACTCATTGAATGCGGATTGCAATTCCAGCAACGAGGGATAGCCGGAGCGCAAATCGCTTTTTCGGCCATCCATGAAGGCTTCCGTG
>DATKWA010000072.1:0-13708 GCA_035529815.1 Occallatibacter sp. | reverse complement strand
TTTCGCCTGTTAGCCGTGTCTGGAGCGTGAACTGGGGCGGATATGTAATTTTCGACTGGGACACTTTCTTTGCCGCCACAATGGCTTCCATCGGCGATCGCGACCTGGCCTATACCGATGCCATCGAGACTCTGCGTGAAGCGACGCAAGAAGGATTCGTTCCAAACTATGCACGCTCTGGAAACTGGAAGAGTTTCGACCGTTCGGAACCACCCGTTGGCGCCATCACTGTACTCGGGCTATACCAGAAGTTCGGAGATCGCTGGTTTCTCGACGAGGCCTTCCCGGCTCTGCTAAAGTGGAACCGTTGGTGGGCACAGCATCGCGATATGGATGGCTATCTTGTTTGGGGAAGCGACGGTGAGAACCAGCCGGGCAATCTCGATGATTCATCGCGCGGTACACGCGTCGGCGCAATCCTCGAGTCAGGTTTGGACAATAGCCCTATGTACGACGATGCGGTTTACAATCCCAAAACCCACCTGCTGGAATTTGCTGACGTTGGCCTGATGAGCATGTACATCGCCGACTGCGATGCACTGGCTACCATTGCAGATACCCTTCAGCGCAAGGACGAAGCCCGCGAACTGCGTGCACGCAGCGCGAAGTATGCGCGTAAACTGGAAACCCTCTGGGACCCCGTTGCGGGCATCTTCCTGAACAGAGATCTTCGCACGGGCCGGTTCAGCAATCGACTTTCGCCCACAAACTTCTACCCCATGCTTTCGCATACGGCCACCGCCGCTCAGGCGCAAGCAATGATCCAAAAGCATCTGATGAACTCGCAGGAATTCTGGGGCAAGTGGATCCTTCCATCAATCGCACGAAACGATCCCGCGTTCACAGACCAGAACTATTGGCGAGGACGTATCTGGGGACCGATGAATTACCTCGTGTACCTGGGCCTGCGCAACTATGACGATGCAACAGTGCGATCCGAGTTTGCAAAGAAGTCCTACGATCTGTTTCTGAAGGAATGGCATGAACACGGTCATGTGCATGAAAATTACAACGCAATTCTCGGAACCGGCGACGACGTCGCAAACAGCGATCGGTTTTACCACTGGGGCGCTCTGCTCGGCTACATTCAGTACATTCAGAGCATCGAGTCAAATCTTTCGCCCAATCGTCAGGTCAATATCGCAAAGTAGGCGAGCATGAGCGAAGAGGCGATGCGCCGATGGCCTCTTGAAGCGGTGCGCGCGCGCAAAACATCCAAGCTGCTCGTGAGAGCGAGTTCGGCGGCGAGCGTGGTTTGTCCCGGCTGTCAGCAGCAATGCACCATGCAGCTGCATACACGGTTTGGTATCGGAGACACCGAATGCCGTCTGAGGGCAATTCTTGGCCATTTCCGACAGATATCTATAATATGCCGAGGAATCATCTCCCAATTTAGCCTGCAATTGCAGTTCGGCAGGTTTATTCCGATAGCGAATTTTCACATAGTCCGATGAACGCGGAGAGTGGGCACGGCCGCTGTGTTTCCGATCAACGGCCGTGCCGCACTGTCCAGCGGGCTAGTTCATTTGTCCCGAGAGACGCTGCCTCTTTCGCAGAAGTTTCTAGTGCGAGTCGCCGTCATGATCGGCATCACCCCCTTGAGATGCCTTCATTGCAGCGGGGCTGATGGTGACGCTGTCTGCCTGCGAGGATGCCAACGATGGCACAGTTGGTGTGGATGCGGGAGCCGACCTCTGTGGTTGAGGCTGACTCGTTGCGGGAGCGACGGAACCGATAATTGATAGGCTCATTGATTACCTCCACATGGGTTATCGGCAAATCAGGCCGAACGCTCATGGAGATTTGGATGAAGTCTTTGTCATATTCCGAGATGGCCGGAATGGCCATCTCGGAATGTGTCCACGATCAGACAAGTGACCTCAGTACGCGATCGGCACAGGCATTCACGATTTCCGTCTGCGGTGTCAATGCGTGCGCTTTTTCTGCGCGGGGCTCAGGAAGACGTCACTGACGTTGGAGCCATGAATGCTCGAGTGACAGCTGATGCACGACTGGCTCTGTGCAGACTGAATATGCTCCGGTACGGCAGGTTGGCCCTTCGGGGAGTTCGGCGACGGCAAGTGGCATTGCAGGCAGATCGTGTTCACATTAGCTTGAGTCAGCAACCGGCGATTGGTTCCTCCGTGAGGGAGATGGCAAGCAGTGCATCCTTCGGCCTTGAGCACAGCGTGCTCATAAACGAAGGGGCCGGCTTTCGCCGCGTGGCATTTGGCACATACGATGAACTGCCATGTCGAAGACGGTAGCGCGTTTTCTCCAAGTGCGCCGTGCGCATCGTGACAGTCTGTGCACTGCATCAACCCCTCTTCAACCTTGTGATGGAAGGGCATGGAGAACTGTGGCTTGACGTCGCCGTGGCACTGATAGCAAAGCTGGGGCTGCTCCATCTTGAGCAGATGCTTCCGCACGCCGGCAGAGTGGACGCTGTGGCAGCCGATGCAGCTCACGTTTCCCTTGTCGTGGGCCGAGCGTTCAAAGTTTGCGTGCCTGGCTTTATGGCATGTCCCGCATTTTTCATGCACCTCTTTGGCTGTAGCGCTGGCGGGATTGAAGATCTTGGTGGCGTCGCCGGCCTCCGCGTGCGCCTTGCCGGGGCCGTGACAGCTCTCGCAGGTCACGCCTTTGCCGCCATGCATCAGCAGCGGCCGGTTGTGCGGATTGGTGGCAAAGTCCTTTACCACCTCTTTGTGACAGGTCGCGCAGTCAGCTTCATTTGCAGAGTCACCCGAAACCGACTGGACGGCCCCGGTTCCGACCGAATTGGATTCGTCTGGCCGAGAGGCCAATGCCGTTGCGGAAAACATTGTTACGCAGAACAACAGCATGAAACAGGCTCGCGGACCTGATCTTATGCCCATAACCGTACCGACCATGTTGCGCTTAACTGGCCCATCGCTATTCGTCACTGACCACCCGGGGCGGGCTCCATACGGGGCGTGCACATCACAGCCTGTCTCAGCGAGATGGCGTCCGAACAATTGTGGACAGAGGGGACGAATTCGGTTCTTCATGGCGAGGGTCTGAACTCTTTGGTCGACAGGGCTGCGATGGACTGCCTGCTTGTGCCGCGTTTTACGGAGAGCTTACCAGGGCATTCGTTCATTGCGGCTGCGGCCCTTCCTTCAGGCTTGGCGAGGCTTGGTCGGGAACTGGTCCGCCGGCCGGCTGGACGTTGGACGGCTCCGGACCGATGTTGCCGCGATGGCAGGTGGCACAAGTGACCGGCTTGCTGGAGCCCGCGACCTTGACGATGTAGTTGGTGTTGATTTGTTCGGTCATGGTGTACATGATGCGCGCGATTTCCTTCAGCGCCTTGGAATCCTCTGCCAACGCAGGGCGCGGTGGACCGTCTGTTGTGACAATGCCGGGATCTTCCGCATGGCAGGCGCCGCATCGAACTCCCAGCTCAACATTCCACTGCTCCATGATGTCGTGGACCTGCTGCCCTGTCATGTTCCTGGGGAGCACCTTGAGGTTTGTGGGAGCGGAATAGATGGGAGGCGCAGGCGGCGTTGCAGCTGCTGCGGGCCTTGGCGCGTTTTGCGGAACCTGCGCGGCGGTTGCGACTACGACAAGTGCAGCGCTGAGGAGCGTCACGAGGGCTGTGGTGCAGGATTTCGATGAAGGCTTCAAGCGATGAACTCCCGCAAAGAATGAGATGGGCCAACCCCAGCCGCCATACCGGAATCCCCTGTATCTTGTGAACAGGAGAATTCCGGTATGAGCGCTCATGTGGCGAAGGCCCGGTTGCTACCAGCTCTCCTTCGCCTTCTGCTGCATTGACCAGAGGAAATCCACAATCTGGTGGATATCTTCGTCGCTCATCAGGTGTTTCCACGATGGCATATACAAAGGAGGCGTTGGACCGGTTGCATTATCCAACGGAGGCACCTTGCCGTCACGAATGATCTGAATGATCTCATCCTTTGTGTAATCGTCGGAGACATGCAGAAGCGAAGGAACCTGGCCTCCCTGTGCGTTGGGATTCGGCACGCCGCCCTGCAGTTCCGTGCCGTGGCAACCCGCGCAACCAAAGCGCGCGAAGTCCCGCTTGCCCGCTTCGATGGCGACGTCTTCAGGAGTAAGTTTATTGCTTCTGTGCGCCAGGATATCCTGCGCGTCTTGTTGCGTGGCCGACGCCATGAAGGCGACCAGGGCCTTGCGCGCATTCGCTTCCAGATCATATTCGGGCATGGAACTGCCTGGATACACAAGCTGAGGATTCACAAGTTGTTCGTCCAGCCACTCCCTCGAATGGCGCTTGGTAACACCGAGCAGATCGGGGCCGACCTTCGCCCCGGTTCCCCCAATGGCATGGCAGACGATGCAGTCCTTCTCGACGAAGAGTTGCCGGCCATATGAGGGACTCGGGATCAGCCGCATGCTTGAGTAGTACGAGCCCATGTCGGCGTTCGTAAGAGAGAGCATGTAATAGGTGAGCGCGCGCGCCTGCTCCCTGGTGAAATGAAAGTTGGGCATTGCGGAACCGGCCGAAACAGCGTTGGGCGCCAGGAAGTGACGTTCGAGCCAATCTGGAGAGCGGTGGCTTGCACCCTCATCGGTCAAATCCGGGCCAATGCTGCCGCCTACACCGTTCAACTTATGGCAGCCGTGGCAACCCTCGGTCTCGAACAGGCGCCGTCCCTCAGTCAATTCCGGCACGCCGGGAACATCGCCTTCCTTGTGGCATCTGCCGCAGGAAGCACGAATGTAATCGCTGGACAGAAGCGGGTTTGGCCAGAACGGCACGTTACCGTGAGCGTCCTTGACGTCGGTGGCCAGACCCTGGCCGCCGTGACAGATGGTGCAACCGAATTTCGAAGGTATGTGAGGCGCGAGTCCGGCGTGGTAGCGGAAGGGCTCCGGCGCGTTCTTCATGGTAGGGTCATCCACGCCAAGATGGCACGTGGTGCACCGGTCGACACGTTGCAGCCCGGGGAGGAGAATTTGATGAATCTGCGGAGGCGTAGCCAGAACAGCAGCCTTGGTCACCGCGTTGGGCTCCCCCTGCGCCTCAAGTTGAAAAAAGGCGCGCTGATAGTTCTTCCAGGAGGGCGTGCTGGCTTGCCACACTGCCGCTACGAGGAGCACCAGAGCGAGCATGCTCAGCGCGAAGAAGAATTGCGGTAGTTTGCGTCCCATCACTCTGCCCCCGAAACAACGTGCACCCAAGGTGGAACAAACGCCCAGCCGGGACCGCGGAAGAAGGTTCCTATGACAATCAGAACCAGGTTGGCAACAACGAAGAAGGTGAACAGCCAGAGAATTAACTTGCGGTCAGCAGGTCGGCGGCTTGTGTTCCTGTCAAGATAGGGAACCGCGATCAGCGCCAACACCATCAGAGCCGGCGCGATGACGCCGCCCAGCAGCGCGGAGTGACTGACCAGTTCCTGCAGTCCCAGGAAATACCATGGCGCCTTGGCCGGGTTGGGTGTCTTTGCTGGGTTGGCCAGCTCTTCAAGAGGCGCGTGAAAGAAAAAAGAGATGGCCATGATGCCCGTGACTGTGACCATCAACGCGATCGCTTCCCGGAAGAAAGCGTAGGGATAGGAAAAGACGACGTCTTCTTCCTCTTCCGGAGTTACCGTCTCAAAGATGGGCTTGCCGGTAACGACTTCCATGAGTCCGTAGGTTTTTTCCGTTGAAGCAGCCACCGTTTTCAGGGGCGCCACTTCTGCGGGCGCTCCGATGGTGACCAGGGCGTCGGTCTTGTTGGGTTTCAGTTTCCAGGTCGGCCGCGAGAGCCCGCCGTCCTTGCGGATGCGCCAGAAGTGCACGATCGTCAGCAGGATCATGAGCGCCGGCAACACTGCCACGTGGAGTACGTAAAAGCGAATGAGCGCGGCCTCTCCCACCGTGTGGCCGCCCAGCAGCAACTCTTTCAGTTGCCCACCCACTAGAGGCGCATAGCTGCCGATGTTGGTTCCGACCGTGATGGCCCAATACGCCAATTGATCCCACGGCAACAGATAGCCCGTGAAGGAAAGGCCCAGGGTCAACAGCAGCAGCAGGACGCCAACCACCCAGTTGAATTGCCGCGGCTTCTTGTAGGAGCCCGTGTAAAACACGCGGCACATATGAAGAAACACGCAAACCACCATGGCGTGCGCGGCCCAGCGATGCATGCCGCGCAGGAAAGGACCCATGAAGACCACAAACTGCAGATCCTTCATATCCTGATAGGCCATGGGAGGATAGGGCCTGTAGTAACACATCAGCGCGATCCCTGTCGTCACCAGGATCAGGAACAGAAAGAAGGTAATGAATCCCAGGTAAAACGTATACTTGAACCTGAGATGCTCCTTCTTCACCTTGGCCGGATGGATATGCAACCAGACGTTGAGAAAAACCAGTTCTGACTTTCCCTTGTCGGTTGACAGTGGATCCCGCCGGACGATCGATTGCCAGATTTCTCGGATCAGATTCATCGTTACACCATCAACCGGTAGCTGTCCGGCACTACCTTGTCTTTGTCCACTTGAAGCTGTCCAGCGCGAGTCACTGTTACTTCAAACCACTGCAATGGCCGTGGCGCCGGCCCATGAATCACATCCCCGTCACGCGCAAACACGCTGCCGTGGCAAGGGCAATGGAATTTCTGATCGCTTTGGAAGTAGTTGACCGTGCAGCCCAGGTGCGTGCAAACAGCGCTGGCGACGGCAAATCCCTTGTCGCGATCACGAAACACATAGATCTTCTCGTCGGCCAGAAATGTCGGCGGGCCGAAAGGAAAGTCGCCGGGGTTGCCTATTTTGAATACTTGAGGCGGCTCATAAAATACATCGGGCACCAGGAACCGCACCACCGCTCCCAGGCTTACCGCAACTCCAGAGCACAGCGTGACGAAACCTGCTGTTCCCCAACTGAAAAAATCTCGACGATTCATTCCCTTGCTCCCCTATTCAAAGACTTCCCGCTCCTGCTGCTCCAGCGCCTCCATGGTGATGGCCCCGGTTGGGCATCGATCGGCGCAGAGCCCGCAGCGGATACACTTTTCTTCGTTCTTGATGATGGCGCCGGCCTGACCCGATTTCAGCTCATCGGCTGGAACTCCATAACGCTGCTGAATCAGGGCGTCGTAGCGCGCATCGCCGCTCACCTGCACCAGGTCAACCAGGCGCAGGCAATTTTCCGGACAAATGTCGATGCAGCCCGCGCACAGAATGCACTTCGATCCGTCGAAGATCGTGTTCACCTGGCAATTGAGGCAGCGTCGTCCTTCGGCACGGCCCTGTTCTTCATCAAAACCCAGCTCCACTTCGGCAATGCCGATGCGCCGGTTAGCCGCTAGAACCGGCATCTTTTGCCGCGGAATCGTGAGAAAGCCGCGAGGCATCTCCCAGTTCGGAAGAATGCGGAAGCGGCTGAGCACTGTCTTGGCGGTCTTGCCGCTGAGATAGACATGAATGGAGCGCGCCGACTTGTGCCCATTGGCCACGGCCTCCACAAGGACCCGCGGCCCAAAGGCTACGTCGCCGCCTGCAAAGACACCGGGGGCTGTGGTCATCAGGTTCTCGTCGATCTTGAGGATCCCGCGCGGCGTCACCTGCACTCCCTCTTCGCCGCTGAGGAACGAGAGGTCGGCTTGCTGGCCGATGGCCAGGATCACGCTATCGCAGGGAATAATCTTCTCTTCGTCGCTGAATGCCGGGTTGAAGCGGCCGTTTTCATCAAAGACTGTGAGACAACGCCGGACCTTGAGGCCGGTGACGACTCCATTCTCGCCGACAATTTCCTTTGGTCCCCAGCCGTTTTCGAGCACGATACCCTCGTGCTCGGCTTCGTCCACTTCACCTTTCCACGCCGGCATCTGCGCACGCGATTCCAGGCTGACCATGTCCACTTCTTCCGCGCCTGAGCGCATCGCCATGCGCGCCGCATCCAGGGCAGGCTGGAGGCTCTTTTCCGCGTCATCGGGAGCGCCGAAGTCCGCAGACTCCTGCACCAGGCGCACAGCCGCGCGCGCCACATCGATGGCCACGTTGCCGCCTCCCACCACAACCACGCGCTTGCCGAGTTCGATCTCGAATCCGAGATTGACGTTGATCAGGAAATCGATGCCGTTGTAGACGCCCGCCAGGTGGGCTCCGGGAATGTTCAGCTCGCGGCCCTTGTTCAGCCCCGTGGCCAGCAGAACCGCATCGAACTTCGACCTTAGTTCGGCGAATGTAATATCGCGTCCCAGTGTCACGCGGGTATGCAGCGTGACTCCCATGGCCAGGATATTGTCCACTTCCATCTTGATGATTTCGCGCGGAAGGCGAAACTGTGGAATACCGAGATAAAGCATCCCCCCGGGAACCGGGGCGGACTCAAAGACTTCAACCGTATAACCAAGCAGAGCCAGATCATGGGCGCAGGTAAGGCCGCAGACACCGGCACCCACTATGGCAATGCGCTTGTCGCGCTTTTGAGGCGGCGGCAGTTTTTTGCGGGCTGGATCGTGGCCCATTCCAAGATTGTGGCGATCGGTCGCGTAGCGCTTCAATGCGCAAATGGCGATCGGCTCGTCGATTTTGCCGCGCCGACAGTTGTCCTCGCAGGGGTGCGCGCAGATGCGGCCAAGAACGTAGGCGAATGGGTTGGGAGCACGAGCCAGAAGGTACGCTTCCTCGTCCTTTGAGATTCCGATGGCCTGTACATAGCGCCCGCACTCTGTGTGAATCGGGCAGGCAGCGCGGCACGGAATATTCTTGTCGAAATATTCTCGATCCGGAACCGTGACGGCGTATCGCATTCGTTCCCCACAATGGCGATTGATTTTGAGTTATCGTAACCCGAAATTGCGGTCCACGAGTAGCTGAGTCCCTGAAAGAAATCCCAGCAAGCGGGCCTGACGCTCGCCGGGTTGAAGGCATCATTGCTTGTAGCTTGCGGACAAGGCAAATGAAGCCACGGAAAATGACTTAGTGCTGTTGGGCTTTTAGCTTTTGAATCTCTTCGTCGCTCAGGGACTTGAAGAACGCCGACGGATTCTTGTCTTTCCGGTGCTCCTGGTCGAAGGCAAGGAACTCGAAGATCTCTTTCCCCTGGTTGTCGCTGATGCCCGAGTTCGGCTTGTGCATCATCCGCTTCACGTAGCGCTCCCACTCCGCCCGAGTCATCGTCGTGTTGATGGGGCGCGCAATGGTATGGCACTTGGAACACTTGCTATCAAACACTTTATATGCCTTCTGCTGCTCCGGCGGATACTGCGAGACATCGATCTTGGCCGGTCCCTTGTCTTGTGGAAGTGCTACGTTAGCGCTTTGCGCCGCAAGCAAAAGCGGCAAGGACAAACCGGCGACGGCCATGAAGCAAATAATTCCTTTGTGCATTTGTCTGTCTCCTCTTACCACATGAATCGAAAATCAAGCATGAACTTCTTGTCCGTGGTGCCCACGAGGCCCAGTGGATCGCCATCGTGTTCCTGATTGTAGGTGGCACGCGCCACTACATTACCCCGGTCCGTTAGTGCGCGCTCGGCGCCAATTCCCCACGCTCTCGTATGCATCACCGGCTGCGGATCAATGCTCGCCGTCCCACGATCAAGCCGCGCCATCAGAACCGTACCCGTCTTGATGTAGTAATCCGCCTCTCCCCGGTAAGTATTCGCAACATAGTGCGACATCGGCCCACCCTGTAACCATTGCCAGTCGTCCTGGCTGCGGATATACCCGCCCAGCAGATCCAGCTTGTCGAAGAAAAGATAGTTGCCGAACGCCCCTGCCCGGTAGAAGGTTGGACGATAGGTGAACTCATCCGGAGTGCCAGCATTTTGAACCTGGTCCTTTGATCCGCGGTACATCATCACCGTGACACCGCCATCGGGACCAAACCAATAATCGGCATCCGCCCACACATCCTTGGAGTTCTTGGTGGAGCCGCCAAGAATTTCGCTGCCATCCGCGTTGAGTCCATTGGTCACTTTGGCGGAGACGGCAAATACCCTCTGAAAATAGTTCGAGGCCCACGTGTATCCCACGTCTACGCCCACCGGGTGTTGATCGAGCGTAAAGTTGATGGGATCGGTGTTGGTGAGCGTGTACGCCGGGTCGGAGAAGAGGTTATAGAACATCGCTGCCCGTGTTCCTTCGCCCTCCTGCATGTGAATCTCGCCAGCTTTTACGAAATAGCTGCTATTGGCCTTTCCGCCGGTCCAGACGCCGAATCCCTGTTCCAGACCGTTTCCTCCATCCTGGTACATCTCATAGTGGCCAAAGTAGGAGAAACCGCTATCAGGAACCGCTCCGGCCACGAACATCGCTGCTTCGTCCAGATTGAAGCTGGAACAGGAAGACGACGCTGATGTGTCGCTACCGCAGGATGTGGAAGGAGATGCCGATGTCGTGTTGCCGGCGTCGGCCACGGTCTTGTCGTCGGTAACGCTTGTCTGAAAGAGCACTGCAAAGGAGTTGGTAAGGCTGAACTTGATGTCCTTGTCCAGTTCGGAGACCTTGGGCGCCGGCTTGGTTCCGTCCATCTCATCCGGCGGCATCCGATAGCCCAGCCGCTTGAACATGTACCCATTCTTGTTCAGTGCCGGTGGAATCGTGTGGCAGGTGTAGCACTTCACACCATACTTGCGGGCAAACGCCGGAATCGCGTGTCCCGGTTGCGGCATCAGCAGGATCAAGCCGAACACTAATAAAACAGCCTTTACGCCTGAGGACCAGAGTTTCATATGCAGGGGCTCCTGCCTCTTACTTTAGCAATTAAGGGGCCAAAGCACGCATCCTTTGCTTTCAATCATTTCCGCGGATGCTCCTTAGATATTGGGGATTTCATTCCCCGCTTTCCCGCTCAATTTGCGGAATGGATTCCCCAGACTGCTGGTCCCGTTCCCGCTTGAGGAGCGTGTAGAAGGTCTTGCGGTCTACACCAGCCTCGCGCGCCGCTGCACTCACATTTCCGCCGCAGCGGACCAGCACTGCTTGCGCATAGGAACTCTCAAAACTAGCCAGGTATTGTTCCCGGGCATCCTTCCAGGGAAGCGCGGAAAGACTGCTGATCGCTTCCACCTGAGGGGCGTCTTCTTCCAGGTCCTCCGGTCCCAGCACTCCGCCCGGGTGCAGGGCGGTTAGCCGTTCCACCACGTTCTTCAGTTGACGAACATTGCCAGGCCACCGCTGACCAAGCAGCGCGTCGTAGAACTGCGGCGAGCCGGAAAGACTCTTGCCGTAGCGCCGGGAGAAGCGTTCCAGAAAGAAGCGCGCCAAATGTGGGATATCCTCCGGCCTCTCCCGCAGTGGCGGCAGCTTCACCGTCACCACGCTCAGCCGGTAGTAAAGCTCCTCGCGAAAAGTCCCTGCCTTGATCTTTGCGGGCAAGTCCTGATTGGTTGCGCACAGAATTCGGCAGTCCACGCGCACTGGAGTAAGGCCGCCCAGTCGCCGCAAGACCCTCTCTTCCACAAAGCGAAAGAGGCGCGTCTGCAACTCCACTCCCAGGTCCCCAATCTCGTCCAGAAACAGCGTGCCACCATCGGCCGATTCGATCAGGCCCTTCTTGGTTTTCTCCGCGCCTGTGAAAGCTCCGCGCTCATAGCCGAATAGCTCGCTCTCGATCAGAGACCCCGGCATGGCGCTGCACTCGACAGGAACAAAGGGGCCGTTCTTGCGCCGGCTCTGGTTATGGATGAAACGTGCCGCCACTTCCTTGCCGGTTCCGCTTTCTCCCAGGATCATCAACGTCGCATCGGTAGGCGCCGCGCGGCGGCACTTCTCCATCTGGTCCAGCATCGCCGAGCTGCGCGTCTGTGCTGCATCCGCCTCACCCAGGGCCTCGAGCCGCCCCTTGAGTTCCTCCACCTGATTCTCCAACCTGGCATGGGAAAGAGCCCGGTTCACCACCAGCATCAGATCCTCGCGCTTGAAGGGCTTCTTCAGATAGTCAAATGCGCCGTTGCGCATCGCCAGCACCGCGCTCTCTACTGAACCAAATGCGGTCAGGAAGACAATGGGCAGACCCGGATGGACTTCGTGAAGCCTCGCAAATACCTCTTCACCCGACATGCCCGGCATGCGCACGTCCAGCAGCAGCAGGTCGGGCGGGTTGGCGAGGCCTTCAGCCAGCCCTTTGACGGGGTCCACAAAAACCTGGACCACAACGCCCGGCGCCCGCAGCATGCGCTCGATGTTTTCACCAAGCGCGGCTTCGTCGTCAATGACCAGAACGCGGCTCATTCCGTCGTTCCTCCTGTGAACCAGTGGTACGGCTGGCCGCGCGTGAAACGCGCCGGCGGCAGTTCGATGACGAAACTCGCTCCGCCGCCATTTCTCATCTCATACCGGATGCGGCCATCATACATATCCAGCAGACTCGCGGCCAGAAACAGCCCTAGCCCAAGTCCCTCTCGCCCCGCCCTGTTTGAAATGAACGGCTCGAAGAGATGTTCGCGAATGGTCTCCGCAACACCTGGTCCGTTATCTTCAATCCTCACCACGACTCTGGCGCCTGCGGTGCGGTACGGCTCAAGCCGCACCCATATCCGGGCGTCCGTCTGCCCTTTAAGTGCATCCAGAGAGTTCTTCAACAAGCCGCGAACCACTTCGGCAATCACATGCTCAGGTACGTCCACCCGTGGCGCTTCCCCAAACTCCTCCACGAGTGTCACTCCCTGGCTCTTTGCCGAAGGCCGCAACGCTGCCACTGCATCTTCCAGGGCCTTCTGGGGAGCCGATGCCTCATAAACTTCCCCGGCACGCTCGCGCCGCAGCGCCTGCAGCAGCGTGCTGGCGATGTTGGCCATGTAGCGCGTCTCTTTCAGCATCTCTTCCAGGTCCGCACGCAGGGCTGCATCCTCCTTGCGTTCGTCTAGCAGAACTTCGATGCGCCCCGCCACGATTGCCAGCGGATTGTTGAACTCGTGCATGAACCCGGCAGTGAACTGCCCCAGCAGCGTAAGTTGGTGGCTTAGCCGCGCCTGCCGGTCTGCAGCCTGCAACTCCTCGCGCAAACGAGACGTGCGGTAGCGGACCGTATCCAATTGCAGTTTCAGTTGCGCGGCGGCCTCCTCGCTCTTCGCCGCGCAGGCAATAAGCCGGCGTCGTTGTTTGAACATAAAAACCAGCGCAGGAAGTGGCGCTGCGAGAATGGCCAGAACAGTAACCGCCGTTCTGAACTCCGCCGAAACGGGAAGAACCCAATAAGCAATGCCGAGCACGGGCAGAACCAACGCCCCGCTGAGTGAGAGCAAAATGAGGTCTCGCACGGGCGCAGAATCAGAGCCACCGAATTGCGTAGGTACTTCTGCCATATCGCTTAAGTGTAGTGCTTCAGGCGGGTCGAGCTGCAATTGGCAATCTTCGTTTTTCGATTCTCGTTTCCAGGGTATTCGTACCCATAGATTTTAAAGACATAGCAGGGAACTAGAAGGTCATCCCCGGCTGAAGAAACGCACTGCCTCTTCAATTCATTCGCAACGACGGTGGAAGCCAACCCTCGGAAGCCGTGGCCGGTCACGCGCCCCTAGTAGCCCATACGCTAAAGCGCCTTGAGGATGGTGTTGTTGCTCATTTGCTTCTTCGCGTTGCGGCCGCCAGAAAAGAGCCATGCGCTCCGGCGGGACGATTAAGCCCGTAAAGTTCTGTAGAAGCGTCAGAGTGGCGAGCGTCAGCGAGCCACCCGTTTCATTCCTTAGGATGTTGTTTACAAGACGACATTTCCAAGGAGGAAGCAGATGGCTCGCAAGGGACAGGGTATTGAG
>DATKWA010000071.1:0-30259 GCA_035529815.1 Occallatibacter sp. | reverse complement strand
CTCAATACCCTGTCCCTTGCGAGCCATCTGCTTCCTCCTTGGAAATGTCGTCTTGTAAACAACATCCTAAGGAATGAAACGGGTGGCTCGCTGACGCTCGCCACTCTGACGCTTCTACAGAACTTTACGGGCTTAATCGTTCTGGCAGTTTGCGCAGTTCAGTTAGCATCATCTTGTACGCCTCGCGTATACTGCTAGTTGTTAAGTAAGTCATCATTGCTTCAATATCTACAATCATTTGCTTTCTCCCGATACTTCCCATTTCATAATCTCCTTCTTTTTATGGCAGCAACCGCTGCAAGTTGATATCGAACAGCTTATAGATATTGCGCTTGCAGCAATGAGATGATGTTTCGCGCACTACCATTACTGCACTGATATAACACTTCTACTGCGCTTGTGGTTATATCTGGCTTATTGTGCGCTGCGAGTATTTGGTTGCAGCGCACAGTCCACTGTTCAATGCCTGCATCGTCAAAGTCGAGCGCGACGCATCTGTCAACAAGCGGATTTTCGAGCTTGTTAATGTGGTTGGTAGTGAGTATCCAAATCACGTGCGTGTGCATGTCCATCAGCCCGCGCAGAGAGCTAAGAAACTCTTTGCCTGCATCATCCACTTCATCCAAGATGATGTAGGCAAAGCCTGAATTTCCGCGCGAACCTTGTGCGAGAAATTGCGTTATCTCGTTTGCGAGCATTGCGCCCTTGTTGCCACCGTTGCTGCCCAGTCCGCAGGACTTTGCGAGCTGCATAATGCCTGTCTGCGCATAGATGCAGCCAGTTGCATACTGCTGATTGAGCGCGAGCATTGCTGGCTCCAACTCGGACGGCAGCAGCCGTGCCGCTGTGCTCTTGCCTGTGCCGGCTGTGCCATACATCAACAGTCCCTTCTTGCAGCCCATGCCCACCCGCAGTTTGCCGCAAACAATGTTTTCCAGAAGAGCACGTGTTGTTGGCTTGAGGGCCAGTTCGTCCAGTGTTGTTGGTTCTGTATTGTGTATCTGCATAACATCCATTACGCTGCCTCCTTATAGTTCCTGTTGGTTAGCACACGCACTTGAACTTCTTGGCGCTTGGCAGCAGCACCGATTACTGTCTGCTGCTGGTGCGTTTGCTCAGCCTTCGTATAGCAACTGCTGAGTGCAGCGTTTACTACGCCTTTGCTCTGCACCAGCTTGTAAATGCCGTATGTGCCATCGTTGTTGCGCTGTGCAAGCAACACGACAGCATCTACGTTGTCTTGCGACTCGTATCTGTCGTCATATTGCCTGTCGAGTGCTGCTCTTGACACTGTTGCCAGCGGCTTGCCGCTGAACACAACGGAGTGTGCAAATGCGGCTCTTTCGCCAAGCGTTTTGTGTTCGTCGCTGCGTTTGAGGCCTATTTGTGTCACGCCGCCATTGTCTTCAAGCCAGGTTGCAACTTCTGCTGCGTTGACGTGCTGCTGCTTTGCGGCTCGTAGAGCGTTGACGTAAGTGCACACACGCCGCCTGTCAATCGGGAATACGCACTTGACGATTTTGGCAATTGTCTTTGTGCCCTTGGGGCTTCGAATCCCACGCTCCAAGCAGTAGTCGTTTAGCTTGATATGTTCGCTGGGCAGCGTGAGCTTGCCGTCCAACTCGTAGCACCGCTGCAAGATGCCGTACAGCATTTGGTTGCTGGTTTTATATGCACTTGCTTCCCAGTTCTCGCGCTCGGAAGCGATGCTGCTTAGAACAGCAGACACGTCGACAATTGGCTGCTTTGCTTTTGAAGTGGTAGTGGATTTGCTGCTTTTCTTGGTTGTCATTTCTTTTCTCCATGTTGCACTGGTGCAACGGGTAAAGGGTTGAAGATGTGCATTCAATGCTGCCGTCGAAAAGAAGAAATATCGACGCAAATGCTGCATTTGAACGCAGAAGTTCCGCGGATTCTGAGTTCCGTATCTTGTTGTCTTACTGAGCCGTGTACTTCTTTTATGCTCTTCATCAGTACAATTACTATTATCTTCGAATTTGACTTAGAGCGACACTATCAACCACGCACGACTATTTGGGTGATAGTCTTTTTCACATGCAGAATGTACCGGAAAAAGGGGGTAGGCTGAGGTTTTCGACTCGCAGCTACCCAACATACGGACGTGGCAGGTACAGCGACGAGAAGCCGCCAAAAACCGTGCTTTCGAGCCCCTATTATTGGTGGTTCAAGTTCTTGCAGCTCAACGAGGACTACCGGCGGACTTGTGAGGCGCAAGGCAGCGGCGAGTGTGCCGCGCTGTATTCCGACTTTGGAGATGTGCGCGCAATCGACTTTAAGAGCTGGTGGAGGGAACACGCACATCTGTTTGCCGAGAAGCGCGAAGGCTACACGATGCGAATCGCCGGAAGCGCAGCCGACTTGGCTCCTTTTGAGAGCGCCGATGCTGTGAACCTTGTCGTGCCTTTAACCTGGACGCGGCGAGGATTGAAGCGGCGATTTGACGAACTGATAGTGAAGCGAGTTGAGAGGGCCAAACGGGGTGTCAGTGTCGAAGCCAGCAACGCAAAGTACACGCTTAGCGGACGGTGGAACTCCGCAGCAATGGAGAATGCATACCAGGTTTATCGCCTACGCAATCAAATGAAGAACGCCAAACGGCGCCCACTTGCTGATGTGGCGATAGAGGCAGGCTTGCGGGTTGCTCGGGGGCTGGAGCTTGGCAAGAAAGGTGCGCGCACTGTCGAAGGCAGGTATGAGGCAACGATAATTGCCTCCCGACACTACAAACGGGCGGAGAAGTTCATAAAGAACGCGGCGTCCCAAAGTTTTCCCTACCCCAAGCCGTCCTTTTGAAAGGACAATTAAGGGCGCCGCGCTGGTGCGCAGCGCACTAGCTTTGAAAGGAACGCTATGAACACTTGCTTGCAATGCCAACAGCCGTTCGCGCAGTCTCCCAAGTTCTGTCCGGAATGTGGAGCGGCCTTGACTGGTGCAGTGGGCAGCCAGGTAGCTGCTGTCGTCGTTCTCGCTGTGATTGTGATGGTAGTTGTGGCGGTGCTGAAGGGCATCGGCTGCATTATGGCTGCGTTTGTGCTTGGGCTGGCTGGCAGAAAGGCATGAGCAGGCAATCTCGCCCGGCTTCGCGAATGTTGCTCACGCGGCGCTAAACAGCGCACCTGTCGTTTGTCCTGCCAAAAGGACACCTGCACCAGCCTGTGCGACATCATCTCCAAGTGTGAGCCACTTCTAAACACTGAAAGTCCTAGTGTTAAGTCCGTGTCTGCCGGCGCAACCGTCGGCATGCTTTCAGTTGACTGCTGTAGGGAGCGAGCCTATACTGACAGCAATTTCAACGCAACGCATTGATTCTGCACCTCTTCTCGCCTAATGTCCGCCAGCCAAGCAACATCAGGGAAGGACGTGAATCCTAGTTGCCTACGCAAATAACAATGTTCACTGTCAACGCAAGAAAGGAACCAAGTCCATGCCTCTCAGAACCTTGTCGATATTGCTGCTCACTTGCGGTTGCCACATCGCGCTCGGGCAGCAGCCAGCTCACTTTACTGTGAATCACCTTGTAAAGTGGTTAGCGCCGACGTCGCAAACTACAACGATACTTAGGGGCATTCCCGAAGCCAATGCCTTGGTTGAAGATAATGCCTATACGTATGCATATGAGGATTTAAGGGGAGATGGAACCAAGGAACTCATTGTTCAAGCCACAGGGACAACTTGGTGCGGGAGTGCGGGGTGTCTAACATTCGTACTAGATAAACGCGGCGCAGACTATTTAAAAATATTCTCCGAGAATTTGGGTGACGATTTAGCCATAATGAACGAGCGGGTGCACGGCTATGCCGCGCTGAGGGCTTCGTTTGGGGATGGGATGCACATGGCGCCCAAGGTGTTTGTGCTCGATTCTCCGAAGTCCACGAGTAGCGAACACTCTACCTCCAATCAGGAAGAAGCGCAGTCCAATAGCACACAAGGGACAACACCGCTGAATGGCGCAGGGTTGCGCGGGGTTGTAGATGCAGATAATGCCCTTCGTCTCAATAATTCTGAGAAGCTACGAAGCCTTTTTGAGAATTTCTCAACAAAGGCATTTGATGCCAAGGTAGGTCAAATTGCAGCCAGTACCACAGAAAGAGGAACAGTAAATATTGATGTCTTAGTACACTTTAACGAAGAGTATATATCCACCATTGAGAATACGCTGCGTGCTACTGCAACGAAGAACTATAACACTCCTTTTGATAGATACAATATAAAGGGCTATACGATGAGCCTCAGATATTTGTATAAGTTCAAGGACATCACTCCAGATAACTTGCGGTTTTGCTTTTTGAGAATGGATGGATATTACTGTACCGAGTCATTGTATGATCCCAAGACATTTTTGCCTGTAAGTACAAATCATACTCATTTAGGATTTCTAGTATGGTTCCCAAACACAAACGCACAGCCGTTAGTCGTTCAACCTGAATGGGTAGACAAGCCCGAAGCTCAGCCCGCTTGGGTATTGCAGTACATAGACGATGGGAAAGGCTTTGAGTTTTGTCCTGGATGGACTGTCGATACTCTCACTGCCAATGATAATAGTAGAGATATAACCACGACACTTGTTGCCTTTGACAAATGTGAAAAACGCTTTGGCCTTACACTTAAGGCTGAACAGATTCCGGTAACAGCGAAGGAACTCCGGGTACATCCTTTAGTAATGATTGGAAGAGATACAGTCTTAATGGAATTTGATACGCACTTTACTGGACTTCTAAATGGGCGCCAGACTGCTAGACGAACTTCTTATGATATAAAAAGTCCGGAATTTACTTCATTTGTGAACAATGTAGTGCATGAGCCAGTCTCGCGAGCAGTTACAACCCCAGCAGCAACTCAGACACCTTCAACGATGCCAATAGTTGACGCGCCCAAGCAAAGTGACATCGACAACAGAGAGGATGGCGTCAAAGCGGGTGACTCTCAAAGCACAATTGGCTTTATCGACAGATGCAATGCAGGCGAAACAAAAGTGTGCGCTGGCCTTGGTAGCCTATTCTCGCTCGGCGATACCATCGTTGATGGCCGCCGAGTGTCAAAAGACTTTCCACGGGCGACTTTCTTTTACATAAAAGCATGCGATGGAGGCGAGCCAACGGGTTGCTTTTATCTCGGCGAAATGTACCTACATGGCGAAGGCGTAGTGAAGAATACTTCAAAAGCACTAACTCTCTTTTCACGTGCCTGCGAGAAAGACGACATGGCTTCGTGCTCCGAACTCGGCGTTCTCTATGCCACCGGTAATAGCGTCGCACTAGACTATCAGGCAGCGGCAAGAATGTTCTCGAAAGCCTGCGTTGCTGGTGATGCTTCCGGTTGCCGCAATCTCGGCCTCTGCTATCTGGACGGTAAGGGCGTTAACAAGGATGTTTATAAAGGAAAGGAACTCCTAAAAAGAAGCTGCTCGATGAGAGATCAATCGGCATGCGATAAGCTCAAAGGACTGAATTAGGGGTTTCCTACGTTCTTTATGCTCACGCGCAGAGGTGGAGACGAGCTAAACAAGCTCCAGTGCCCGCCGTAACATTTCAGGGCTGGTTTCGATATACCTTTGTGTTGTTGACATCGAGCGGTGTCCCGCGAGTTGCATAATGACTCGCACATTCACACCCTTCTCTGCCAGTGCCGTAAGGAATGTGCGTCTGCCGCTGTGTGAGCTGGCACTGTCAATCCCGACGGCCTTATAAATCTGTCCAAACAGTTGCGTGATTGTGTTTGGGGAAAAACCCGCGATAGCTCCTTTTTGCGAGTAGAACAGCTTGTTGTGGCTGTGCGTGGGCGGCACGGCGACAATGTAGCGTTGGATTTCCTGCTTGAGCTTGCTGCTTACGAACACATAGCGGCCGGTGCGCCCCTTCGTGGCAATTGGACTAAGGTAAATCTCGTTGCGCACCGAACCATCGTTGTCGACTGCGTCAATCACATGTAGGCTGGCTATTTCGCAAGCCCTCATTCCGCCAAGGAATGAGCACATGAAAATGGCTCTGTTCCTGGCTGCATGCTTGTTGGCCGAAATGAACTGCAAAACTCGCTTCGTGTCCTTCGCATTTAATACCTTCGCCTGCTTGCCCATAAATGCCTCCAAATCTAACGTTTTGCCTGTAATTATCGTCATTTCTTAGTTTGTGAAAGGCAATGGCAAGTTGGTGTTTTCTGCGAAGTTCTTATCTCTCCATTTATCAGGGATTTACGCGCATCAACGCGAGAATCGAATACTTTACATATTCTCTTAGATTTTGTTTTTTGGGCGCTCGTTGCTGCGCTGCGAGCTGGCTGGCAGCGTCCAGAGCGTCGCTGTATTCGCTGTTTACAGCGTTCGGAACGCTTGCCCCTGCGTAAGGTGCTTGCAGCCGGCTTGCAGCGGCTACAGCGCGAATTGTAGCGGTTGTGCTTGGCTTTGCGGCTCTGCTTTTGCTGTTTTGCTGCTGTACAGTTTGAGCTTGCTGCTTGGCTTGCGGCCGTTTTGGCGCACCAGCGCAGTTCTTTTGAAATTGGCCTGTGGCACTTGCACTGTCGGATTTGGAT
Organism: Occallatibacter sp.; assembly: GCA_035529815.1. Classification (GTDB taxonomy): domain Bacteria; phylum Acidobacteriota; class Terriglobia; order Terriglobales; family Acidobacteriaceae; genus Telmatobacter. Next base: position 23,713 of record DATKWA010000071.1, on the reverse strand, counting down.
TGTTTTGCTACTGACTTTAGTTGGTGCGTTCTGTCTATCTGCTCCGCATTCTGTTCTGCTGCGACAAATCAATAGTGCAGTTCCATAAAATTGGATTCTTGCTCTAGCAATACTCAACAGAAATGACTGCAAATATTTCTTCCGTTTTATCGTCACTCGTGAAAACCTTGCATTTTATTCGACTCAATTATCGGCAACTGCATTTTATTCAACTAGAAATTCACTCATTATTTCTATTCAGCAGTTTAACTACATAATTACTTGGAATCATTTTATTGTCTGCTCCACTTCGTTCTCGATTCGCCATCTCTGTTGACTGCTTTTTGACAACAGAAAGGACGTCAAGAGCACTTTGGCTCTTGTTCGACAATTTGAATTGTTGCAGTGCCGCCTTCCTAGCCCTATTTCTTCGCTGCCGTTGTTGGCAGACTAGTAGTGTCCCATAAGCTCTATCTTGTTCTTGTTTTCACTTTTTCGAACACGACGCAGAAAGCAACTTTAGAGTGTGCATGGGCTATGCATGCCCGGTAGATGTGATTGTGGTGTGATTCCTGCACTGAAGTGTTGTATCAACAGCTTTTCGTCGCATGTGCCGTCAATTTGGCGCGTGATGTATTCGAGCCAGGCGTCTTTTGAATGCAGCACACCATAGTCGCGTTGCCGCCAAACTCCGTCTGTCAGATTTGCGGCCCGTTTCAAACGTTTGATGATTTCCTTGTCGCTAAGTTTCTGGCTGAAGCTGCCAACTGCTGCATGGAGATGCATGTGCTCGTTTCTGTCTCCCTGTATTACAGCCACACAACTCAGTTCAGCCTTGTGTTTGTCGTATGCGTTCCTGCCCCAAACCAGTTTGTTTAAATGGTGAATGTACTTGGCCCATACGTCTTCGGCTCGCCCCTGGCTTTGGCTGCCAGGCTTGAGCGTGAGCGTCACTGCATGTGTAAGAGGGAGCTTCATGCATAGCGGCATAAGCAGTTCTCGGTATTTGTATGGATTGATTATGTATTCCATATAGTTCTCCTTCTGGGTATTTAGCTTTGCTATCGAAAAAGTGTCGAAAAAGTATCAAGAATCTGTCGATTTCTGGTTGAGCAGCTAAATAGATGTGGGTGACTGAATATGCGCATATTTGAAGTGCTTCAATCCAACCAATTTCAGGCTGATGAAAACAGAATCGAACGGGAAGCCGAGCGGTTGGCGCAGGAACGAGCGACACTTGCGACAAAAAAGGCGCAGACGCGATTCGTGAAGGCACAACAGCAAAAGGCAAAGGCGTTTCAGACAACGAAACCAAAGTAGAGAAAAATATATGAGTTTTGGACAGGCTCCCGGGTGCCTTTTTGAGCGTTTTAGGTGACGGTGGTATTAACAGTCCGATATGGACGGAAGGGGTGATTTTGATGAGCACATTGAATAGGCTGAGGTTCGTGAGCAGCGTAAGGGAAACAAAGAGCAAGCAGTCGCCGGTTGTCACCCGGCGTGGCAAGTTGAGTGCACGGATTGAAGAGCAAATCGCGCTGGTGCAGGCTGCGCTGGAAGGGCGCAAGCATGTGGTGATGCAGCGCAAAACCAAAGTCAGCAAGCAAACTGGTGAGCGCAGCACGACTGAGCGCGAGAAGCAAATCAAGCAGTGGTACTGGACTGATGCAGCCGGCAAGCTGGTGCTCGAGCCGCGCTATGGAGCGCAGCCACTGGAAATCAGCAAGGGCAAGAACGCCATTCAGGTAGCTGACATGAAGGACTTGCTGGCAACTCTGCAATTGCTCAACAGCGCCGCACTAGCGGGCGAGCTTGACGCGCCCGTTGCCGAAATCTGCGCAAGGAAAGCCAGGTCAAAAGCAGCCTAACGCTGCCCAATGTGCAGAAGCCTCCACCTGCGGGTGGAGGCTTTTCTGCATTTGTGCTTTGTCGAAGACTTTGTCAGTCGAACTGCAGGCCTGGTGTTTCCTGTTGCGGCTATTATTTGTCCGCCAGCTCGTATTTGCTTTTGTTGATGCTCCTGCTTTGAAGAACACTCAAATGCTTTGCGTAGTGGTTCTCAATCATCTGCACGGAGGTTCTGCAGTTGTTGGCAACATCCCACACAGGAACTCCATTCAAAAGCCGAAAGCAGATATATGTGTGGCGCAGGGACATTAAGTCTCGTTTGCGAGGTGGGCGCTCGTTTGTCTTGTAGAGCTTGATGGATTTAAGGAGCTCCCTGAATGCATCACGGTGATACGCCTTGAAGATAAGTGCATCGTTGCTTCGGTAGTTGTCCAGCGTCAAGCCATGCCGGGCAATGCAATTCTTGAATGAATTAACGCATCCGAAGTAGCTTTTGCACTGCCCGTACGCTCCACGCTTTCCCTTGATATCGCGGATTTGTAGCACCTCTGCCATCTTGTTGTACTGCTCATACTTTTCTTGCGTAATCTCCACATCACAAAAGCGAACATTTCTAGCCTCTCCAACGCGCAATCCGGTGTTGCTAATGAACAGCACATAGTCGCGCAACTCTTCCGCCGCTTCAATCCATCTCGTCTTTTCTTTCTTATGCTTCGCGACATTGCGGCGAAGCGCAAGTTTCAGTGCTTTGTAATCGTCGGCATCAAACCAAGTGCGCGGCGTATCAGCCGTGGCACCTGTTGATTCCCTTGCGAAGCGCGGCATTTCCTTCAGTTCTCCGCGCAATTCAGCTTGGCGAAGAACCACAAGAATCGCATTCTTGTATTGATGAAGAGTCCTTTCGGTGAGGGGCTTTCGTTGAAGGAGGGCTTGCTTTACTGTGCTCCAGACAGCCTGATTGACTTTGGCTGTCTCAATCTTGCCAATGAGCGAGCAGAGTGTTCTGAATGTAATACCCAACTCTCTCACATATCGTTTACTGCGCTTACCTTGCTCCGCATCCAAACCGTATTGTGTTAGGGCAGTGTCGGCGGCGTGACTAAAGCTGCGGCTGCTGGTGGTTGGCGCAAATCCCTGCGAGATTCTAACCTGTGTATCGAAATACCAACGCTGTGCGATTCTTTTTGCCTCATCCAAGTCGGCTGTTTTTGTGCTAGCGCGTAAGTGTACTCGCTTGTTGTAGCAGCCACACCACCACGCTTTACTGTTTGGGCGCTTGTATAGAGTAAGCAGCCCATCCAATATCTTGACGCTTTGCGATTGGCTATTGGGATGGAACGATGAAACGGCGGTGTGCTCGCTAGGCGCTTTCATACGTCCATTGTCACAGCAAAATGTGCTGCAATCAAGTGCCTAGTGTGCTACAGTTTCTTCTTGAGAGAGTAGATTTAAGTCTTTATTTATCAATGTTATTAGCAAAATCTATGTATTTTAATGCCCGATCCTAAGTCTGGTGCGTCTGCCAATTCCGCCACTTTCGCATGTATTCCCAAGTCTAGAGGCGAAGGCGCATTGGTTGCAATGGCGCAGAGGGCGCAACTGCAGGCGCGAAGCATTCGAACGCCGAGTTTCTCGACGGTGGCTCTTTCGGTCCGCAGAAGCCGCGTGACGACCAGTTACGCGCGGCGGATGATGGAGTTGACCATATTGTCCGGACTCTTCCGTTTGTTGGCCCAGGCGTCGCGTCGCTCCAGGGTCTGTCTCCAGAACTGCACGGGCAGTTTTCAGGAATAGCTCAGGAGATCGAGCGATTGAGCGGATTATGATGACATTTGGCGAATAATGCAGTTCGCAAGGGGTTTACGCACTGATAGGGACGATGCCGACATTGGAGCACAATTTTCCTCACGAGATGCTGCGGGAGATCTATGAACAGCCGGCGGCGCTGGGGCGTACTCTGGCCCTTTACCTGGACGGAACAGGGCTGAAGCAGGATGTGGCCGGAATGCTGGCGGGCTGGCCCAACCGTGCTGGTGAAATCCTGATTGCGGCCAGCGGCTCAAGCCGCCATAGCGGGCTCTACGCCGAAATTTTGCTGGAAGACCTGTGCGGGTTGGCCGTGGATGTGGAGTACGCGAGCGAGTACAGCTGCCGCGGAGGGGTGGACCTGCGGCATCCGAGCGTTCTGGTGCTTTCGCAATCGGGGGAGACCTCTGACACGCTGGCGGCGCTGGAGACGGCGAGGCTGCGCGGGCAGAAGACCCTGGCGATTACCAACCACCCGGCTTCGACCATGGCACACGAGGCCGATGTTTCCATGCCACTGGCCGCAGGCGTGGAGAAGGCGATTCCAGCTACGAAGAGTTTTACGTGCCAGTTGGCGGTGCTGTATCTGCTGGCACTCTACGAGGGTGCGCGACTGGGGCGGATGGACGCGGCGGTGGTGCACCGGCACATTGAGGAACTGCTGGCGGTGCCCGGCCAGATTGAAGCCGCGCTCGACGGCTGGCGCACGCAGTTGGCCGCACTGGCGAGTAAATACAAGTCCGCTGTCACGTTCCTTTATCTGGGCCGCGGCATACACTATGCCATTGCGCGCGAGGGCGCGCTGAAGCTGAAGGAAGCCTCGTATGTGCACGCCGAGGGTTACCCGGTGGGCGAGTTGAAGCATGGGCCGAATGCGCTGGTGAGCGACGAGGTGCCGCTGGTGGTGCTGGCTACGGTGGACCGCGCGCTGGAGGCTTCCGTGGTGCGCTACGAAAAGACTCTGCAACTGCTCGGCGACATGAAGAGGCAGGGCGCCAAAGTGATTGCCCTTGCCAACGCGGACGATGACAGAATTGCGACGCTGGCCAGCGACTGCGTTCGCGTGGAGCCGGCGTCGGAGTATCTGCTGCCAATTCTTGAAGTGGTTCCGCTGCAGTTGTTTTCTTACTTCATGGCGCTGGAACATGGCGTGGATGTGGACCGGCCGAGGAATCTATCGAAGGCTGTGGTGGAGAATGCGGGGTAGGTTTGTTGCCGCTTATTCCACGCCAAGCACCTTCACGATGACCCGTTTGCGGCGCTGGCCGTCGAACTCGGCGTAGAAGACGCGCTGCCATGTGCCCAGGTCGAGCTTGCCGTTGGTTACCGGCAGCGTGGTTTCGTGGTGCAACAGCAGGGCCTTCAGGTGAGCGTCGGCATTGTCCTCGCCGGTGCGGTGGTGCTTGTAGTTGGGGCGGGCAGGGGCCAGTTCCTCGAGCCACTTGGCGATGTCCTCGATCAGGCCGTCTTCAAGGTCGTTGACGTAGATGGCTGCGGTGATGTGCATGGGCGAAACAAAGCACAGGCCGTCGCGGACGCCGCTGCGCTTGACGATTTGCTCCACCTCGTCGGTGATGTGCACCATCTCGCGGCGCTGTTTGGTTTCAAAGGCTAGATACTCGGTGTGGCTTTTCATCTCGATCTCCGGGCGTTGTTCGCATGGCGGCAGAGAAGCCGCTCAAGCATTATCCTAATGAAAGCCGTGAGTGCAACCAACATCAAGACTGCCGACGAACTGTGCCAGCGTGGGATGGATCTGCTTGCTGCCGGTTCGGCGGCTGAGGCGGCGGAGGCCTTTCGCGCTGCGTTTGCGGTCGATGAGGCATGTATGGAAGCGCACCACGGGCTGGTTCGGGCGCTGCGCGATGGCGGGCAGCTTGAGCAATCGGTGGGCGCGGCGCTGGCGCTTACGGCCTTGACGCCGGCAGACCCGCTGGCTCATACGGCGCTCTCGATCAGTTTGCAGGCTGCGGGACATGTGCCGGAAGCGGAGGCTGCGGCGGCGCGGGCGCGGGTGCTGGAGTGGAAGCTTCAGTTGTTGTCTCCGCCTGAAGAAGCTGCGTCGGACGAGATTTTGTCGGAACGATCTTCGTTCTCGCGGGATGAGCTGCCGTGAACGCTGGCCGCAAGCGAGGCCGTGCCGAACGGCTGCGCTGGATGCACGATCAGCTTGCCGAGGCCTACGGGCCGCAGCATTGGTGGCCAGCGCGGACGCCGTTTGAGGTCGTTCTTGGCGCGTACTTGACGCAGAACACGGCCTGGAAGGCAGTGGAGCGCTCGCTCGAGAATTTGCGCGCGGCGGGAGCGCTGACCGTAGAGGGTGTGCGGGTATTGCCGCTCGACAAATTGCGGATATGCATTCAACCTTCGGGGTTTTATATGCGCAAGGCGCTGGCGCTGAAGGCGTTTGTGGAGATGCTAGACGCGGAGTTTTCCGGATCGCTCGAAGAGCTGGCGGCGACGCCGACCGCGGCGCTGCGCGAGCGGCTGCTGGATTTGCCGGGCGTGGGGCCGGAGACGGCGGACGCGATTCTGCTGTATGCGCTGGGCCATTCGGTTCCGGTGGCGGACGAGTATCTGCGCCGCATTGCCGAGCGGCATGGGCTGGTTTCGTTGCCGAAGGGGGCGAAGAGCTACACCGCGCTGGCTGGGCTGACGCGAGAGGCGTTTGCGGGCGAGGGTGCGGAGGAGCAGGCTGGGCTGTTCAACGAATTCCATGCGCTGACGGTGGCGGTGGGCAAGGCGCATTGCGGGCGGACGGCGCGGTGCGGGGGGTGCCCGCTGGCTGGGGATTTTTAAGTCAGTGCGTGTTCGCAGTTCGTGGTCTCGCATCGTAATCTGGAAGCACCATGAACCCAACCGCGCAGCAACCCGAGATGAATCTTGTCCAGACCCCCGACTACCGCGAGTCCTATGCCAACAGCGTGCAGGTGCGCGTGAGTGTTTGGGATTTCCAGCTTGTTTTCGGCCTGGCCTCCAGCGAAACGCCGGAGCAGGTGACGATCCGCAACAACCAGGCTATCTTTCTGAGTCCGCAGCAGGCCAAGGCTCTGTGGAACGTGCTGGGGCAGAATCTGGCGCAGTATGAGCAAGCCTTTGGCACGCTGAACCTGGAGCCGCAGAGCCACAATTTTCCGCAGGGACCGGTGAACTAGGGCCTGGGCAGGTGTGCGGGAACGGACAGGGGAGCGAACTTTGCGTTTGAAGAGATTTATCGAGCCACGGCTGGACGCGCCGCTGCCGCTCTGGATGATCTATCCGGTCATCTTCGCAGCGCTTTATGCCAGCCACTACACGCTGCTGAGTCTGCCTTACTACTGGGACGAGGCGGGCTACTACATTCCCGCCGCCTGGGACTTTTTCCGCACCGGTTCGCTGATTCCCCTGACCACGCTGACCAACGCGCACCCGCCGCTGCCGAGCATCTATCTGGCGCTGTGGTGGAAGGCTTCGGGCTTCTCGCCGGAGGTGACGCGGGAAGCGGTGCTGATGGTGGCCGCGCTGGGGTTGCTCGCAGTGTGGCGGCTGGCGATGCGTCTGGTGGACGTGCCGGCGGTCGCCTTCTGGACCGTGTTGCTGACCGGGCTTTACCCGATCTGGTTTGCGCAGAGTTCGCTGGCCCATGCGGATATTTTTGCAGCGGCCTGCACGCTGTGGGGCTTGGTGTACTCCCTGCCAGAGCGCGACCGCAAGCCGTGGGCCATGCTTTGGTTTTCCCTGGCCGCGCTCTGCAAAGAGACGGCAATCATTATTCCCCTTACGCTGGCAGTTTCCAGTCTGGTTGAGGCATTGCGCGCTCATTCAGCGGCCAGGCGGCGATTCCTGCGCGAGACGGCCTGGCTCACGGCTTGCGTGCTGCCGCTGGCGGGCTGGTATGCGTGGCACTACGCGAAAACGGGATTCTTATTCGGCAATCCGGAGTTTTTGCGTTACAACGCCGAGGCCAATCTCTCGCCGGTGCGCTTTCTGGCTGCTTTTGGCCATCGCATTCTTCATTTGACGATGCACATGAATCTGTTTGTGCCGGTGATGATTGCCCTGGCCGCACTGCTGCTGGTGCCACAGTTCGATGCCCAGGGCCAGCCTCGCGAATCCATTGGCCTGCTTGCCCAGCGCCGCATCATTCTGCTGATTCTGGTGAACGCGGTGCTGTTCAGCGTGTTGGGCGGCGCGCTGCTGACGCGCTATCTGCTGCCCATGTATCCGCTGGTGCTGCTGATAGCCGTCACTACGTTCTATCGCAGGGTTCCTTACTGGCACGCAGTTGCCATGTTCTCCGCAGCGGCATTTCTGGTGGCGCTGTTCGTCAATCCGCCCTACGGCTTTGCCCCGGAAGATAACCTGGCCTACGCGCATGAAGTGCGCATGCAGATGGCCGGCATTGCCGAGCTCGAACGCCGCTATCCGGGCGCGACGGTACTGACCGCATGGCCGGTGAGCGACGAGTTGACGCGGCCCGAACTCGGCTACGTGAAGGCGCCCTGGGACGTGGTCAAGATCGAGGACTTTACGCCAGCCCAGATCGCCATTGCCGCCGCGGAGCCGGAAAAATATTCCGCGGCTCTGGTTTTCTCGACCAAATACAATCCGCCCTCGCCGTTGCGCCTGGGCGCATGGAGCGACGCCCTGGAGGAGAAGTTTTTCGGATCGCACTACGATATGCCGCCGGAATTGATTGCGCAGGAGTTGGGCGGAACGATGGTGTGGCACCGCGGCGACGACGGCATGTGGATTGCGCTGATCCGTTTCGACCGCCAGGTGGAGGCGCGGCTGGTGGCTTTACACGCTGCTGGCCGTTGAAGCGCCTCAGGCCGGGTCGAAGCTCGGCCAGGGGAGCAACGCCTATAATCAGGCTGTCGTGCTTATTTTCTGTTCATCCCGCTTTCTATCCAGTTTGAAGCGTACGCGGCGCCTCGGCGTCCGTGCTGGGCTTGCGCTCGCAATTGTTTTCTTCACTGTAGTTTGTGCGCACGGCCAGTCGGCTTCCGAGGGCGCGGTTACGCCGGCTGCAGCCGACCGCGGACGCATTCTACTGGTGCTTCCCTTTGACAACCGCACCGGCCAGCCCAGCCTGGAGTGGATACGGGAAGCCGCGGCGGAGCTGCTGAGCAGCCGCTTTCGCTCGGTCGGTTTCGACCCCATGCGGCGGGCCGATCGTATGTATGCGCTGGACCACCTGGGCCTGCCGGAGGGTTTTCAGCCCTCCCGCGCCAGTTCAATCAAGCTGGCGCAGACGCTGGACGCGGATTCGATTGTCGTTGGCAGTTTCAGCACCGAAGGAAACGAACTTCTGGCTGAGGCGGAGCTGGTGGACGTTCCCCATCTTCGCATGAGCGCAACGGTGACCGCGCGGGGCGATATGCGCAACATGATTGAAGTGTTCGATTCGCTGGCCTGGAAGCTGACGCGGCAGCTGGACCCCGGCATTGGCGTTGCCGAGCAGACATTTATCGCGGCGGGCAAGGGCCTGCGGCTTTCGGCCTTTGAGCAGTACATTCGCGGGATCACCGAGCCGGACCAGGCCGAGCGCCTGCGCCACTTGGAAGAGGCCGTGAAGCTGAGTCCGGATTTCGGTCGCGCCTGGATGGCGCTGGGCCGCGAGTACTACAACGGCCAGCAGTACGAGAAGGCCGCCGAGGCCTTTGCAAAAGTGGACGTGAACGATCTGGACGGGCTGGAGGCCGGCTACTACCGCGGCTTGTCGCTGCTGTTCTCTGGCGACTATGCGAATGCGGAAAAGGCATTTGCCGGCGTTGCGCGCATTCTTCCCCTGGCAGAGGTTGTCAACAACGAAGGGGTCGCCGTGAGCCGCCAGGGACACGACGGCACCGAGCTGTTTATGCAGGCCGAGGCCGACGACCCCAACGCCGCTGACTACCACTTCAACCTGGCCGTGAGCCTGAAGCGTCACGGCCAGGCGGCGGGCGCCATGAATGAGCTGGCCCAGTGCCTGCGGCTGCGGCCCAGCGACAAAGAGGCGCTTGCGTTGCAGGCGGCCTGGAAGCAGCCGGCCGTCAAGCCGGTCGCTGCGCTTGCCGCTCCGACGGCTGTGGCAGGCAATGCGATCCCCGATGCCGACGCAACTCCCGATCCGCTGGAGCGCATTGTGCGGACCTTCGATGCAGCCGCCTTTCGCCAGGCGGCGCAGATGCTGGACCAGGTGGACGCAGCGCGGCTGAGCGCTCTTTCGCCGCTGGAGCGCGCGCAGAAGCTGTCGGCCCAGGCCAAGGGCTTTCTCGATCGCGGCTTGCTGCTGGAAGCCGAACGGCTGTATCAATCGGCTGTGGCGGCCGACGCCAACTGCGCTGAAGCCCATGCCGGGCTGGCCCAGGTGCGCGAACGCAGCGGTGCGTCTGACGCCGCCCGCATGGAGGCCCATCAGGCCCTGGAATTGAAGCCTTCCGCTGATGCGTATCTGGTGCTGAGCCGGCTGGATCTTGCCGCCAACCGCCTGAGCGACGCCAGTAATGAAGCTGCCGCGGCTCTGAAGCTGGAACCGACAAATCCGGCGGCCCAGGATCTGTCGCGGAAGATTCAGGCCAGAACAGGGCATTGAGAGCGGGATCGGGCGCCGGAGCGCACAGCGCAACGCATTCTTCGGCGGATCGTCCTATAGTGGAGAGCAGGCTCAAGAGGAACACGCCATGCTTCAGCGAATGCAGAGGATTGCCGCACTGGTTGGTTCGATTGCCGCTTTGGGACTGGGCGCCGCAGCCTTTGCACAGCAGGCTCAGCCCCGTTCAGCGCAGCCGCTTGTCGATAAATTCGTTCTCAAAGACACCATTCAGCCCGTCAGCGAGGGAGAACTGATCCATGCCATTGACCGCGCCAACAGCGACGGCGCTCAGGCGCTGCTGGTGGAGTTGGACACCCCCGGGGGCCTGATTGATTCGATGCGAGGCATGGCGGGCGCTATCCTCGGCTCGCGGGTTCCTGTCATTGTCTATGTGTCTCCGGCTGGAGCGCGCGCCGGTTCAGCGGGCTTCTTTCTGCTTGAAGCGGGGGATGTGGCGGCAATGGCTCCCGGAACCAATGCTGGAGCGGCTCATCCGGTGTTCGAGTTTGGCGGCCAGCCCGGCGCGACCGAGATGCAGAAGGTGGAGAACGACGCCGAGGCCTTTCTGCGTTCCTACGTGACCCGGCGCGGCCGCAACGCCGAAGCGGCGGCGGCCGCGGTTCAGTCCTCGCACTCTTACACCGCCGAGGAGGCGCTGAACCAGCACCTGATCGACCTGATTGCGAACAACGACGCGGAACTGCTGGACGCGCTCAATGGCCGCGAAATTACGCGCATGGACGGTAGCAAACTCACGCTGCATCTGGCTGGCGCGCGGATCGATTTGTTGCGCCCTTCGCTGCGGGCCGAACTACTAAGCTGGCTGGTGGACCCCAACATCGCGCTGCTGTTCCTGGTCGGCGGCGCGCTGCTCATCTATCTCGAATTCAACGCGCCTGGAACCATCGTTCCCGGCTCGCTGGGTACGCTGATGGTGCTTCTGGCGATATTTGGCCTGAATCTGCTGCCGATCCGCTATACGGCCGTAATGCTGCTGGTGGCGGCGCTTGTTCTGCTGTTGCTTGAAGCCAAGTTTGGCGCCCACGGCGTGCTGGCCATTGCCGGCATTGTCTGCCTGACATTTGGAACCCTTACTCTGGTTGCCGCGCCTGTACCGGAGATGGGCGTGACGCCCTGGGTCGCCTTCGCCGTCAGCGCCGGCTTCGGCGGTATCACCGTCTTTCTGGTCCGCCTTGCCGTGCGCGCGCGCCGCCGCAAGGCGCTGATTGGCGCCGAAGCCATGGTGGGCTGCAAGGCGATCGCCATGGAGCCGCTCGTTCCCGAGGGACACGTGTTGGTGGAGGGTGAAATATGGCTCGCTATCGCTGACGAACCGCTGCCCAAGGGCGCCAGCCTCCGCGTTGCGAGCCAGGAGCAGATGTTGCTTCACGTAGTCCCGGATTCGGCTGCAAGGATGCCGGAGTCCGCCGCGTAGTTTGTGCTTGAAGAAGAGCAACGGAGTACAATCCGTCCTGAGTGAGGGAAGTCAAATGACACCTACCGATCTGCCCGTTCCAACGCTGATTTTTGTCGCCATCGTAGTGCTCTATCTGGTCAACTCCATCAAGATTCTGCGCGAGTACGAGCGCGGAGTGATCTTCCGGCTGGGCCGCGTGCTGGGAACGCCCAAAGGGCCGGGCATCATCCTGGTCTTCCGGCCTCTGGATCAGATTGTGCGCATCACGCTGCGCCAGCAGGTTCTGGAGGTGCCGGCGCAGGATGTGATTACCCGCGACAACGTCACGCTCAAGGTGAACGCCGTGGTTACGCTCTACGTCATCAATCCAAATGACGCCGCAATCAAGGTGGAGAACTACGTTTACCAGACCTCGCAGTTTGCTCAGACGACTTTGCGCTCGGTGCTGGGCGAGGTGGAATTGGACGAAGTGTTGAGCCACCGCGACAAGCTCAATCTGCGCATTCAGTCCATCATCGACCAACGCACGGAACCGTTCGGCGTCAAAGTAATTTCAGTGGAAGTGAAGCAGGTAGACCTGCCCGAGACGATGTTGCGCGCCATGGCCAAGCAGGCCGAGGCAGAGCGCGAAAAACGCTCGAAGATTATTCATGCCGAGGGCGAGTTCAACGCTGCGCAGAAGCTGGTGGACGCGGCCGCACTGATGGCTACGCAACCCATGACCTTGCAACTACGCTACCTGCAGACCCTGGCCGACATCGGCGTTGAGAAGAACACCACCATCGTGTTTCCGCTGCCGCTGGAAATGTTCACCTTGTTCAATAAACTCGGATCGATGGGAACGGCGCCTGTCGAAAAGCCGTAGGGTAGAGGATGGTGCATGCGGGGAGTTTTTGACGACGAAGAGCTTGAGCAGGCCATGGGCCGGCGTGACAGGGAACTGACGTTGGGCGCAGGCACGCTGTGGCTCCTCTTCTTTGCATTGGTGCTGGTCTGTGGTCTCTGTTTCGGCCTGGGCTACACGGTAGGCCATCGCAACGCACAGGCCACCGTCACCCCGGGTCAACTACCCGATGACGGCGAACAGGCGCCCGTGGCAGTGAGTGGTTCGCAAGTCAAGCCCTCGGCTGCCCCAGTAGCCGCAGTTGCGCAGCCGGCTCAGAATGCTTCGCCGACAGCAGATGCCGCGCTGCCTGGAGCCGGTGCCCAGTCACAGACCGCGGTCGTAGTGCCGGTCGCGGGACAACAGCCTGCAAGTCCGGCGGTGACACCTTCTGCACCACCGGAGATTGCGCCCCAGCCGCAGGTCCGCCCTGCCTTGCCTGCCGAGGCAATGAGTCCTCAGCCCTCGGTAGCGTCGAGCGCTCATCCGGCGGGTACGCAGTTCATGGTTCAGATTGCCACCGTATCCCATGAAGAAGACGCCGATGTGCTGATGACCGCACTGCGCAGGCGCGGCTATGCGGTGAGTGCCCGCCGCGATCCTGCGGGCAAACTCATTTACGTTCGCATCGGTCCTTTCAACAATCGCGACGACGCCAATCGCTGGCGCCTGAGGCTGCTGAGCGACGGCTACAACGCGCTGGTCCAACCCTGAGGCATACGCAGGCCCTGAGCAGCGCACTTGCTTACAGCACGCCATTCCACAGCCGCAATTCTGCTTCCTGCGGGTGCAGTTCGACATGGCTTTCTGTATCGAGGGCCATGGTTGCCTGCGCTTCGCTGGTGTACTCGGGCCATGCCGGCAGCCCGTTGCTGGCAGGTGTGCGGCCGCGCAAAAAGGCCATCCACGCCTGGTCCATCTCTTGCGCCAGCCTTGCCTCGGCCTCCGCATTTTCGCCCCTGGCAATGGGCCGGTCCCACACCAGGCGCACGTCCAGCGAGTGATGCGCAAACCCGCGCAGTAATCCCACACGCTCAGCAAAATCCAGCCGGTACATCCACGCCTTGCCGCCGCCTTTCAGGAAAGCCTCGGCCACCCGGACCGAGGGAACCCAGTACTCCTCTGCCGTTGCCGCGCGAATGCGGAGTTGCTCGTCGGTCATTTGCGGATAGACGGCACGATATTTGTGCAGCACCTCTGTGAAGCGCGCTACCGGCACATTGCCCAGGTCGGCAGCGCCGGGATCGTGCTCCGGATGCGGTCCCAGAAACGAGGCGCTTTCTTCGCGGTTGGTTCCAATGAGCAGCCGCCTGTCCAGGCTTGAACCGGCAGCGATCGTCTCCACCGGAAGCCTTGGAAGCAGGACTCCGTCGATCTCCGCGCGAAGGGGAAAGTGTTGCGGCCACTGTGTGATGAACGGCCCTTGCGTCTGAATCAGCAGCGCCGCCGGGGCAGTGAGCAGGCTCGCCATTTCATTCCCCGTGCGACTACGCCACTGCGCGCCGAATCCGCGCCCCACGGCCTCGCTGGCTTCTCGCGTTGCCACGCGCTCTGCGCCGCCGCTCTCCGAGATTGCCTGCTTGAAGAGCGGCTGCGCCGAGGGAACTCCGAGAAGTATGTCGGTGAGCTTTGCCCCCGCCGACTGACCGCCCACGGTTACGCGCTCCGGGTCGCCGCCAAACGCAGCAATGTTCTGCCGCACCCAGGTGAGCGCTTCCATCAGGTCGCGCAATCCATTGTTGGCGCTGCCGGCAAAATCCGCGCCCAGCAGCGGCTCCACATTCAAGAAGCCGAAAACGCCCAACCGGTAAGCGACCGTGACGCAGATGATCCCGGCCCGCGCCAGCTCCGATCCGTCGAAAACGGGCGCGAAGGAATAGCCTCCGGTGAAGCCTCCGCCGTGGATCCACACGTAAACGGGAAACGGTCCTTTGCCCTGCGGGGCCCAGATGTTCAGGTAGAGGCAGTCTTCACTTTTCTCTACGGCTGGCAGGCCGCCCTGCATAGGCGCCGCTGCAAAACGCGTAGCATCGCGCTCGCCGGTCCACCGCTTTGCCTTCACGGGTGGACGAAATCGGAGCGGCCCCACGGGCGGCTCCGCAAATGGCACGCCGCGAAATACATTGACGCCGTCGGATTGCTCTCCGCGCAGTGCGCCATTCGGCGTGCGCACTGTGACTGGCGTGGCGGAGGCAAGCGCATGCAGCAGGCCGCCCCGCAGCGACATGGCCGCCATTGCCCCGCTGGTCAAAAATGCCCGTCGCGAAATTGCTCTCTGCATGGTAGATTTCCTCTCTTGAAATATTCAGTGCGCTCTCAGTTTCTCATCCACTCCGGCAGTCCCGAGGCAATCGACGCACGCAGGGCGGCCATCAGATCCTCGCGCGTTTGAAAATTGCCGGGATAGATCGGCGGATGAAAGATGAAATGCGCAGTCCCCGACTTGATGGCGAAGCTGCCTTTCGACATCAGCGTTTCCGTTCCGAAGATCGACACGGGAATGCACGGCGCACCTGTTTCCATTGCCAGGTAGAACGGCCCTTTTTTGAAAGGCAGCAGACGTCCGTCTCGCGAGCGCGTACCTTCGACGAATGTAGTAATGTGGATGCCTTTCTCCAGAATTCGCCGGGCCGCGGCGACGCTCTGCTGTGCGCTGGACACGCTGCCGGTTCGGTCGACAGGGATATAGTCAGCGAGCTTGAGGCAGCGGCCGAAGACGGGAATGTTGAAAACTGAACGCTTGGTGAAGGCGGAGGTGTGGCCCGGAATCAGAGTGATCAGACCCGGCGGGTCTAGATTCGACACGTGGTTTGCCATGAAGATGCACGCCTGGCCGGCGGGAACATTCTCGCGCCCTTCGACCCGCATGCGAATACCCGCGGCGCGAAATCCAGTGCGGACAATGAAGCAAGTCACTGCGTAGAGCGGTCCGACGTTGCCGGTGATTGTGGCCAGCGGAATAAAGATCAGCGCGGAGGGAATGCTCAACGCGAGAATGATTACGAATACGAAAAGCGAAACGATCATGCGAGGTTCCGTCGGGGAGCTGAGATTGGTTGTGCCGCGGCGCTCCATCCGCGGAGTCAAATGCAAAAGTACTGTATCTCTATGTTCGCATCCACTCCGGCAATCCGGAGGCGATGGCTGCGCGGACAGCCTGCGTCAGCTCCTCGCGTGTGACAAAGTCGGCCGGGTCAATGGGAGGATGAAAAACGATATGTGCCGGCCCCGGATGCATTCTGAGGCTGCCTTTGCGCAGGATCTTCTCAGTTCCGTAGATCGAGACCGGCACGCACAGGGCGCGGGTATTCATGGCCAGAAAGAACGGCCCTTTCTTGAAGGGCAGCATGCGTCCGTCGGGCGAGCGTGTGCCTTCAACAAACGTGGTGATGTGCACGCCCTTTGCCAGCACTCGTTCGGCTGCGGCCACACTCTCCCTGGCTGCTGCGGCATTGCCGCTGCGGTCCACGGCAATGAATTCGCCCTGCCGAAAGCCGGTGCCGAGAATAGGCAACTGCATCAGTGAGCGTTTCAAAAAAGCCGATGTGCGTCCCGGGATCAGCGAAATGAGCGCCGGCGGATCGAGATTCGACACGTGATTTGCCATGAAGATGCAGGCGCGATCGCGGGGCACGTTTTCGAGGCCTGTGGTACGGAAGCGTACACCGGACAGGCGGCAACTGGTCGAGAGCATGAAACGCGTGCCCTTGTAGAGTGGCAGCACGTTGCCCGTCAACCAGCACCAGGGAATAAACAGCAGTGCGGTTGGAATCCCGGAAACGACCATCGTGACGATGAAGATGAGCGATGAAAGCATACGGTCTTTCCGTGCGGTCAGGAGTGGAGTTCCATGAGCCGCGCTGGTAGTTTCTCGTAGATGCGGTCGAATCCGCCATTGGAGAGAATCGCAACGACGTCGCCGGGCTTGAGCCGCTCCGCAATTCCGTCGACGATCGCATCGGCGTCCGGCAACAGTTCGGCTTTTGCGCCGTTTGCATTGAGTGCTGCGATCACGTCTTCTGGATGCAGGCGCTCGGTATCGGGAATGCGTTGCTGCTGATAGACACCGGCGAGCACAACGTTGTCGGCCAGGCGAAGGCTCGCAATCAAATCGGCTTCGAGCACCTTGCGCCGCAGCGTGTTCGAGCGCGGTTCCAGCACCGCCCATAACCGCGCCTGCGGATACACGGACCGCAGTGCTCGCAGTGTCTCGCGAATGGCCGTGGGGTGATGCGCAAAGTCTTCAATAACCGTAATGCCCGCGATCTCAGCGCGCACTTCGAGTCGCCGCTTCACACTCTTGAAGGTTTTGAGCGCTTCGCAGATTGCTCTCTTGCTCACTCCCCGTTCGGAGGCCAGAGCCGCGGCGGCCGTTGCGTTCAGGGCATTGTGCTCGCCCGGCATGTTCATTTCAAGCTCTGTCCACAACGCGCCGGTGCGCCACACCTCCCAGCGAGTGAACCCCTTGTCATGGCGAAGATTCCTGATCTGCCAGTCTGCGCTTGCAGAAAAGCCATAACGCTCCACGCGGCACAGCGCATGAGAGATGCACTCGGAGACATTATCGCTGCCGTCATAGGCGACGATGAGGCCGCG
Organism: Occallatibacter sp.; assembly: GCA_035529815.1. GTDB lineage: Bacteria > Acidobacteriota > Terriglobia > Terriglobales > Acidobacteriaceae > Telmatobacter. The sequence goes on along the minus strand of DATKWA010000071.1, from coordinate 6,628 downwards.
ACGCGGAACCAGGTTGACCAGACGCTTGAAGGCCGTCTTCACCGCATCAAGATCGGCATAAATGTCCGCATGGTCGAACTCGACGTGAGTCAGAATCAGCGCGTCGGGAAAGTAGTGCAGAAACTTTGGTCCCTTGTCGAAGAAGGCTGTGTCGTACTCGTCGCCTTCAACGATAAACGTGCGCGTCGGGCGCAGCTGAAAGCTCGATCCAAAGTTTTCTGCTACGCCACCGATCAAGAACGATGGCTCCAACTTTGGCGTCGCACGTGCAGCCGTCTGGTAAATCCACGCCAACATGCTGGTTGTTGTGGTCTTGCCGTGCGTTCCGGCGACCACCAGCGACTCGCGACCGACAAGAAATTCCTCGCGCAGCAGCGCGGCCATGGATGTGAAGGGAATACGCTCGTCGAGCACGCGCTCTACTTCCGGATTGCCGCGCGAAAGGGCATTGCCAATAACGACGAGGTCCGGCTTCGGTTCCAGGTTCGTCTCCGCGTAGGGCTCCATGATCGGAATTCCCAGCCCGTGCAGCAGATCGCTCATGGGCGGATAGGCCGCCTTGTCGGAGCCTGTAATGCGATGCCCCTGCAACTGCAACAGCCCGGCCATTGACGCCATCGCCGTTCCGCAAATTCCACTCAGATGAATGTGCTTACTCAAAGCTATTTCCTAGTCTCTATTTTCTTACTGCGGGTTCAAGCAAACGCAATTGTGTCTCTGCGCCAACTGTCAGCTCTGCCTGAACGCCAAAGGTCAGAGTTACATTCTGCCGCGAGACATGCCCGCTGCGCAGTCCAATCGCGATTGGCCCATCGAAGCCGGTCAGCGCGCTCAGGATTGCTTCCTCGATTAACTCAGGCGGCGCGCCCGGAGAAACGCAGTCCAGCATCTCGCCAAAAACAATGCCGCGCACACCCTCCAGTTTTCCAGCATTGCGCAACTGCCATAACATGCGGTCCACCTGGAACGGCTTGGCGCCTGTGTCTTCAAGAAACAGCAGTTTGTTCTCGGTCTGCGGTTCCCACTCGGTGCCCAGCAGGGAAACCAGAATGCTGAGGCAGCCACCGTAGAGAACTCCGCTGGCTGTTCCCGACTTCAATGCGCGCAGGCCTTCCGCCGCTCCTACACCGTACGGCTCGCCCGTAAGCGCCGCTTGAAAGCTTTCCATATGCACGCCGTCTGCAAGATAAAAATCCGCGGCCACCATGGGCCCGTGAAACGCAGGCAGTGCCAGCTCATCCAGCAACCGCAGTTGCACGCCGGTCAGGTCACTGTATGCGAAAAACGGTTTGGGATGCTTGCGGATCAGGTCGATGTCCAACCCGTCGAGCAGATAATTGGAGCCGTAGCCACCGCGCACGCACATTACCGCACTCGTTGTCTCATCGGCAAAGGCCGCGTGCAGGTCGGCAAGCCGTTGCTCAGTCGTTCCGGCAAAGTAAAGCGGTCCGCGTTCGAGAGCAGACGGTGCGAGGCGTGCGACCAATCCAAGCGCGCGCAAAGCTTCAAGCCCGTTGCTGATGCGGTCGGGCTGCGCAAACGAAGCGGGCGCAATTACGCTGACGCCTGCGCCGGCCGGAACGGCCAGCGGCCTCAACAGATTTGTAGCGAGCGGCGGCATGCTTACCAGGCCTCGCCCCGAGCGATCAGGGCAGCTGGACCGGTGAGGCGCAACTCAGTGCCGGGCCCATCCCAGGCCACGGACTGTGCGCCGCCGGGAGCCACGACGGTCAGTGGTGAAACGCAGCCGTGCATGGCCAACGCTGCCGTGGCCGATGCCGAACTGCCGGTGCCCGACGAGGTTGTGGGACCCACGCCGCGCTCGAAGATGCGAATCTCAATCTCATGCTTGCTGACGATGCGCACAAATTCCACATTCGTCTGGTTGGGAAAATCGGGATGTGTACAGACCTCCGCGCCGATTTCGTGCCACGACATGTCCCCTGCTTCGAACTCGTCGATGTCCAGCACGATTACGAAGTGCGGATTGCCGGTTGAAATTTCAACGCCGGAAATTTCAATGCCGCTCTTGAGCTTGACCGTCCTGGGCACATACGTTGGAACGCCCATCCCAGTGGTAACATCCACAGTAAATTCGCCATCGGATTGAACGCCGTTGATGCGGCAGACGCGTACGCCTGCATCGGTTGCAATCTCGAGATCGTCGCCGGCCTGCAGATTGCGCTCGCGCGCCATCCACGCTGCCACGCAGCGCGTCCCGTTGCCGCTGATCTCGGCGACGGACCCATCGGCGTTGTGCAGCCGGATGCGCCCCGACTTCTCGCCCGTCCAGGCGAAAAATTCAATGCCGTCGGCGCCCACGCCGGTATTGCGCGCGCACAGACGCTGCGTCAGGTCAGCCCAGTTGTGGCCTTGTGCGGCTTCTTCCGTCACGATCAGAAAGTCGTTGCCGCAGGCGTGCGCTTTCGAAAAGGAAATCAACCTGCCTCCAAAAAACGAAATCGAAACGGTTCATCGAAAATCGGAGCCGTGTTTCGCCCCGAGAACTGGCGATGGGGCGGCTTGCGATGCAAGGCCGAGCAACCAGCGAGGCTGGGGACCGCAATTCACCGCCTTGCCCGATGCTATCATTGCGCAACCCGGCTTGTTGTGGGCTTTGGCGCGGAGTGGCTTGCGGGGCTATCGGCGACGTAGAGCGTTCCCGATGGCTGCCCCTTCGCCGAGAAATGGGCAACCGCGGTCAATCCTTCAGGATGAGCTTTGACGGCGCGATCTACCGCGTCGCCATCAAAGGCTAAAACGATTGCGGCATGGGCAGACGGCGCTTTTAGCGCCGTGTCCCAGATTTCGAGATCGGCCTCGTTGATTGTCTGCCGCAGCGGAATGCCAGTGCGCGCCACAATCTCCGGATCGACGGAGGTTTCCATCAGGATGACTGCGCCGGGCCGCTTGGCCAGCAGCGCGCGCAATGCCGGCGGAATCTCTGTTTGATAAGGCCGGTGCGCGGCGATGTTCTTGGTGCCTTCCACATAGACCAGCGGCCCTTTGCGTACTAATTGCCAGGCATTCAGAGCCACGAGGGCGAACAAAACACCAGCCGCGTACTTTGCCCATTGAGGCTTGAACTCCCGCACGGCGCCGATCGCAAAGCTCGCGGCAAAGCCCAGGCCCAGGGCCAGCGCGGGCAGCAGCTCCATACCGTAGCGGGTGTTGTACCAGGAGTGCGGCCACCAGGGCGGCAGGAAAATTGGCACCGAGCCGTAGGCCACGGAATACGCGTAGAAGGGAACCGGCAGCCACAGCAGCAGAGCCCATGTGAATGCGCGGCGGCGGGCAGTGAGCCAGGCAAACGCCGTGCCCAGCGCGCTGAGAGCCAGCAGCGTGTTGCCCCATGCCACGGCGAAGGCGTCCATCTCTGACGCCTTCAAATAGAAGAGCAGCGAGACCCACGGATTGTGCCAGCCCGGGTGCGGTGGCCCGGCGCCATGCGCGGCGGTGCGCAGTTCGATGGCTTTGGCCGAGTAAGGGCCGCGCGCAAATTCAAGCCAGTCGCCAAAGGCCGCGGCGTTGTACACGAACCAGGCAATGGGCGCGGCGACCACGAAAGCGGTGGCCAGCCAGAAGGCGCGTGAGCGCAGCCGATTGCGGCGGAGTAGCTCAATGCCAATGGTTGACGACGCGAGCAGAGCCATGATCCAGCCGTCGTAGCGGGTGAAGATGGCTGCCACGAGCGCCGCCGCGATCCAGCCCAGCAAATGATCGGATTTGCGCGCGTCTTGGTCCAGAAGTGCGCGCCATTCCACGAGCCAGACGACAATCCAGATCATCTCGCACACAAACAGCGGCTCGGTCATCGCCGTGGTTTGCAAGTAGAGAAGGTTTGGATTGAGGGCGAAAAAGGTCAGGGCAAGAGCAGCAGAAGGAGGCTTGAGCCAGCGCCGCGCCAGCCGGTAAATGCCGATGCAACTGGCCACGTAAGCCAGCGCGGACGGAATGATGCCGGCGATGCCGTTGGCCCACCAGCTGTAAACCTGGACGAACGGAAGCATTAAAATGTGCGGCAGCGGGAGCCACACCGAGCCGAGTTGCGAGAGCCGTGGCTGATGAGAATCGAACACCCGCCGCGCAATGTGCAAATGGGCAACAGCGTCGCCGTAGTTGAGCAGAGCGCCGTTTTGCCAGCTCCACGCGATGGCTGCCAACGAAGCCACAGCCGAGCAAACCAGCACGGTTATGACTTCAACGCGGGCAATGCCAGCACGAGAGATTGTTTTCTCAGTCAATGTGAGTCAACTCGCGGAACTCGTTAAAGCGGTCGTCAATCTCCTTCCGGGAGAGCTGGGCGATTCGCTCGGTTCCAAACCGCTCTACGGCGAACGAGCCCATCACGCTGCCGTAAAACATTGCGCGCCGATAGGCGGCAGGCGTCAGCTCGGGCTGCGAAGCAAGATAGCCGAAGAAGCCACCGGCGAAGCTGTCGCCGGCGCCGGTCGGGTCCACCACTTCTTCCAGAGGCAGCGCCGGGGTTTTGAACGTCTTTGACGATTCGCCATTGGCTCCGGCGCGATGGTAGATTGAGGCCCCATATTCGCCGTGCTTGATGACCAGCGAGCTCGGGCCCATCGTCATGACCGCGCGCGCAGCCTTAACCAGGTTGTTGTCGCCGGCCAGCATGCGTGCTTCGGTGTCGTTGATGAGCAGCATGTCCAGGCCCTTCAGCACCTCAAGCAGCGCGGCGCGATGATCCTTGATCCAGTAATTCATCGTGTCGCCGGCCACCAGCTTCACATCGGGCATTGCTTCGCGCACGCGCCGCTGCAGCACGGGGTCAATGTTGGCCAGAAATAGAAACTCCGAGTCGCGATAGGCTTCGGGAATCTTGGGCTCGAACGAGGCAAAGACATTTAAATCGGTCTGGCGTGTCTGGGCTTCATTCAGGTTGTCGAGATACGAGCCTTCCCAGAAAAAGCTCTTGCCCTTGGCGTGCTCAATTCCGCGCGTGTCGATCTTGTGCGCATGAAAGACCGCTTCCTGCTCGGGCCCGAAGTCCTCGCCTACGACGGCGATGACGCGCACGTCGGTAAAGAAGCTGGCCGCCAGCGAAAAGTGAGTTGCCGCGCCGCCCAGGCAACGGTCCCGGCGTCCTGCCGGAGTTTCAATCGAATCGTACGCAACGCTGCCCACAACCGTGATTGCCATTCATTTCCTCTCTTGCATACTCGTTTTAATTTGTTTCCGATGAAGCCGCCGCCAACGCTACAGGCTCCGCAAACGCCGCTACGATCCCAAATATTTGCCAAACAGAAGCTTGAGCTTTTCCTTTGCCGCCGCGGGAATTGCGTCCGGCTGCGTCAGCACGGCAAACTTTGCGGCCGAGGCGCATGCGCAGGCGCGTTCGCGCGGCATAGCAGCCACGGCGGCTTTCACGACCCTCGCTGCGTTATCGGCATTCTTATGCAGCACGGCGACGATTTCTTCGATGGTTACTGCGTCGTGGCCTTCGCGCCAGCAGTCGTAGTCGGTGACCATGGCAATGGTGGCGTAGCAGATCTCCGCCTCGCGCGCCAGCTTTGCTTCCTGCAGGTTCGTCATCCCGATCACGTCCGCGCCCCAACTGCGATAAAGATTCGACTCGGCCTTGGTGGAGAACTGCGGACCTTCCATGCAAACGTAGGTGCCGCCGAGTTTGCCCACCACGCCCACTATCGCGCAGGCTTCGGTTGCAGCCTTGGCCACCGTTGCGCACACCGGATCGCCAAAGGCCACGTGGCCCACAATGCCCTCGCCGAAGAATGTGGAGACGCGGTGAAACGTGCGGTCGATGAATTGATCCGGCATGACAAAATCGGTTGGCTTGTGTTCTTCCTTGAGCGACCCAACGGCAGAAACCGAAAGAATGCGCTCGACGCCAAGTTTCTTGAAGGCATAAATGTTGGCGCGGAAGTTCAACTCCGAGGGCAGGATGCGGTGGCCGCGCCCATGCCGCGCCAGAAACGCAACTTTGCGGCCTTCCAACTCGCCGAGCACAAACGGGTCGGACGGCTCACCAAAGGGCGTTTCCACGCGTTCTTCATGCACATTTGTGAATCCGGGCATGGAGTAAAGTCCGCTGCCCCCTATAATGCCAATTTCCGCTTGAGCCAATTTCCGCTCCACTTTCCGCGCGGTCTCACGAAGCGCGCTCTCTATTTCATGGTGTGTGCTTTTTATTTTTGATCGATCAGCCGGATCGTTTCCATAAACACATCGCCGTCGATGGTCAGGCTGCGGGCACTGATTTTGTTCATCGTGTCCTGGGCGGTGTGGTGATAGCTGTTGTTGGGTCCGTAGTCCAGGTCGATGACGTCGATAGAAGGAACGCCGCGCTCGACAAAGGGCAGGTGGTCGTCTTCGACAGCCATCTCCTGTTGGAAGAAATAGCGGTCGTAGCCGAACCGGTGGGCCGCCTGCCCGACCAGATCGATCAGCCAGCCGGTCGAGTTCGATTCGCGCTGAATGTCGAGGTCCTTGTCGCCGATCATATCGGCCAGCATAAATGCCTTGATCTGTCTCAGGGTTCCGTCGCGGCCCCAGCGCGCGGCCAGGTGGCGGCTGCCGTAAGTCGAGTCGGAGCGCGACCAGGTATTGAAGGCCTCTTCGCCGTCGAAGAAGACCAGCCACACCGAGT
>DATKWA010000070.1:0-39893 GCA_035529815.1 Occallatibacter sp. | reverse complement strand
GCCGCACCAAAGACAAATTGCGCCAGGCCGCAACCAATCACATGGCCGCTATCGAGACCAATCCTGAAAGAATCAAAGCCTTCTTCAAAGATCCACTCGTCGCATATGCCGCTTAGCAGTATTTGCTTGCCGGATCAATAGAGTTCCATTTTCGAAAATAGAATGTCATTCGCGCTTTCCTCCCAAATATGATGGGCGTCTGCTCAAGTTTGAGCACCCATAAGTCGATAAGAATGCACAGTGGAAGAACTGGCGTCCATTTCGGCTGGTGCACGTAATACTGCCCATTTTCATTGCCCTTTCGATCGCCCTCAAGTGAGGGATCTGATGCGATCGGCGGCCTTTCTCTGCTTTTTTTTGACTGTCACGGGAGCGGTGTCGGCCCAGGTACCCAGCCATCACAGGTCGCTTAGGCGTTTACGGACGCTGATAACGGCGCGGGCGGTTCATAGTCTTCCCGCTCAGGAAGCAGTTCGCGGCTATCCTGTTCGTCTGCGGGCCGTGGTCACGTACTACGATCCTTATATTGACCCGCGGCATGGCGCCTTATTTGTACAAGACAGCACGGGGGGAGTTTTCGTCGCTGTACCTGTGCGCCCAATTCTGCCGTTGAAGCCGGGCTCTGAGGTGGAAGTAACGGGTGTGACGGGGCCGGGTGACTACGCTTCTGTTGTGGATAGAGGCCACGTGGTGATTGAGGGCCCTCCGCATCTGCCCCGCAGGGCGCCCCGCGTGACTCTTACGCAACTTCTCTCCGGCAGCGAGGACTGCAAATGGGTTGAGGTTGAGGGTCGCGTCCATGAAGTGCGGTTTGTGAAGAACAGGGTGGCTCTGGAACTTGCGACGATTCAGGGGCCGCTTACCGCGCTTTCGACGCGCGTTGCCGGAGCGAACTACGATTCGTTTGTTGACGCGAAGATCATGGTTCGTGGCGTGGCGGCGCCTGTGTTCGACCAAAGGCGTCAGATGGTGGGGGTACACATTTACTTTCCATCTCTGAATCAAGTGAAGGTAGTGAAGGCTGCGCCGCGCGATGCCTTTGCGCTGCCTGTTGTTCCGATTTCGCAGATTTTGCGTTTTTCACCGAACCTGACCCTTCCATCCCGGGTGCACGTTCGTGGCCGGGTGACGCTGCGCTGGCCGGATCGGATGCTGTGCATCCAACAGGGGACAGACAGCCTCTGTATGCAGACGACCGACGGCTCGAAAGCTCCGGTTGGAGATTCGATTGATGTCGTCGGGTTTCCCGTGGTGAAGGGCTTTAAACCGACGCTCGAGGATGCGACGTTGCGGCTGGGGGGCGACGTGTTGCCAACCGCGGCGAAGCTGGTTACGGCACGCGAGATTGTAAAAGGCGATCACGACAGTCAACGAGTCCAGATTGATGCGGTGTTGATCGGCCGTGACCTGACTGCGGAGAACCCTACCCTGATGCTGCGCTCCGATGGCGTTCTTTTTCCCGCCGCTCTTCCGAAAGACCTCGCAGGCGACGGGAAGTTGACCTGGAAGGATGGGAGCCTGCTGCGCCTTACTGGCATTTGTATCGTAGATGTGGATGCGGTGGCCACGGGAGTCAATGAAGGTCAGGTGCGGCCTGACTCGATCAAGTTACTCCTGAACTCTCCAGACGATGTCGAGGTGGTCCACTCGCCTTCGTGGTGGACGCCGGCGCGCGCCCTTGAAGCTTTCTCGATCGCCGTCTTTGTGGCCTTTGTGGCCCTGGCATGGATCTTTGTGCTGCGCAGGCAGGTGGAACAAAAGACTGAGGCGCTGCGAGACAGCCAGGAGCGGCTGCGTCACCTGTCGGAGCACGATGCACTTACTCGCCTGCCGAATCGTCTGCTCCTGAACGACCGCCTCGAGGTGGCGCTGAAGCGGGCGGAGAGATTTGAGGCGTGTCTCGGCCTTCTGATTGTGGATGTGGACAGATTCAAGGAGGTAAACGATGTATATGGCCACTTAGCAGGCGACAGCGTTCTATGCGAATTGGCCAACCGCCTGACCAGCTCGGTGCGGGCAACTGATACGGTGGCGCGGATGGGAGGCGACGAGTTCATTGTGCTCCTGTCCGATCTGCGCATTGCGGTTGAAGCGGAGACGATGGCTGCAAAGATTGTTGCCGCGGTATCCGTTCCCATGGATATCGGGCAAGCGTGCGCCGCTATCACCGTGAGCATCGGTGTGAGCGTCTATCCTGATGGCGGCACCGACATGAAAAGCATGCTGCACGCCGCGGATGTTGCGCTGTACCTTGCCAAGGAGCGCGGAAAGAACGGATTCCAGGTTTACAGACCGAATATGGAGCGCGCTGCGAGGGGTACCACTTCGTACCAAAGCAGTTCGCAAGCTCCTCTGCCGATCCTTGGGAGTTGAAATTCCATCTCTCCGGAAACTAAATGTGACCGCCCGAGCTTGCTACTCTGCGCCTGACGGCAACCCGCGCAGACGCAATTCGGCAAGCACCCGCTCGACCTTCCAGTCGAGTGCGCCGGTTCCGTCTACTTGCAGGTCCGCATTGACCGCCGAAGGCCTGACGAAGGCTATGCTCGATGGCCGCACGGTGGCTTCATACTGCTGTCGTACAGACTCAGGCGTGCGACCGCGCTGCTCGATGTCGCGCTTCATGCGCCGCTCGAAGCAGAGTTCGTCCGGCGTGTCGATATAAACGCGCAGATTGTAGAGCGGAAGCAGCTCGGGGTAGTAAAAAGCAAACAATCCCTCGACAACCAGGAATCGACCCGCTGTGACTTGCTCTGTGCGGCCCACTACGCGGGTGTGGGTCGAGAAGTCGTAGAGAGGCCGTTCGATGGCCTCTCCCCGCGCCAGCGCGGCCACGTGCGCTGCCAGTAGCGGGCTCTCGATCATTGCCGGATCGTCGAAGTTACAGAGGATGCGCTGACTGTACGGCATGTGACTGAGGTCGCGGTAGTAGTTGTCGAGATGGAAGTGAATTCCGCCCAGGGCGTGCGCCAGTTCGGCCGCCAGGGTGGTTTTGCCCGATCCCGAACAGCCGGCAATGCCCAGCACGACGGGCGGAAAGGGCAGGCGTGGCGCTGCCGTGGCAGGTTCGCTCATGCTTCCGATTCCACGGCTGCGGCGATCTTTGGCGCGAGACGCGCGAGGAGGCCGGCCAGCCTCTGCTCCACCTGCCGTCCGGTCTCTGAGACCTCTTCGTGGCTCAGCGGTGTTGCGCCGAGGCCAGCGGCGAGGTTGGTGACGCAGGAGATGCCGAGGACCTGGATGCCCATGTGACGGGCCACGATGGTTTCCGGCACGGTAGACATGCCGACGAGGGTTGCGCCGAGGGCGCGAAAGGCGCGAATTTCGGCAGGCGTCTCGAAGCTTGGTCCGGGCGTGGCGAGATAGACGCCTTCTTCGAGCGCGAATCCTTCTTCAGTCGCGGTTTCCTTCGCCAGAGCGCGCAGGCGTTTTGAATACGCCTCGGTCATGTCGAAGAAGCGCAGGCCGGTGCCCTTGCGCAGGGTGAAGCGAGGCTCATTTGGCCCGGTCAGGGGATTCCAACCCATGTGGTTGATGTGGTCGCCGAGCGCGACTAACTGGCCGACGTGGTAGCCCTGCTGGATGCCGCCGGCCGCGTTGGTCAGCACTACGGCCCGCACGCCGAGCATGCCGAGCACGCGCATGGGGAAGGTTACCTGCAGCGGCGTGTAGCCTTCGTAAGAGTGTACGCGGCCCTGCATTACGACAGCGGGCACGCCGCCCAGCAGACCAGCGACGATGCGTCCGGAGTGGCCTTCGACGGTGGATTGCGGAAAATGCGGAATCTCCGTGTAGGGAACGAAGACGGGATTGGTGACGGCATCGGCCACCGCACCTAATCCCGAGCCAAGCACGAGGCCGAGGCGCGGAGTGAGCCCGCTAAGTTTTTCCCGAAGGAACTGTGCCGCTTCAACTACCTGGTCAAAATAGGTCATGGTAAGTGATCTGGAAATCCTGAGGGTGCGCTTTCGCCATTCTACAGGGAGCGGTAGAGTGTTGAAGAAGGGATGAGGCCGGATGCGCGTCCCCCATCGATGGAGGTCTCGGGCAATGTGCCGCAATATCAAGATGCTTTTCAATTTCGATCCGCCGGCGACGGAGGAAGAGATTCGCGCGGCCTCGTTGCAGTTTGTGCGCAAGGTCAGTGGCTTCAACAAGCCTTCAAAGGCCAACGAGCCGGCATTTGATAGGGCAGTGGACGAGGTTGCCGCGGTTGCGGCGCGCCTGCTTGGTTCGCTTGAAACCGCAGCGCCGGTGCGCAGCCGCGAAGAAGTGGCGGCCAAGGCAAAGGCGCGCAATGCGGGGAGATTTCAGACGGAGAGGCGTACGGCATGAAGCAGATTGTCGCCATCATTTTTGGGCTGGGACTGGGAGGCAATGCGCTTCTGTTCGTTCCGCAGATTGTTGCGGTGTGGCGGAAGAAAACAGATGAAGGGATTTCGCTGATTACTTTTGGCGGGTTCAGTATTTTGCAGGCGATTGGGATCGTCCACGGGCTCTACCAGCAGGACCTTTCGTTGACGCTTGGCATGGCAGCGAGCTTGCTGACGTGCGGCACTGTGACGACTCTGACGATTTTGTATCGGATGCGGCGGTTGCGTGGATGAGAGCGCGCGGGTGATTCCAGCGGCGCAACAGACCAGTGCGAAAAATGCCGGACAATACGGTGGCTGCTTACGGCGTCTCCGAAGGATCGGGTGAATTAGCCGTGTTCAGGTCGACGAACGTGTTGGCGCTGGGCGCGACGCCGGGGGCGTAGCAGTTGCCGTCTGGCGCGTGGTTTGCGGGGCAGGCGGCGCTGAACTGCGCGCGGCGCGGAGACTGCGCGTATTGCCAAACTACTGCGGAGGCGGCAACGGCTGGTGAAAATGCCGCAGTCAATTGCGTCGTGTTCGCGAGCGTGCATCCGGGCGAAGGCGGGCATTGGTCGTTTGCAATCCAGAGCGCCAGGTGCGCCGCACTTTTATCTTTGGACAATTTTTTTGCGATTGCTTGCTCGCGCTCGACAATGTTCTGCGCCGTGCTGATGGTGGCGTTGCCATCGGGTACGTCGATGCCGGAGCAGTAGACGCCGGCGCGCGCGCCGCCTGCCCGCACCGCATCCACCCATGCAAACAGATAGGCGGCCTGTTCCGGCAGCAGCCTCCCGCCCTCTTCCTGATCGAGAAAGATGAGCACGTGTGCGGGAAAGCCTTCGCGCGCAGCCGCGGCTACGGCGGCTTTTCCGTCGGCGGTTCCCAAAGCAGGCGCGTCTGCATTCTTCAGTTCCGCGTAGGTACGCCCGTTGAAGAGAACCAGGAATCCGAAGCCGCGTTGCTTGAGCAACGCGCGCTTGCCTGTCCAACTATTTTGCCTTTCTCCGGGCGGATTATTGAGCCAGTAGCCGGTGTAGCGAAAGCTCTTGCGCAGAGCGGGAAGCGCGGCGTCGCCGGGATAGTTGTTGCGGTCGAAGCCGAGGTAGGAATGCTGATTGGAGGGCGTAGATGAGTGCTGCGCGTGGACGGCAAGCGCTGTGCCCATCAGCATCAGCGCCGCGAGCGCGCAGGTACCTCTTCGCGTCATGGTTGGCACCTAGCCGAGAAAGATTCCGGCGATTGAGGCCGAGATCAGGTTTGCCATGGTTCCGGCGAGCATGGCGCGGACGCCGAGGCGGGCGAGGTCGTTGCGGCGCTCGGGAACGAGAGCGCCGATGCCGCCAATCTGCATGCCGATGGAGCCGAGATTGGCAAAGCCGCACAGGGCGTAGGTGGCGATGATGAAGGAGCGCGGCGCGAGGGTTGCCTTTTCCGCGCCGAGGGCGATGTAGGCAATGACTTCGTTGAGGGCCATGCGCGTGCCGAGCAGATTGCCGATGGCCATGCAGTCGTGCCAGGGCACGCCGATGAGCCATGCGACAGGGGCGCCGACGTAGCCGAGAATCTGGCCCAGGCTTCCGGGAACCCAGTGCATGCCGTTGTGCATGTGAACCCAGCCGAGCAGGCTGTCGAGCAGCGCGACGAGTGCGAGAAAGCTGACGAGCATGATGGCCACATTAAGGGCCAGCTTGCCGCCGTCGATGGTGCCGCGGGCGATTGCACCGATCAGGTTCTCTTCCTTGTGCATCTCGTCCTTGGGGATGACGACTTTGCCTTCGGTGGCGGGAACTTCGGTCTCAGGCACGAGCATTTTGGCAACCAAAATGGTGCCGGGCGAAGTCATGATGACGGCGGCGAGCAGGTGGCGGGCCTCGACGCCCTGGGCAATGTACATGGCCATGATGCCGCCGGAGACGTGGGCCATGCCGCTGGTCATGATGACCATCAGCTCGCTGCGCGTGGCTTTGGAGAGGAACGGGCGGATGGTGAGCGGCGCCTCGGTCTGTCCCATGAAGATGCTGGCGGCGACGTTCATGCTTTCAGCGCCGGAGATGCGCATGGTCTTGAGCATGACCCAGGCCATGCCGCGAATGACGACCTGCATGACGCCGATGTGATAGAGCACCGCGAAAAATGCGGAGATGAAGATGATGGTAGGCAGCACCTGGAATGCGAAGATGGAACCGAAGGAGCCGGTGGGAAGGCCAAGGGTGTTGCCGAAGAGGACTCTGGTTCCGGCGAATGTGGAGGCGAGCATGCTGTTGACCACGCCGCCGGCCCAGGTCATGGCTTCCTGTCCGTAGTTAAAGCGCAGCACCAGAAACGCAAAGCAAATCTGCAGGCTCAGTCCCCAGGCAACGGTGCGCCAGCGGATGTGTTTGCGATCGGTTGAGCCCAGCCATGCCGCCAGCAACACGGCCAGTATCCCCAGCACTCCCGTGAATCGAGCCAATGCGGTGCCTCCTGAAAAGCGGCTTTTAGCTTTTAGCTCCTAGCCCGTGCTTCCGGCAAGAGATTTCTTGCGTCTTCTCGATGCCGCCTTCAGGCAGTAAAAATCAAGGCTAAAAGCTAGAAGCTGTACTTCGATTACCTTACAGTATTGCGCAGAAATTCTTCAGCTGAATCTCGTGTAATGACGCGGCTCACCAGCTTGACCGGATCGGGTGGCTTCTTAGCGAACTGAATAGCTTGGTTCAGAATGGCAATCGGTTCGGCGAGCATCTCATGGTTGGTGGCGTAGACCGTTGCGAGCGGCTGCCCTTTTTCGACATAGGCGCCGCACCGTGCGTGGAAGACGATGCCAGCGTGGGGATCGACGGGCTCGCCTGCCTTCTCGCGGCCCGCGCCTGTTCTCTGCACGGCCCAGCCGAGTGCGGTTGTATCCATCGCCGTTACGTAGCCACGCTCCCAGGCTGGAACCACTTCGGTTGCGCCGGGCGCGTGCAACCCTGTTGGATCGTCGAAAACGGAAATATCGCCGCCCTGGGACGCGATCATCTTGAAGAAAAGCTGTAGCGCGGAGCCGTCCGAGAGAGCTTTTTCGGCGCGCTTGTATCCGATCTCCGGCGAGTGAGCCTGACCACCCAGGTGAATCATCCATCCGGCCAGAATGAGCGAAAGCTCGCGCAGGTCATTACTGTCCGTAGGGCCCTCGACGGGGCGCTTGCCGCGCAGCAACTCGACGGCCTCGACCAGTTCAATCCAGTTGCCGGCCGCGGAGCCGAGGGGCTGGCTCATGTTGGTGAGCAAGGCGACGGTTCGCGTTCCGGCGGCTTCGGCGGTGGCCACCATGAGGGCTGCCAGATATTCCGAGTCGGCGTTCTTGCGGAGGAATGCGCCTGAGCCGGTTTTTACGTCGAGCACGAGTGCGTCGAGGCCGGCGGCCAGCTTCTTGCTCAAAATTGAAGCGCAGATCAGTCCCGGGCTTTCGACGGTTGCGGTGCGGTCGCGCAGCGAGTAGAGGATGCGGTCTGCGGGGACCAGGCGCGGGGTCTGGCTGACGATGGACGCGCCGCACTCAAGCAAGACGGCTTCGAATTCCTGGAGGGTGAGCGCAGTGCGGAAGCCAGGAATCGATTCCAGCTTGTCGAGCGTGCCGCCGGTGTGGCCCAGGGCGCGTCCGCTGATCATGGGCACGGCAACGCCGCAGGCCGCGGCCAGTGGAGCAACGAGGAAGCTGGTCTTGTCGCCGACGCCACCGGTGGAGTGCTTGTCGACTGCCTTCTTGCCCAGGCGCGCCGGCGAAAATTTTTCTCCTGAGTCGCGCATGGCCAGGGTGAGCGCGCGGGTTTCTTCCAGCGATAGTCCGCGCAGCCAGGCGGCCATCAGCCAGGCGGCAAGCTGCTCCAGACGGATTGATCCGGAGGCGGCGCCGGCGGCCAGAAAACCGATCTCTCGCGCGTCGAGGGCGAGGCCGTCGCGCTTCTTGCGGATCAGGTCTACCGTGTGGATTGGAGCGGGGGTTGGATCGGGCATCGCAGTCTGAGCCTCAATTTGCCGATATATGAGTTTATCGCAGGCGGAGCCGTTCCGTGGAAGGACGGGTGTTGACCTAAATGCGGCGCGCCTCGTTCTTGACGGCGAAGTCTTTCGGTGGAAGAATCCGAAGCTGCGACGATTTTGCACTACAAGGAGGGTTGAAGCACAGTTTATCGTGCCCTCCATGGAATGATTGCAACGCCGAACCTTGGTTCACAGGATGAATGCATTGAAAACATCGCGCTTACACTCGCTCGCTTTGGCCATTGTTGGAGCTTTTCTTTCTGTTCTTCCTGCGGGGGCGACATCGTTTGCCCAAGATATCGCCGCTACGCCAAACCCATCGTCTGGTTGTTCCGCGAACGAACCGACGAGCTACCCGAAGGTTGCCATTTCCAATGGCGCGGTGAGCGCCGTACTTTACCCACCGGATGCAAAACGTGGCTACTACCGCGGCGCACGGTTTGATTGGTCCGGTGTGGTTGGCTGCCTCTCCTACAAGGGCCACACATATTTCGGTGTCTGGTTTTCGGATTACGATCCGATGAAGCACGATGCCATCACGGGACCCGTCGAGGAGTTCCGCTCCGGCGACGGCGACAGCGCGCTCAAATACGATGAGGCCAAACCGGGTGAACCGTTTGTCAAAATCGGCGTGGGTGTGCTGCGCAGGATTGACGACGCACCCTTCAAGTTCAGCTTGCCGTATCCGCTGATTGATGGCGGCAGGTGGACCGTTCACAGCAGGCCCAACAGCGTCCTGTTTGAACAGGATCTAAAGTCGCCGATCGGTATCGCCTATGTTTACAAGAAGACAGTATCGCTCGATAAGAGCAGACCAATCCTGATCCTGCACCACGAACTCAAAAATACCGGAACGGAGACGATCGACACGCAGGTTTACGATCATGACTTCTTTATGCTCGACAGCGCTCCGACAGGCCCGGATATGGTCGTGCGTTTTCCCTTCGATCCCAAAGCAGACAAAGATCTGGGCAGCGGCGCAAGAATCGACGGGCGGCAGATTATCTACAACCGTGAGTTGAAGACCGGTGAAACTGCATCGGGCCTGATTACCGGCTATTCAGGCGATGCTTCCAGCTACGATTTTGTCGTGGAAAACCGCAGGACAGGCGTCGGTGTTGAGCAGACCGGAGATCAGCCCATCTCCCGCATTAACTTCTGGTCGATCCGCACTACGATCTGCCCAGAGGCCTATCTCCATTTCAAGATTGCTCCCGGAGAAACCGCGCGTTGGACGATCCGTTATCGCTTCTACGCAAAATAGCGGGGCTCTGGCAGCCTCACTTCAGCTTCATCTCGAAGGCCATCGGCAGCAGTTCTGAGAAATGCATGGTGCGCATTCCATCGGCGGCGGGAAAGATGACGGGCGCGCCGGGCAAGACGAACTCGGCGAGCATCTGGCGGCAGGCCCCGCAAGGCGGGCTGGCGGCATCGTTCAGATTGGCGACAGCGACTGCTTCAATCCGAATTTCCGGCCCGAATGCAGAAACCGCTTTGACCAGCGCTGTGCGTTCGGCGCAGATGGTCAAGCCGTAGCTTATGTTTTCAACGTTCGTTCCGGTCACTATTTCGCCGTTGGTCAGCCGCAGCGCTGCTCCCACTTTGAATCCCGAGTAAGGCGAGTAGGAATTGCTGGCGGCCTGGCGTGCCTGTTGCAGCAGGGCTTCGAGATCCGGTGTGTTCTTTGCGATCATGGCGTTTCAATCCCCACGTGGCCTGAGAGTTGAGGCTAAAGCATTTCTGTCCCTTCTGTACATGGAGGCTGGGGAATAATGACGCGCGGGCCGCAGAGTCTCGCTACGCTCTTTCGAGGAGCCGCGCAACCGCTTCGTGCAACTGCGCGGTGATGGTGGCTTCGCTGTCGGCAGGTGAAAGCCGCAGCGGCTCGCCCACCACTACCTCAATGGCGCCGGAGCGGAACCAGCGGCTTCTTCCGGTCTTCAACTCGCCCAGCCCGCGCAGGCCGACCGGCAGCACGAGCGCGCCGCATTGCTTTGCCAGCAGCCCGATGCCGGGACGAAACGGCGCCAGCTTGCCTTCTGCCGATCGCGTGCCCTCGGGGAAGACCAGGACGTTGTAGCCACGGTCCATCGCCAGGCCGGCGTGCGCAAAGCTGGGCTGAAAATCGCGACGCCGGGGCAGCGGAAACACATTGAAGAGCGCAGTCAAAAGGTAATAGAACAGCGGGCCGGGGAGAAAGATGCGTCCGCTTGGATTGGTCGGCTCGGGGTTGCGGAAATGGCGGTAGTCGGCCAGCATCTCGCCCGACATTGCCACAGCGATGCGCCTTCGCAGCGCCGCCGGCAGCGCGTACTCGATGAGAGGCCCGTCGAAAGTGGACACGTGATTGGCGACGATCAGCATTGTCTCGGGGGCATCGAGTCTGCTGGGAGTGACGACGCGTGGAGCCGCCAGCAACCACACCAGTGGGCGCATGACGGCCTCGACAAATGCAACGCGCGCCCAACGAAACGGCAGCAGCCAGGGCCAGCGCGGATAGACGTGCCGGCTGCGCGCAGGCTCGCCTTCGGTGCGCGCGGGGGCTGGCGAGGGTGTCTCGTGCGTGCCTTCTTTGTTGCGCAAAAACTCACTGCGTGCTCCGTTTTTGTGCATTTGCTGAGGCGCAGAAGTGGGCGGCGCTGACGTCTGTTCTTCATCGACCTCGCCGCTCACCAGCCGCCGCAGTTCGCCCAGCGTTTCCACGCGGTCCAACATTCCGTCTTCTGAGACAATGCCCAGGCGGTCTTCAATGGCCGCCGCCAACTGCACGCGTCCCAGGCTATCGAGGTGCAGGTCTTCTGTCAGGTGCAGCTCGTCGCCCACGCCGCGGTGCGGCTCACCAGAGATTTGCGCAATCAGCGCCAGCAGCCAATCCTCCGAGGCGCCAAAGGCCGGGCTGGCCTGGGGTTTCGCTGCTCCGTTGCCATTCGTCGATGCCGCAGCCTGGATCTTGGTGAGCCATTGGGCCACAGCTCTGCGCCTCACTTTGCCCGATGAGGTGCGCGGCAGATCCGGCTCCGGCCACAGCACCCAGCGCCGTACACGCTGGAACTCCGCCAGTCGGGCATTGGCGCTTTCGATGGCTTCCGCAGCCTTGCAGCCTGTTCCCCGGCAGGCCAGCACCGCGCACGGCTCCGTTCCCTCGGCCGTTTCCATGGCCACCACCGCGCAGGCCGCTACGCCGGGCTGTCCCTCGATGGCCGCTTCCAGGTCCTCGGGGTGAATGTTCACGCCCGCCGCGGTGACAATCACCTCGCTCTTGCGGCCCAGAAAACGCAACTCGCCGGAGGGCTCGGTTTTCGCCAAATCGCCGGTCGCAAGCCACTCATCCGCGCGCTTGTGCAACCGGCCGCCGGACCATGTTGCTCCGGAGATGGACGCGCCGCGCACCAACACCTCGCCGTCGGGACCGAGCTTCACTTCGCGCCCGGCTAGAGGCTTGCCAATGGTTCCCTCAGCCACGTGGAACGGATGATTGAGCGTGATGAGCGCGGTGGTTTCGGTCATTCCGTAGCCCTGGACGAGGACGAAGCCGAGCGCATTCCAGAAGTGCTCGAGCGGCCCCGGCAGCGCGCCGCCGCCGGAGATGAGCGCCCAGAACTTGAGCCCGAAGGCGCGGTGAACCTTGCGGAAGCGCCACCAGCGCTGCGCTGCGCCGATGTTCCGCGAGGCAATGACGGTCTCGGCGAGACCTGGGTGGGTCAATTCCAGATGGGTCTTGAGCAGCGCCAGCACCCTGGGCACGGCCGCCAGCACGGAGATGCGCTCGCGGCGAATGGTCTCGACCAGCCGCGGAGCAACCAGGCGCTCTTCAAAGTGCAGTTCGGCTGCAAGAATTGGAGGAATCCAAAGGCCCATGGTCTGTCCGAAGACGTGGCTGAGCGGCAGCGTGTTCAGAATCCGCAATGGATGCACGATCCGCTCCCAGCGCATGTAGGGCTGCGCTCCGCTCTCGATGGGGCCGATGCTTGCGAGCACGTTGCCGTGAGTCAACACAATTCCTTTTGGGTCGCCAGTGGTTCCCGAGGTAAACAAAATTTCCAGCGGAGTGTCGGCCGAAATGCCTGCGATTGGGCCAGTTTCTTCGGCTGGCAGAGCGCTGGGCAAGTCTTCAAAGCAGAGTTGTGGCACATCGGCGGGCAACTGCGCCAGCAGAATGGCATCACCCACGGCCAGCTTTGGCTTTACATCGGCCGCAACGCGCGCGGCAAACTCTATCGTCCCGATCGCATCCAGAGGAACCGCCAGCACCCCGCGCAGCATGCATCCATGGAAGGCCGCGATCCACTCGGCACTGTTCTCGCCCCACAGCAGCACCCGGTCGCCCTGGCCGATTCCACGCTGTGCCAACAGCGCCGCAAAACGGCCCGCAAGCCTCGCCAACTCAGCGTAGGTCGTGACGCGGCGGCGGTTTCCCTGATAGCGAACCACGGCGACATCGCGACCGTTGCGACGGAAGTCGTCGAGCAATGTGGCCAGGTGATCTTGCATGAGGGCCCCGGGACTATGGTAAGCGATGGGTTGGCGCGCCTGGTGTATCGATGTGAAATTACACAACTTGATGCAAAGAATGTTGCATTCGCGCGGTCAGAGGAGTTTCATCGTCAACTGTGGCACATGCGCACAGAGGTCTTGTTTCCATCTTCGCTTCATATTCGCCGCCTTTCACGTTATTCTTGGAAGCACAATGTCTCACGACCGCCCCAGCCCGGACAGGCATATGCACAACCCCTCGGCCAGCCCGGATTCGGCAGCCGATCCGTTTGCCTGTTTTCATCCCGTTACGGCGGCCTGGTTTCGGGTTGTCTTTGACGCGCCCACCGCCCCGCAGCGGATGGGTTGGCCGGTGATTGCGCGCGGAGAGAATGCGCTCGTCCTGGCTCCGACCGGCACCGGCAAGACGCTCGCCGCCTTTCTCTGGTGCCTGGACCGTTTGATGCTTCATGCGGCCGACCCGAGCGACAATTTCACGGGCGCAGCCAGAGTAGGGAATCCGGCGTTGCCAACTTCAAGCCCGGGGCAGGGGTGCCGCATTCTCTATGTGTCGCCCCTCAAGGCGCTGGCCGTCGATGTCGAACGCAACCTGCACTCGCCTCTGGCCGGCATGGCCAACATGGCGCGGCGCATGGGCGTTGCCTTTCGAGAACCCGCCATCAGCGTACGCACCGGCGACACGCCGCAGCGGGAGCGGGCGCGGTTTGCGCGGCATCCGGCCGAGATTCTGATCACCACGCCCGAGTCGCTTTACCTGCTGCTTACCTCTCAGGCCGCCGAAGCCTTGCGTACGGTGGACACGGTCATCATTGATGAGATTCATGCGCTGGTGCCGACCAAGCGCGGCGCACATCTGGCGCTGTCGCTGGAGCGTTTAGAGGCGCTGACGAAGCGGCCGTTGCAGCGCATCGGGCTTTCCGCGACACAGCGGCCCCTTGAAGAAGTGGCTCGCTTCCTGGGTGGCGTGGAGCTGCCTGAACCATCGGATAAAGCCGACATGCCGCGGCCTCTCGAAGCGGAGGGCTCTACGCCCGCATCCTGGTCCACAGATGCGTTCGACGCCGCTCCTCTCCGCTATCGTCCGGTCACCATCGTGAACGCCAGCGCGCGCAAGCAGCTCAAGCTGCGCATCGAGGTTCCAGTCGAAGACATGGCGCGGCTCGGCGAGCAGGAGGAGATTCCTTCGGGCCCCGCGTCGCAGATGCCGCGCCGCGTCTCGATCTGGAACGCGATTCATCCGCGACTGCTTGAGATTATTCGCGAGCGCAACTCGACGATTCTCTTCGTCAACAGCCGGCAGGTTGCCGAGCGGCTGGCGGGCGCGCTCAACGAGCTTGCTGGCGAGCCGATTGCCCGCGCTCATCACGGCTCGCTGGCGGCCGCGCAGCGTTCTGTAATCGAGGAGCAGCTGAAGGCCGGGCAGATTCGCGCCCTTTGCGCGACGTCGACGCTCGAACTCGGCATCGATATGGGCGCGGTGGACCTTGTCATTCAGATTGAAGCGCCGCCATCGGTCGCCAGCGGCATGCAGCGTATTGGCCGCGCCGGGCACCATGTGGACGCCGTCAGCGAAGGCATTCTGTTTCCCAAGTACCGCGCCGATCTGGTCGCCTGCGCCGCGGTGACGCGCGCCATGCACGAGGGACACATTGAGTCCACGCGCTTCCCGCGCAATCCGCTCGATGTGCTCGCGCAGCAGTTGGTAGCTATTGTGGCTCACCCGCCTAACGCAGCAGTGCCTGTGCGCAAGCCAAGAGTGCTGAAGAGCGCACGGCGAATGAAGAATCTCAACGCAGAGTTGAAGTTTGCCGATTGGGATTCCGCGCGAAAGGAGCAAGAGGCGCCGAAGCCCGAGGTGAGCATAGATTTCCTCTTCGATCTCGTCCGTCGAGCAGCGCCCTTCGGCGCTCTTACGCGCTCGGCCTTTGAAGGCGTTCTCGATTTGTTGAGCGGGCGCTATCCTTCTGACGAGTTTGCCGAGCTCAGGCCTCGTCTCACCTGGGACCGCGTGCGCAACGTCGTCACGGCGCGCGACGGCGCAGCCCGCCTCGCGATTCTCAACGCTGGCACCATCCCCGACCGCGGGCTCTACGGCGTCTTCCTCGCTCACAGCGAAGGCAAGTCCGTGCGGGTTGGCGAACTCGACGAAGAGATGGTCTTTGAGACCCATCCCGGCGAGACTTTTATTCTGGGCGCGTCCACGTGGCGTATCGTCGAAATCACGCACGACCGCGTTCTGGTGACTCCGGCTCCGGGCGAGCCCGGCAAAATGCCTTTTTGGAAAGGCGACGGTCCAGGCAGGCCGCTGGAATTCGGCCGCCGCATTGGCGCGCTGGTGCGCGAACTGCGCGCACTGCCCAAACCGGCTGCGTTAACCCGCCTCGTTGCCGAACACGATCTCGATCCGGGAGCGGCGGAAAATCTTCTGCAATTTCTCGGCGATCAGGAGGCCGCCACGAGCGCAGTGCCGGACGACCGCACAATTGTGATCGAGCGCTGCCGCGATGAACTGGGCGACTG
Source organism: Occallatibacter sp. (assembly GCA_035529815.1). GTDB lineage: Bacteria > Acidobacteriota > Terriglobia > Terriglobales > Acidobacteriaceae > Telmatobacter. Next base: position 24,522 of record DATKWA010000070.1, on the reverse strand, counting down.
GCGCGTCTGCGTGCTGACGCCCTTCGGCAGCCGCATCCACATTCCGTGGGCGATGGCGGTGAGCGCGCGCATCCGCGCCGCAGGCGGACCGGAGGTGGAAACGCTTTGGGGTGACGACGGATTTGTATTGCGCTTTCCAGACACGGATGAGCCGCCGGACCCGGACTGGTTCCTTGTCGAGTCGGCCGAAGCCATGCAGCTTGTGTTACGCCAATTGGGTTCCACGGCTCTGTTCGCAGGGCGATTTCGCGAGGCCGCGGGGCGCGCGCTGCTGTTGCCGCGCCGCCGTGCCGATGCGCGTTCGCCTCTATGGCAGTTGCGCAAGCGTTCTTACGATCTGCTCAGCGTTGCCTCTCGCTATCCTTCGTTTCCGCTGTTGCTCGAGGCTTATCGCGAATGTCTGCGCGACGTCTTCGACATGCCGGCGCTGCTTGAAACCCTGTGCGCCATCGAGCAACGGCAGTTGCGCGTGCATGTTGTCGAAACGCGCAAGCCTTCGCCCTTTGCCGCGTCGCTGCTGTTCAGCTACGTGGCCAATTTTCTTTACGATGGCGATGCGCCGCTGGCCGAGCGCCGCGCGCAGGCGCTGACCATCGATCAGGATCAGCTGCGTGAATTGCTGGGCGAGACCGACCTGCGCGAACTGCTCGACGCCGATGCCATTGCCGAAGTGGAAGAGGCGGCGCAGTGCCTTGCGGAGAATTATCGCGCGCGTTCGGCTGACGGTATGCACGATCTCTGCCTGCGGTTGGGCGATCTCTCGCGCGAAGAGTTGTCCCGGCGCGTGGTTTCTGCGGATTTGCTTGTGCATGTCGATCGGCTCGTCCGTTCGCGGCGCCTGCTTGAATTGCGCATCGCCGGTGAGCGCCGGCTCGTTGCTGCAGAGGATGCAGCACGTTATCGCGACGGGTTGGGGATTCCGTTGCCGCCGGGGCTGGCGGTGGCGCTGCTTGAGCCTGTAGCGCATCCGGTGCTGGAACTGGTGCGCCGCTATGCGCGCACGCACGGGCCGTTCACGCTGCGCGAGGCCGCGGAACGCTTTGGGCTCGACGCTGTTGCTGTCGAAAATGCGCTCCGCCAGTTGGCCGGTGAGGGCCGCGTACTGGAAGGCGGCTTTCGTCCCGGTGGCCTGCATCGGGAGTGGTGCGACGCGGAGATTCTGCGGCAGATTAGGCGCAAGTCTCTCGCGAAATTGCGCCGCGAAGTGGAACCGGTCGAGCAGCACACGCTGGCCCGCTTCCTCACGCACTGGCAGGGGATTCTGACGCCGCGAAAGACCAGCCATGCCCATGCGAGCCACGCTAATCTCGATGCATTGCTAGACGCTATCGAGAGCTTGCAGGGCGCGCCGCTGCCCGCATCGCTTGTTGAGTCAGCGATCTTGCCCGCGCGTATCTCTGACTACGCCCCGGCGGGTCTCGACACTCTCATCGCCGCGGGCGAAGTTGCCTGGGCGGGCGTGGAGCCGATTGGTGAACGCGACGGCCGCATCGCTCTGTTTCTTGCCGACAAGGTGGCCTTGCTCGCACAGCAGCGCCCTATCGTCGAGCCATTGAAGGAGCGCGAAGAGAAGTTGCTCGCCGTTCTTGAATCTACCGGCGCCAGTTTTTTCGAGTCGCTGCATCAGGCCGTGGGCGGAGGCTATCCGGGCGAGACCATCGAAGCATTGTGGGGCCTGGTGTGGCGCGGCCTTGTCACCAACGATTCGCTTCATGCTTTGCGCGCATACATCGCGCGGCCCGAGAGCGCGCGCACGCCGCGGCGATTGCAGACAGGCACAGTGTTTCGGTCGCGCCGCACTACGCCTCCCACCGCGCAAGGTCGCTGGTCGCTGTTGCCGCTGCGTTCATCGCAGGGCAGGGAAGCAGCCGAACCCACCGCCACAGAAGCCAGCCACGCCCTGGCATTGCAACTGCTGAACCGCTACGGCGTGTTGCTGCGCGAGTCGGTTGCCGCGGAAAATGTTCCGGGTGGATTCAGCGCAGTCTACGACGTGCTGAAGGCGCTGGAAGAGAGCGGCCGCATTCGCCGCGGCTATTTCGTCGCCGGGCTTGGCGCCACGCAATTCGCGCTGCCCGCGGCCGTGGATCTGCTGCGCCAGTTGCGGACCGCGCCGCCGGAGGAGAAGCCGGAATTTGTGCAACTGGCCGCAACCGATCCTGCAAACCCGTATGGTTCGGTATTGCGCTGGCCCGATCTGCCGGTCGCCGATGAAGACTCTGAAACTGCGCCGCGCATCCTGACGCGGGCGGCCTACGCTGAAGTTGTTCTGCGCAACGGCCAGTTGGTTGCGTGGCTTCGTCGCGCCAATCCGAACATTCTCGTTTTTCTTCCCGCAGAAGAGCCGGAACGCACGCAGACTGCCGCTGGTCTTGCTCATTTTCTGTGTGCACGCGGGCAAGAGCGAATGCGCATGGGCAGCCATCAGGGCGTACTCATCACCACCATCAACGGCCAGCCTGTTGCGGCGCACCCAATGGCGCGCTTTCTTATGGACGCCGGTTTTCATCCCGGACCGCTGGGCATGCACCTTCGCCGCATTCCGCTGGCGATGGGGCACGTTGCGCCTGAGCCTCATGCGGAAGAGGTGCAGTAGAAAGATGCCCGAAGGAGATACCATCTTTCGCACTGCTCGTGCACTCGGCCGGGCGCTCGCAGGAAAGCCGGTGACGGGCTTCCGTTCGACCTATCCGCTGCTGACGCGATTTAACGACGACACGCCAATTCCCGGACAGGTTGTCGAGCGCGTGGAGGCGCGTGGCAAATGGCTTCTGATCCATTTTTCCGGCGGCGGCACGCTGGTTACGCACATGCTCATGAGCGGCAGTTGGCATATCTACCGACATGGGGAGCGCTGGCAGCAGCCGCGCGTGAATATGAGGATTGTGGTCGAGAACAGCAACTACATCGCGGTCGGATTTCGCGTTCCGGTGGCGGAGATGCACACCGCACAGTCGCTTGCGCGCGACGGTAGAATTCCGCCATCCGGGATCGACGTGCTCAGCCCCGCGTTCGACGCCGTCGCGGCCGTGCGCCGCGTGCGGGCGCATGGCAATGAAGAGATTGCCGATGTGCTGCTGCACCAGGAAGTGCTGGCCGGCGTGGGCAATGTATTCAAGTCGGAAATCTGTTTTGTCATCGGCATTCATCCGTTTTGCAAGGTGTCCGCGCTCAGTGAGTCAGAGGTGCACGCGTCGATTTGTGCCGCGCAAAAGCTGCTTGCCGCTAATGTGCTGGAGAATTCCGGCGACACCATCGTGACCTACGGCGGCCGGAAGCGGCGCACCACGCATGAGTCGGCCCCCGGCGCAAGTTTGTGGGTCTACGGGCGCAGCGGTGAGCCTTGCCGGCGCTGCGGAGAGTCGATCCGACGCCGCATTCAGGGGCCGGACGCGCGCGTCACCTTCTGGTGTCCGCGTTGCCAGCCCATGCCCGATGGCTCCGATGTGGATGGGTGAGATCTAGCGTTGGACAGGGCTTGAATCTGTTCACGCTTTTGTTAATTTCCGGATTTGCCAAGGCCGAAGATCTTTTGCAGGATGTTGCGATGATCGGCAGGATGGCCGCAGAATTCCGTCGGCGCGGTTCCGTCGAGAAACGCGGCGTTGTAGCTGTCGGGGCAGCTTTGGTCGCTCAGCAGGTTGGACGCTTTGTCGATCTGAAGGACCTGGACCCCATCCGGCGGCGTGAATTCATTGGTGTCTGAGTACTGCGGCAGCAGCACGGCCTTCTTCATGAAATCCGCCCAGATGGGCGCGGCGGCGTGCGCGCCTTCCAGATTCAAATTGGTATAGTCGTCGTTGCCCACCCACACAATGCAGAGTAGATTGCTGGTGAAGCCGGCAAACCAGGCGTCGTGGCTGGTGCCGGTTTTGCCGGCGGCCGGCGCAGTGAATCCCATGTTGCGCACCCCGGCGCCCGTTCCGCAGTAATCCCGTCCACCTATCATGCAGCCATCGCTCCCGTTGCCTTGCAGCACAGCCTCCATCATGTAGGTGGTGAGGAAGGCGACGCGCGGGTCCAGAACCTGTTTGGAAGAAGGCGTGTAGTCGGTGATGATGTCGCCGGTGGGCGTGCGCACGCTGGCCAGCATCCACGGGTCAAGGTGCACTCCGTTATTCGCGAAGACAGTGTACGCGCCGGCCATATCGAGCGGCGTCGCGTCATAGGATCCTATGGCCATCGAGGGAGTTCCGCGCACGTTTTTAATGCCTGCATCGCGCGCCAGCGCGGCCACGTTGTCGAAACCTACCATCGCCGCGAGGCTGATGGTGGCGTTGTTGTCTGATCGCATCAGTGCGTAGCGCGCCGTGATGTCGCCGTAATATTCGCCCTCATAATTGCGGGGCGTATATTCCTGGCCGCCGATGTTGTAAGTGGTTTGCGCATCGCTGATCATGGTGACCGGCGAAAACAGCTTGAATTGTCCCGGCAGCATGGTGCCCTGGACAGCGGTGTTGAAAGCCGCGGCATAAACAAACGGCTTGAAGATGGAGCCGGTAGGCCGGCTTGCGACCGCGTGGTTCAACTGCGAGGCGCCGTAGCTGCGTCCGCCCACCAGGGCGAGCACCTGGCCGGTGTGTGGGTCCAGCGCAATCAGCGCCACCTGGGGATAAGGGTAGCTTTGGCCCAGCTTCTTGCGGCGCGCGTAGAGCTTGTCTACCTGCGCGTCAATGTCGTGCATGGTAGAGTCAACCGCGATGGCAGCCACGCGCTGCAAGTCCGGATCGAGCGACGTGTAGATGCGCAGACCTTCGCGGTTGAAGTCGCGGTCGCCCAGCCTTTGCGTCAATTGATCGCGGACCAGATCCACAAAGTAGGGCGCTTCGCCTTCGTCCACGCTGGCCTGCACCAGATGCAGCGGCTGGGCCTTGGCGGCCTCTGCCTGATCCTTTGTAATCGCTCCCGTCTCCACCATCGCATCCAGCACCATGGCGCGGCGGTCCAGCGCCCGCTCTGGATGCCGGAAGGGATTCAGCCGGCTGGGGCTTTGAATCAGACCCGCCAGCAGGGCGCATTCCGACAGGCTGAGCTGGCGCATGTCCTTGCCGAAGTAGGCCTGCGATGCCTCTCCGAATCCCTCGATCGAGAAGCTACCCCGTTGACCCAGCGGCACTTCGTTCGCATACGCCTGGAAAATTTCCTTCTTGTCGAAGCGGTGCTCGAGTTGAAACGTAATCACGACCTGGAGAAACTTCCGCTTGAAGGTGCGCTCTGGAGTCAGGAAAAACATTTTGGCCAGTTGCATCGTCAGCGTGGAGCCGCCTTCGACGAAGCGACGGCTAGGACTAAGGTCGTTGCGGATTGAGCCGAGGACGCGGATATAATCGACGCCGCCGTGTTCAAAAAAGCGGCGGTCTTCGATGGCTACAACCGCCTGCACCAGGTTCTGCGGCATCTCGTTGTAGGTAATCAGGCGGCGCTTGGTGCGGTTGGCATCCTCGCTCAGGCCGGTAATGAGCATCGGCTCCAGTTCGTAGCTCACGAGCGGCTGCCCGCGACTGTCGCTGATGGAACTCACCACTCCGCCGGCGATGTGAATCGTTGCGGGATCCTGCGAGTGGTAGGACTGCGGGCCGGGCCGTACGGTGATTGACTGCGCATTTTCGCTGAAGGTGCCGAGTTGGGATGTCTGCGCTGCGCCGTCGGCCGTGTATCCGGCGTCGCGCAGCTCCTCGGCGATCAGGCGTACTGAAAACTTTTGCCCAGGGCGAACCTCGCGCGGAGCCGCAAAAATTTTGGCGGTGTTGGCAAACAGCGGCTCTTTCAGCCGCGCGTCCACGATGCCCTGGTATTTGAAGTAATAATAACCGCCGATGGCGGCGAACACCAGCACGCAAACCGCAATCGCCGCCAGCGCAATGCGCAGCACAAGCGATGAAAGGGAACGCTTTCCCTTGGGTCTTGCCAGCTTGATCCTCAACGCCATCGCCGCTCCTTGTGAATCAGCATCCCGCTTTCAGCCGATGTTGCAGTTCTGGTCCGTGGCGGTTCGCCGCATCGGAAAAAACGGGGAAACAATCAATTCAAGTGCTGCATCCTTACGATACAACCGCCGTAAGCAGCGCATCTTCCGCAGTGCGCTGTTTCACAAGCTCCGTCGCTTCATCCAGTTTGACATCCACACTGGTTGCCGTGGCTCGCGTGACCAGTTCCACCAGGCCATCGGCGGCCTTCTTGCCTACGTTGATGCGATAAGGAATACCGACCAGATCCGCATCCTTGAATTTGACGCCGGCGCGCTCGTCTCTGTCATCCAGCAGCACGTCGAGCCCGGCGGCTTCAAGCTCGGCGGCGAGCTTCTCGCCGGTCTCCTTGAGCAGCGCGTCGGCCATGTTGGTCACCGTCACGACCACGGCAAAAGGCGCAATCGAGGGCGGCAGCCAGAATCCATTCTTGTCGTTCGATTGCTCAATGGCCGCGGTCAAAATACGCTCGATGCCAATGCCGTAGCTGCCCATGATCGGCGTCACTTCCTTGCCGTTCACGTCGAGCACTTTTGCGCCCATGCTCTCGGAGTACTTGTAGCCGAGCTTGAAGATGTGGCCGACTTCGACCGCCTTGCCGACAAGCAATTGGCCTTTACAGGCGGGCGTTGGACAATTCTCGCCTGCGTTAACGCTGCGGATGTCGGCGGCGATCGTCCACGAGAAATCGCGGCCCGGCACGACATTGCGTAAATGGTAGTCCAGCTTGTTCGCGCCGCACACGAGGTTCTTGCGGTTGGTCAGGCCGAGGTCAATGACGACAAACACCTGGTCGTCCTTTGCATACCCAAATGTCAGTTTCGCGACTGACGGCAACTGGCCATAGATGCGCCCTGCAACCGGCTGGTCCACAGGCGAGATCACGTTCAGGCCAATCGGACCAAGATACCCCGCAGGCGCCTTGAAGTACTTCTCCAGTTCCTCGGCCACCATGGGGCGCAGATCTGCGGCGCCGACGAGGCCCATTAGTTTGGTTTCGTTGACCTGATGATCGCCGCGCAGGAATGCAACTAAAGGCTGCCAGGAGGATTTCCCGTCCGGCATGCGCGCGTCTGCCATGTACGCCACGCACTTGATGTCCGATGCCGGCGAAATCTTGAAGAACTCGGCGACGTCCGAAATCGCAGCGCAACCTGGCGTCGACACCAGCTCCGGCGTGCCATCGCCCGTAGGCTCCATCTCCGCCACTGCATCCAGTCGCGAAGTCCCTTTCTCCAGATTCGCGGCGTAGCCGCAGGCGGGGCAGCTTGCGATGAGGTCTTCGCCGGCGTCGGTGTAGACCATGAACTCCTGGGACTGCGAGCCGCCCATGGCGCCCGAATCCGCCTCGACGGCGACGAATTTCAATCCGCAGCGCGTGAAGATCTTGCGATAGACCGCATCGTGCAGGTCGAAGCTCTTGTCGAGCCCTGCCTTGTCGATGTCGAAGGAGTAGCTGTCCTTCATAGTGAACTGGCGCACGCGCAGCAGGCCCGCTTTCGGCCGAGGCTCATCGCGGAATTTGGTCTGAATCTGGTACCAGATCTGCGGCAACTGCTTGTAGCTGCGCAGCTCATTGCGTGCAATCGTGGTCATGATCTCTTCATGCGTCATGCCCAGGCACAGGTCGGCGCCCTTGCGGTCCTTGAGGCGAAACATGTTGTCGCCCATGCCGGCCCAGCGGCCGCTCTGCTCCCACGGCTCACGCGGCAAGATTGCAGGCAGATAGAACTCCTGCGCAATCTGATCCATCTCCTCGCGCACAATGCTGATGATCTTGTTCAGCGAGCGCTGGCCGAGGAAAAGGTAGTTATAGATGCCAGCGCCGAGCTGCCGGATGTAGCCGGAGCGAATGAGGAAACGGTGGCTGGCCACTTCGGCGTCTGCCGGGGCCTCGCGAAGAGTGGGGATAAACAGTTTGGACCAGCGATGCATAAAAGGAGAGAGAACTTTCCCGCCCGCCACGGCGGACGCAAGACAATTTATCGGCAGCATCCATTCTAAATGTTCGGGGGAGTGAAGAGGTCCGGGTGTCCCAGGTGTCGCCTTTGACTCCTGGAGTGTTCCACGGTTATTGAGCGCTTGTCTCTGCCCCGCGCGCGTTGCATCTAAATCAGTTCCACACCCCATAGATCGTGCAGATGTAGGGCGCCTTCGACCCTGTTTTGGGCGTCTACAACGATTAGAAACGTAATTTTTCGCTCTTCGAGAATCGCCAGGGCTTTGGCCGCCAATTCGCCCGCTTGAATTGTGCGCGGATGCGCATTCATCGCCTGGCCGGCGTTGTGTCCAAGTGCAGCGCCGCCTTCTCGCTGGAGCAGGCGGCGCAGATCGCCGTCGCTGATGACGCCGCAGAGCTGTCCTGCTTCCTGCACGGTCGTCATGCCGAGTTTTTTCGAGGACATTTCGTAGATCACATCGGTCATTGGCGTTGAGGGCGCGACCACCGGCACATCGGCGCCGGAGTGCATGAGGTCGCGGACCTTGGCGAGGCGCTTGCCGAGCTTGCCGCCGGGATGCAACTCAGCGAAATCTTCGGCGTGGAAACCCTTACGCAGGCTGACCGCGATGGCCAGCGCGTCGCCCAGCGCCAGCATGGTGGTGGTGGATGCAGTTGGCGCGAGATTCAGGCCGCAAGCCTCCCGCTCCACGCCGCAATCGAGAGCCACATCGCTTGCCTGCGCGAGCGTTGAGTTGAGATTGCAGCAGAAGCTGATGAGCGCGTCGCCTTTGCGCTTGAGGGTGGCCAGCAGGCGCAGGATTTCTTCGGTCTCGCCGCTGACCGAGAGCGCCACAACGACGTCGCCGGGCATGAGCACGCCGAGGTCACCGTGCACGGCCTCGGCCGGATGGAGAAACAGGGCCGGGCTCCCGGTCGAACTGAGCGTGGCGGCGATCTTCTGCGCAATGATGCCGCTCTTGCCCATGCCGGTAACGACGACGCGGCCGTTGCCGCTTCCGCAGTCAAGGATCAGCTCGACGGCGCGCGCAAACGGCTCAGCCATTGCGTCTTCCAGGCGCATGGCCAGGGCATTCAGAGCACGCGCCTCGGTGCGGACAAGATCGGCGGGTTTGAGTGCGCCTGCTTCGGGACTACTGGAGCTGGGCTTGCCTGCAGTTGACTGGTTCATCGGCCTTTGATGGTACCAGTTTAGAGCTAGTCACGATTGCTGCGCTACGGCAGTGTAATTTTCCTCGCGGCGGCGAGGCTCGTACAATGGGGAAGGAGAGGTCGATTGCCTTGAAGCGCAACACAAAGGTTCTTTTCGTAGTCTTATTTATTCTGGCCGTTTTTGGATGGGCCGGTTGGGCCAACTGGGAGTATCGTCAACAGGCTGCCGAGAAGTTGCTTTCCTCGGCAGGCAAGGGCGTACTGGTGCCAGACCCATCGAGCGGAACGCTGAAGTATTTTTCGCCGTTCATGGGCAAGCAGGCGCCCAACTTTACGCTGGAAGATGTGAGCGGCAAGAAGGTCTCGCTTGCAGACTACAAAGGCAAGGCCGTGCTCATCAACTTCTGGGCCACTTGGTGCGGCCCGTGCAAGGTTGAGACTCCATGGCTGATTGAGCTGCGCAACAAGTACGCGGGGCAAGGCTTTGAGGTTCTGGGCATTTCAACCGAAGGCGACGACCTGGCGAAGAGCGACAAGGCCGGCTGGGCCAAGGACAAGGCTGCCGTTGCGAAATTTGTTGCCGAAGAGCATGTACCGTACCCGATGCTCATGAACGGAGACAGCCTGAGCCAGGCATATGGCGGCCTGGACGCGATGCCGACGTCGTTTTTTGTTGATCGCAAGGGAATCGTTGTTGCGGCGCAGATGGGGCTGACTTCGGAGAGCGACATCGAAGCCAACATCAACAAGGCGCTGGCAAACTAGCGAGTGGGCGCGGTGCTTGCCTGGGTTTGAGAATTTCAGTTGAGGTTTTGGATGAAGAGAGCAGTGAACCTTGCAGTAGTTTTGGCATTTGGACTCGCGGCTATGGCTGCGCAGGGGCAGGGCTTTGGCGCGAACCGCTCGACGGGCACCAGCGACGCCGTGCAGTATCTGTTTCCAGAACAGGTTACGGTTCCGGCCGGCAAAGCGAGTCCGGTTACGCTGCACTTCCGCATCGCGCAGGGGCTGCACATCAACTCTCACACGCCGAGCGAAGACTACCTGATTCCTACCGTGTTTTCGATTCCGGGGGACGCAGGCGTGAAGTTGCAAACAGCCAGTTACCCGGCCGGCAGCACTTTGATTCTGCCGATGGACCCGAAGACGAAGCTCAACGTCTACACCGGCGATTTCATCATTCATGCGCGCATTGTGGCCGCGGGTGGCAATCACCTGGTGCAAGCGAAACTGCACTACCAGGCTTGCAACCAAACGCAGTGCATGCCGCCGACGACGATTTCTGCTGCGATTGATGTGATTGGCAAATAAGGACGCTCGCGCCCGTTTGCCAGGTTAGCCGTCCGTCACTGCACGGGGCTGTCGTCTTCAACGGGCAGAAGCTGGTAGCTGACAAACGCAAAGTGCGCACCGTCGGGGGCCCAGTTGGGTACGTTGTCGCTGCCCCCTCCACCCACAATCTGCACCAGGTCGCGGATTTTGCCGTCGGCAACGTTGAGAATGCGCAGGGTCACGTCCTTGTTGGCCGGGTGTCCCGTGTCCTTCTTGTCATAAGACAGGATCAGGATCGATTTTCCGTCCGGGGAAGGGTGCGCTGTCCAGTTGAGCTTGTCGTCGAAGGTCATCTGCTCGGGCTGGCTTCCGTCTGGCCGCATGCGCCAGATCTGCATGCCGCCCGCACGATCGGAGTTGAAGTAGATCCACTTTCCATCGGGCGAGTAGTCCGGGTCGTCGCTGATACCGGTGCCCGTTGTCAGCGCGATTTCCGCTCCGCCGTCCGCCGGGATGGCGTGGATGTTGAGCGCTCCGTGGATGGAGCGCGAAAACAGGATCGTCTTCCCGTCCGGCGACCAGCTATGAAAATAGGAGTCTGGATTCGCTGTGACCATGCGCGGTGTGCCGCCGGCGGAGGGCACGATATAGATGCGCCTGCCGGGATGGTAGGGTGTGGTGCAGGTCATGGCGATCCAATGGCCGTCGGGCGAGAGGCCATGGCTGCCGGTGCAGTCGGATGCGTTGCCGATATCGATAGGCGTGGCCTCATTGAACGCGCCCTGGCCTTCGCTTGCAGGCACGCTCCATAGCTTGCCGGCGCGGTTGAAGATCAGCGTCTTGCCATCGCGGCTCCAGTTGGGCGCTTCCATGTGTTCTTTACCCGTTAGGATCACGAAGGCCATGCGCGCATTGTTGTCAATGGCAATGGTCTGGAGCGTGCTGTAGAGAGCCATGGGCCCGGCCGTTGACTCGGGCGCGAGCGGCTGCAGTTCCACATGCGCGAACGTGGCCTTCTCCATCCCGTCCTTGTTGTGCGCGCAGACACCGATGCCGGCGTAGAAATCGCCGTCGAAGTGCAGCTTGATCGACGCCCCGGACTGGTGCAGGGGTTCGCCTTTCATGCTGAGGAAAAGCGTGATTGTGTCGCCGCGTTTTTCAAGGCGCAGCCGCTGGGGAAAGCCGATATTGAATGCGATGTCCTGCGTCGTGTCGCCCTGGTTGCGCCGGTATTGGAGCGCCGTTTCGCCGGAGCCATGGATAGCCGCGTCAGCGTATTTGGCGTTGGAGTCAAGCGTCTGCCGGAACATGAGCAGCGCCTTGCGATGCGGGCTTGCGGCGGGGCCGGCGTCGGCCAGCTTTACATCGGCGGTGAGCGACACGTCGCCCGAGACCTTCTTCCACACAAAGTGGAATCCATCCTCGTTGCCCCAGAGGTTTGCGCCGGCCGAGCGGACGCTGTAGACGCCGGTTTTGGCGTCGAAGGTCGCTGCTCCCGGCGGCACAACGCTGCCAACGTCGGACTGGTTGGTAAAGATGCCGAGCGCATTGCCCGATGTTTGGGCGGCTGCGACGCCCGCGCTGATGAACCCAAGCGCGACGGCAACAACCGCCGCACGTGTTCCGCTGATTCCATGGTTGCGATGCACGATGGATCTCTCCCTTGTGAACGGGATCACTTTACTCGAAGAGGGTGGTACTTCGCCAGCGAAGGGCAAAGGAGCTGTATTCGCCGCGCTGGAGAAGGGAATTCGCGGGCGTTTCTGATTCTGTATGGGATCCCGGCCACCCTAAGTCAACCAGAATCGGCCCCAAGGTGGGGGTGCTGAATAACAGGGCTCAACAATGCTAGCGTCCAGTCGGGATGGGGCCAGGGATGGCGATTGCGGACGGCCTTGCTGACGAGGGACTAGCTTGCGGGACGGGGACCTCTGTGCCGGGGATCGCCAAGTTCGCATCAGGTAGGTTTAGGTTTCTGATGGTATCGAGGAGAAATTGGACGGGTGCCATTCCAGCAACATCGTATCCGAGAAATGATGTAGATTGGACGCCCAAAAGAAATGCGCGTCCGCCTTGGAAAGTTGGCGGGACGAAAACAATCGGCGAACCACTATTACCGGGTACGAGACTCGCCGCAATCATCCACTCCGTTCGAAGCTTGCTTGTGCATCCAGGACAGCAGGCAACAGCGATCTTTTCCTCTGGAATACTTGAGACGTAACCGAACTTGAAAATTGGGTAATTGCGTTTGGAGCCCGATGCTCCCAAAAGAAGTCCTGCCGAAACAATTTGCGAGCCGCTGTTGACTTTCTTCAATTCTTCTGGTGAAGGCAATTGCGATATGAGCATCCCCTGGTTTTCGACGCCCATGCTCGAATATACTTGGCCATTCAAAGAAATGACGGCGATGTCTACGGAGTCATCTACAGGGAACGACCATCGGCCAGTTAGCGGTACTTCTACTGTTCCTGTAGCGTCATTTTTTGGATCGTATCCCTTCTTGTTGAACAGGACATCAAGAGTGTCAGTCGAGGCAGGACATCCCGCCCATTGGGGGTCCACTATGTGGCGAGCAGTTACAAGGAGTAAATATCCGCGCTGAGGGTCAGATTTCGTTGGAACCATCAAGAGAAATCCCGTTCCTGCTTCCTTCAACTGGCCAGAAGCGTCGACACGATGGAAAAATACGACTGATTGGCGAACCGCGTCGAGATTGACGCTGAATGGGCTTTGAGCCGTGGCCGGGATGGCAGGGGAGGACAGAACAATCGCTAGCGCAATCAATCGCAATGAAAGACGCATGGCAATACCTTTCATCGACTATTCAGCCCCAACGCTCGATCCCGAATTCATATCACACTGCGCTCGTTGGGCAGCGAGGCTACCATCAAGAGAATAGCATTTTTGGACTCTCGGTGCTTGTCGCCGAGCTGACTCGGAGCTTTGTCTGCTGTCTCCACTGCGAGCTCTCCGACCAGAGCCATTATTTCGCGTCAGCGAGGTCTTGCCGGTGCTGGCGTTCTACTCTATTGCCTTCTTCTCGATCTTGGCCCAGGAGTCTTTGAGCGGCAGCGTGCGGTTGAAAACCAGATTGCCTGGCTTCGAATCGGGATCGAGGCAGAAGTAGCCGACGCGCTCAAACTGGAAGCGGTCTTCAAGCCTGGCGTTGGCGAGTGACGGCTCAAGTTTGGCGTCTGTGATGATTTCGAGCGAGTTGGGATTGAGATTATCGAGGAAGGTCTGGCCTTCTTCCACGTCGCCGGGGTCGGCCTTGGTGAAGAGCTTGTCGTAGAGGCGGATTTCTGCCGTCAGGGCATGCGCTGTCGATACCCAGTGCATGGTGGCCTTGACCTTGCGGCCGTCGGGCGAGTTGCCGCCGCGGCTTGCCGGATCGTAGGTGCAATGCACCTCGACGATGTTGCCTGTGGCGTCTTTGATCACGCTTTGCGCGGTCACAAAGTAGGCATTGCGCAGCCGCACTTCCTTGCCAGGAGACAGGCGGTAGTACTTGGGCGGAGGAACTTCGCGGAAGTCGTCCTGCTCGATATAAATCTCGCGGGAGAAGGGCACCTGGCGCGTGCCAGCCGAGGGGTCTTCGGGGTTGTTGGCGACCTCGACGAATTCTTCTTGTCCAACGGGGTAGTTGTCGATGACCAGCTTGAGGGGGCGCAGTACGGCCATGGCGCGGCTGGCGCGGTGGTTCAGGTCGTCGCGCTGGAAATGCTCCAACATTTCAATATCGGTTGTACCGTTGGTGCGCGTGGCGCCAATGGCGGCGCAGAAAGTGCGCAGGGCCTCAGGCGTGAAGCCGCGGCGGCGGATGCCGCAGAGCGAGGGCATGCGCGGATCGTCCCAGCCGCTGACGCGCTTTTCCTCGACGAGTTGGAGCAGCTTTCGCTTGCTGAGCAGTGTGTAGGTAAGGTTGAGGCGGTCGAACTCAATTTGCTGCGAAGGGAAAATGCCAAGCTGCTCGATGTACCAGCGGTAGAGCGGCTGGTGGTCAGTGAACTCGAGCGTACACATGGAGTGGGTAACGCGCTCAATCGAGTCTGACTGGCCGTGGGCGTAGTCGTACATCGGGTAGATGGACCACTCGTCGCCGGTGCGGTGGTGCGAGGCGTGCAAGATGCGGTACATTACCGGATCGCGCATGTTGAGGTTGGGCGAGGCCATGTCGATTTTGGCGCGGAGCACGCGGCTGCCGTCGGGGAACTCGCCGTTTTTCATGCGCACAAACAGGTCAAGATTCTCCTCGATCGTCCGCGTGCGGAAGGGGCTGTCTGTGCCGGGCTCGGTGAGGGTGCCGCGGTGCTGGCGGATCTCGTCGGCGGTGAGGTCGTCGACATACGCCTTTCCTTCCTTGACAAGTTTCAACGCCCACTCGTAGAGCTGGCCGAAGTAGTCGGAGGCGTAGCAGAGACGCTCCCACTGAAAGCCAAGCCAGCGCACGTCTTCCTGAATGGAATCGACATACTCCTGCTCTTCTTTCTCGGGATTGGTGTCATCGAAACGCAGGTTGGTCTTGCCGCCGAATGTGTCGGCGAGGCCGAAATCGAGGCAGATCGCCTTGGCGTGGCCAATGTGCAGGTAGCCGTTGGGCTCGGGAGGAAAGCGGGTCTGGACGACCGCGTCGCCAAACTTTTTGGTGCTTACATCCTCTGCAATCATGTCGTGGAGGAAGTTGGTGGGGGTGCTGACTTCTTGCGTTTCCGGATTTGAGTTAGTCATAGTGACGATTCCTTGTGCGACGGGACGGCTGTGGTGAACCACGTGATTCAATCGAGTGATTTGAGTCTTTCTACGGCTTGTTTGATGCGTTCGAGGCAGACCTCGCGGCCGAGGACAACCATGGTTTCAAACAGAGGCGGCGCGTTCTTGCGTCCGCACACGGCGACCCGGATGGGCTGGAACATGGGACCGGCCTTGAGGCCGAGCTGTGCAGCGGCAGCACGGAGAGCCTGGTCGAGCGAATCGTGATCGAAGGCGGTTGTGGCGAGGATTTGTTGTGCGTGCTCTAAAACGCGCAGAGCCATGGCCGCATCGCCGCCTTTGGGCGGAATCAGTTCGGCGGGGTCGTAGGGGGCGAGCTCGGCAAGGAAGAAGAAGTCGGCGGCGGAGACTGCATCGCGTAGCAGCTTGATGCGCTCGCGGATGAGCGGAGTGACGGCGAGCAACTTCTCTGGCGTAGTTGCAAGGCCTGCCTCGGCGAAGAAAGGTGCGATTGCGTGGGTGAGGTCTTCGACGGGAAGAGCGCGGATGTGCTCGGCGTTAAGCCAGACTGCCTTTGGATCAAAGTGGTCTTCCTCTGTGAAGTTGATTACGGCGTTGGAGCGGTTGACGCCCTCCAGTGTGAAGGCAGCGGTGAGCTCGTCGAGAGTGAGGAACTCGCGGTCGTTCTTGGGCGACCAGCCGAGCAGGCACAGGAAGTTGATGAACGCCTGAGGCAGAAAGCCGGCATCGCGATAGGTGGTGACACTGACGACTGGCCCGTGCTTGCGCTTGGACAGTTTTGCGCCATCGGGGGCGACCAGCAGGGGCAGGTGCGCGAAGTGCGGCGCCTGGACGCCGAGGCCTTCAAAAATGAGCAAGTGCTTGAAGGTATTGGTCAGATGATCCTGGCCGCGAATGATGTGGCTGATGCGGAGATCGGCGTCGTCGACGCACGAGGCAAGGTGGTAGGTAGGCATTCCGTCGGAGCGCAGCAGGGCGAAGTCTTCCACCTCGTCGGCGAGTTTGGACTGCGGGCCATACACGCCATCGGCGAAACGCAGGGTGCGATCTTCACCGCGCGGCACGCGATAGCGCAGCGCGAACGGCTCCCCGGCAGCGGCGCGGCGGTCACTCTCCTCGCGCGACAGTTCGCGCATGCCGGGATTGAAGAGCCAGGCGCCCTGCGAAGACGATTGCTCGCCTTCAGCCGCGTGAGCCGGGGTGAAATCGCGATACGCAAGGCCCTTGGCGAAGATGGCCTCCGCCTGCTGGCGGTGCAGGGCAAGGCGTTCGGATTGCTTGTACTCTTCGTCCCAATCCAGGCCCAGCCAGCGCAGCCCCTCGAAGATGGATTGGACGCTGACCTCGGTGTTGCGCTCGACATCGGTGTCGTCCAGGCGCAGCACCACGGTGCCGTTATTGTGGCGGGCATAGAGCCAATTGAGAATAAAAGTGCGGGCGCTGCCGACGTGAAGAAAACCGGTGGGCGAAGGAGCAAATCGGGCGCGCGGTGCGGTTGCTGCGGAGGGAGTCAAATCAGGCATCGTGTCTATTGTTTTCCTATCACGATGCTAGCATTTGAGTCCCCCTCAGCCCTGCGGCGGAATAGGCGGCGGTGGCGGATAGGGCGGCTGCTGCCAGTAGCCCTGCGGGGCTGGCACTACCTTCCAGTCCGAGAAGGCGAGCACGTAAATCAGAATCAGGTTGCCCAGCGGAATGATGTTCAAAAGCGATAGCCAGGGCGAGAAGCCGGCCTTCTTGCAGATGAACCAAAACGGGATGATCAAGATGGCCAGGAAGGCCAAAATGAAGATCGGCAAGAAAAGCATCATGGCCATCGCCATGTGGCGGATGGCTTCTGGATTGGGCCCATTCTGCAAAAACAGCGCGAGGCTGAACATAGAGAACGCTCCGGACTGGGATCGAAACTTGAGGCAAAGGTTATGCCAAAAGGGAACAGGAGGCAACGGAAAAATGGGTCCGCCATGGCGAATGAATGGGCTGATGATGGCGAAACCGGACGCCTGCAAACCAGGCCAGCACTGGCGAGGCTAGAATGCTAAGCGATGATTGCAGCGGGCATTGAAGACCGATTGGTGGGGGCTTTTCCGGTGTTTGCGGAGATGCGGGAAGCGGCGCGGCACAGCTTCCTCGCATCGGCGCGGTATTTGGCGGTTCCGGCGGGTGGCGTGCTGTTTGACGAGGGTTCGCGCTGCGGAGCGTTTCCGTTGTTGCTGAAGGGCTCGGTGAAGGTGACCAAAACGAGCAGCGACGGGCGTGAGATGGTGCTTTACCGCATTCTGCCGGGGCAGTTGTGCCTGCTAACGACAAGTTGTTTGCTGGGCAAGGCATCGTATCCGGCGCGCGGAGCGGCGGAAGAAGATTGTGAACTGGTGCTGGCCGAACCGGGGAGCTTTCATGGTTTGCTGGGTGAACAGGAGGCCTTTCGGCGGCTGGTGTTTGGGCTGTTCAGCGAGCGGGTCACGGAGCTGATGGAATTGGTGGAGGAGGTTGCCTTCAAGCAGTTGGACCGGCGACTGGCGGCATTGCTGGCAACGCGCGGCGGTGCGATTCATGCTTCGCACCAGGTTTTGGCCGACGAACTGGGCAGCGTGCGCGTGGTGGTGAGCCGGCTGCTGCGCGATTTTGAAGAGCGCGGTTGGGTTGCGCTGGGCCGGGAACAGATTCGAGTGGTGGATGCGGCGGCTCTTGGCACGTTTGCCGAGGGTGGAGTTTGCTGAGCGTGGAAAATTGCCGGAGTTGTGCAACCCAGGTTGCAGACGGGGGCAAGCAGGGGGTTCATTCTGGATCTGGAACTGACCTCAAAACGAAGAGGAGCAGAAGGAGAAAGCGATGGAGAAGACAGTAGGCAGTGTGGACAAGGTGATTCGGATTATTGTGGGGCTTGGATTGTTGAGCCTGTTTTATTTTCTGTCTGGCAACATGCGTTGGTTGGGCTTGATTGCAATTGTGCCGCTGGGCACGGCACTGACGGGAGTTTGCCCGCTCTACAGCATGTTGGGCATTCGCACTTGCCCACGGGAGCAAAAATAGGCGGCGCGGCTTCGATTGCTCGCGCGCCGTGGGCAAATTGCGCTGCTCTTTTTCGTATTCTCTGGCATTAGGTGATGTCCTCAGTGTCGTAGACCGGCGCAACGCGCTTCTTCGGAACGCCGTGGACTGAGCTGAGCAGGTCTTCCACCACGTCTTCAAGCTGGCGCTGGCTTTCGATGACCGCGCTCATGCTCTTCAGGCTGTCCGGCTCCTGTACGCGCTCAACCAGGGCCACCACATGGCACTGGGCTACATGGTCCAGGTTCAGGCCCTCGGGAGTTTTTGCCTTGATGCTCACCTGATCGATATCGACGCCGAGCAGGTCGCAGACCCGCGCGCGCATCTCCCCGGCGATGGGCCCGATCTTGGGCGCGTTCAGAATCAGCGTCGCATCGATGTTCACGACACGGTAGCCGGCGTTTTGCAACTCCTCCATGGCCAGGTTCAGGAAGATGGCCGAGTCGGCGTCCTTCCAGCGAGGATCGTTGGGCGGGAAAAAACTGCCAATGTCGCCCGCGGCCACGGCGCCAAGCAGCGCGTCGGTTACGGCGTGCAGCAGCACGTCTCCATCGGAGTGGCCGGCCAGGCCCTCCGGATGCTTCAGCGTCAGTCCGCCGATGCGCAGCGGCACGCCCGGCTTGAATGCATGCGAGTCATAGCCAAATCCGATGCGTGTATCCATGGTGTTTTTGGGTCTCCGTGACCTTTCTTTGGACCCCTGCCGCGATCTGTGAAATCCCGGCTTCCGAGTCGCATCTCACTTATCGTGCGCGCTGGCGCAGGTAGAACTCGGCCAACTCCAGATCGCCCGGCTGCGTAATCTTCAGATTAACCTGAGAACCATGCACCACGGCTACCGGATTTCCGGCCCGTTCCACAACGGAAGCTTCATCGGTACCTACAAAGCCGTCTGCCGTGGCGTCGGCAAAGGCGCGGCGCAGCAGTCCGTAGCGGAAGCCCTGCGGCGTTTGCGCCAGCACCACATACTCGCGCGGAATGGTGGAAGTAATCAGGGCACCGTGGGCGGTCCGCTCCACCTGTTTGATCGTGTCCACGGCCGGCAATCCCACAATGGCGGCGCCGTGCTCAATTACCGCATCAATGGTGCGATCGATGGTGGCAACGTCAATCAGCGGCCGCACCGCGTCGTGCACCAGCACGATATCGTCTGCCTCAGCGGGCAAAGCTGCAAGGGCGTTGGAGACCGACTCCTGGCGATTGTCGCCACCCTCGACCACGTGCACCCGCTCGGCAAAGCCGTATTCGGCAACCTGTGCCTCGACGCGCTCCACCTCTGTGTTGCGTACGGCCACGTAGGTTGCCGTCACTCGCTCAACAGCCGCGAAAGCGCGCAGGGAATGGACGAGGATCGGCACTCCATCGAGCGCCAGAAACTGCTTGGGCTGGGGCCCGGCCATCCGGGTGCCCAGTCCGGCCGCGGGAAGAATCACAAATACCTGCATAACTCGTGGAGTATACATCGGCGGGCGCGTCGCGCGGCAGCCCGGATGCACGATGATACCCGGCAAAGTGTCGCGCTGCCCGCTTATCATTTTGAAATGCGCCACGCCCTTCCGCCAAAACCGCCCGCAAAGCCAGCGGCCGCGCTGCGCCTGGATATGTCGTTGCTGAAACCCGGCCTGCGGCTGGCGGTCGGTCTTTCCGGTGGCGCGGACTCCGTAGCCCTGCTGCGCGCACTTGCCGCCCGCAGCGCGGAGCTTGGCCTGATTGTCCATGCCGCCCATCTGCACCACGGCCTGCGCGGTGAAGAGGCTGACGCGGACCTTGCGTTTGCCCGGGCCCTTGCGGCAACGCTCAATTTGACGTTTCACGAGGCCCAGGTCGATGTGGCCGCCGAGGCGCAGGCGAACCCCGCAACCGGCAAGCCCGCTGAAACAATCGAAGAGGCCGCGCGCCGTCTGCGCTACGCGTGGTTCAGGCAGATTCTTGCTTCCGGCGAAGTGGATGCAATCGCCACCGCCCACACCCTCGACGACCAGGCCGAAACGGTGCTGGCCAAGTTTCTGCGCGGCGCCTGGACCGAGGGTCTGTCGGGGATTCATCCCAGGCTCGAGAGCCCGGAAGGCGCGATTCTGCGCCCGCTGCTGGCAACCACCCGCGCCGAAATCGAAGCGTATCTCGGCGAGCTTGGTCAGGACTGGCGCGAGGACTCATCCAATCGACACCTCACCTTCACGCGCAACCGCATCCGCCACGAGTTGTTGCCGCTGCTGGAGGGCTGGAATCCGCGCCTCCGCGAGCATCTGGCTCAGATGGCCGAGCTGGCCCGCGACGAAGAAGCCTGGTGGCAGACGGAACTGGCGCGGTTGGCCCCACAAATTCTCCTGCCTGGAAAGCCGGTCCGTGGTGGAGGCCGGGCGGCTGGCGATGGTGCCCTCTCGCTTTCGATCGAAGTCACCCGTCTGTCTGCCTTCGCGCCGGCTCTGCAGCGCAGGCTCCTTCGCTTTGCCGCTGCGCAGTTAGGCGCAGCGCCCGATTTCCCCGCCACCGAAGCGTTGCTTGAGATGGCTCTGGCCGGCCGCGCCGGTCAAAAGCTCGAGTTGGCCCAGGGCCTGCGCGCCGAGCGCTCGCACCGCGAACTGCGCCTTGCCGCCGGACTGCCCTCTCAGGATGAAAAAGCGAGCCCACCTCCCGAGTACAAAGGCACCATCCCCGGCGAGATGGACGCCCCAGCCTTCGGTCTCCACTTGAAAATCGGATTCAGCCCATCAAAATCATCACCGCAGGGGCAGGGAACCAGCGCGGGCCAGACTGTTACGCTTCGCAACTGGAGGCCCGGCGACCGGGTCACTCTCCGCCACTCCAGCGGTCCCAGAAAAGTCAAGGAAGTGCTGGAGCGTCTTAGAGTTACGGGAACCAGCCGAACCCTCTGGCCGGTGCTTGAACTTGATGGCCGCATTGTATGGATGCAGGGGGTGGAACTCGATGCGGGAAAGGAAATCGCCGTCGAAGTTACCTTGCCTGGCGCTGCTGCGGAACAGGCGACTCCGCCAGCCGCTTCCCGTCCCGATTGAAGCACTTGCAGCCGCGATTGCCTGCACCCAATCGACTGCAACTTTTTGAGTATCTCCGCCACTTGGCAAAGCGTTCATATTGCTGTAACTCTCAGGGCCTTGAGAGTACAATTTGGATTACTGCTCATACAGGCGGCAGGACATTTGTGTCTGCCGTTCGGGGTGTCGTGTACTTTCTGACACTTTCATCCCGGTTGCAGCGTCTATTAGAAGTGTTGCATCTTTCGATGGGGGTCCTGCCGGCTTCATCTTCCCCGGCGGGAAAGAGGAGTTCTGGTGAATTCAAGTGTTAAAACAATCATGTTCTGGGTCTTCATCCTTATCTGCCTCTTGATGTTGTGGACGGTGGTCCAGAAGAGCGCAAACATGACCAAGGATACGGAGATCAAGTACTCCGACCTCTTCGACAAGGTGCAGAATCAGCAGGTCCTGGATGCGGAAATCCAGGGCACCGACCTGCGTGGCCACCTGAAGTCCTCGCCCAAGGATCAGTTCCACACCACGATTCCCACCAACTACGAGGACCTTGAGAAGGCGATGCTCGCGTCTAAGGTCAATTTCTCGATCAAGGAGCCGCAGAGCAACATTCTGCTGCCGCTCTTGTTCAACGTTGGTCCCTTCGTCCTGCTCGGCGCCATCTGGTTCTTCATGTTGCGCCAGATGCAGTCGGGCGGTAACAAGGCCATGTCGTTCGGCAAGAGCCGTGCGCGCCTGCTCTCCATGCAGCAAAAGAAGATCACATTCAAGGATGTGGCAGGCGTCGATGAGGCCAAAGAAGAGTTGCAGGAGATCATCGAGTACCTGCGCGAACCGCAGAAATTCCAGAAGCTTGGCGGGCGCATTCCCAAGGGCGTCTTGCTCGTTGGACCTCCGGGAACCGGCAAGACCCTGCTGGCCCGCGCGGTGGCCGGCGAAGCCAACGTGCCGTTCTTCTCCATCTCCGGCTCCGATTTTGTTGAAATGTTTGTCGGCGTCGGCGCAAGCCGCGTCCGCGATCTGTTTGAGCAGGGAAAGAAGAACGCGCCCTGCATCATCTTCATCGACGAAATCGACGCGGTCGGACGCCATCGCGGCGCTGGCCTAGGCGGTGGACACGACGAGCGCGAACAGACTCTCAATCAGTTGCTCGTCGAGATGGACGGATTCGAATCGAACGACGGCGTCATTCTCGTTGCCGCCACCAACCGGCCCGACGTTCTCGACCCCGCTTTGCTGCGCCCCGGCCGTTTCGACCGCCGCGTCGTAGTTGGCCTGCCCGATGTGCGTGGCCGCGAAGAGATTCTCCGCGTGCACGTCAAGAAGGTTCCCGTCTCCGACGACACGAATTTGAACGTGCTGGCCCGGGGAACACCCGGCTTCAGCGGCGCCGATCTGGCCAACATGGTCAATGAGGCCGCTCTCAGCGCTGCTCGCATGAATCGCAAGCAGGTTACGATGTACGACTTTGAGGTGGCAAAGGACAAGGTGCTCATGGGTGCCGAGCGCAAGTCCATGCTGCTCACCGACGAGGAGAAGCGGGTCACCGCCTATCACGAGGCTGGCCACGCGTTGGTTTCCTTCTTCCGCGAGCACTCCGATCCCATCCACAAGGTCACCATCATTCCTCGTGGCATGGCCCTGGGCGTCACTGTCTTCCTGCCCGGCGACCGGCATAACTACACGCGCGAGTATCTCGAAGCGCGTCTCGCAATGTCCTACGGCGGCCGCGTGGCCGAGGAGATCTTCCTCAACCAGATGTCCACCGGGGCCGGAAGCGACATTGAAGTTGCCACCGATCTCGCCCGCCGCATGGTCTGCGAGTACGGCATGAGCCGTCTCGGCCCGCTCACCTTTGGCAAGAAGGAAGAGCAGATCTTCCTGGGACGCGAGATCGCTCAGCATCGCGACTTCAGCGAGGAGACGGCGCGGCAGATCGATCTGGAAGTACGCCGCCTGATCGACGAAGCCTATCAGACCGCGCACTCCGTCCTCGAAGCCAACAAGGACGCCATGCATCGCATCGCCGCTGCCTTGCTCGAGCGCGAGACCATCGATGCCGAGGAAGTCCGGATGCTGATTGAAGGCAAGGAACTGCCTCCGCTGCGCTCGGCTCTGGCCTCGCCTACCGATGCGGGCGGCCCGCCGCAGCAGGTTCTCAAGCCAGAGAGCCGCAGTGGTCCTGGCTTCCCCGAAGGCTCGCCTTCGCCAGCCTGAGAACAGTTGTCAGTGAACAAAAAAAGGCTGCTCCTTGTGGAGCAGCCTTTTTTTTGATGTTTAGATCAAGATCGGAAAACTGGTGCACTCTTATCGGCCAGAATTAGGACTTGCCACAAGACTGAGCTGGTTCCCAGGCCTCGACCTCGGAGGGGGAACCGAAAGACCCCCGTGAGCCGTGACCAACAACGAACCTGGGGCCTCAGAAGATCTTGTAGGCGATGCCTACGCTGCCGCCATACGGGTACAGCGTGGGCGTCAGCATCCACTGCTGATACTCGAAGTCGAAGGCGCGCAGCGTGAATTTTCTGCTGAGCCGGTAATCCACGCCGCCGCCGTAGGTCAGCACGGTTGAGTGTCCGTTCAGGAAGCTGCCGTTGCCCATGCCGACCAGGAACTTGCCGTAGGGCGTCAAGCCTTTGTAGGTGTAAATCGGAACCTTGGGGCCGATCGAGTAGGTGTCCTCGTTGATGTTGAGGTACTCGTTGAAGCGCAGCCAACGGGCCTCGCTCTCTACCCCGACCCAGCGGTTGAGCCGCACGTCCACGTAGGCGCCAATGCCGTACAGGCGGTTGGGACTTGTCTGCCGAATTCCATTACCCGCGTAATCGGGCTGGAACATCGATCCGAAGCCGCCGGCCGTTACCTTGGGCTCATGCGCTGTAGCGGATGGCGCCACTTGCCCGGAGGCAGACAGGGTAAAGGTCGCGAGCGCGATACAAAACAAGAAGTCGATTGTTCTTTTCATGGTCACAGGGTACGTCCAATTCTTGTGAATCCGCGATTTCCTGCGGGCAATGCTAACCGGTTTCTGCGGGAAGCTCAGGGCCTTTGCAGGGTGCTTCGTCTGCGCTGGCCGTGAGCCTCCCGCAATTCGCTCTACTGAGGGCTTGCGGATGAAGGTGCGGGCGGCGTCTGCGGTGTCGTCCCGTCTCCTGCCGCCGGCTGTGTGGGTGCAGCCGGCTGGCTGCCGCCATCCGCCGGTGCTGCGGCGGGGGCGTTTGCGTTCGGAGCCGCCGCTGCCGGAGCAGCCGCCGGCGCTACGGGCGGTTCTACGTGTGCGGTCTCGTAGCGTTGCAGCTTGTAGAAGATTGGTGTGACTTCAAACGGCATCTTGTCGCGGGCGTTCATGGGGGCGTAGCGCTTGGCGTCGAGCATGTGCACCGAGTCGTCCCACGGG
>DATKWA010000069.1:0-38827 GCA_035529815.1 Occallatibacter sp. | reverse complement strand
GATGACATTGGGCGGGCAATCACCCCGGAAGAGGAATCGGCGCTGCTACAGGCTTGCGGAAAGTCCCGCTCACGCTCTCTGGTGCCATTCGTCACCCTGGCAATTGAGACGGGGGCGCGGTATGGCACGATTCGGACGCTGCAATGGGGCAATGTGGACTTTGAGAATCGCTGCCTGAAATGGGGCAAAGACAAGACGGCTGCCGGGACGGGGCGCGTGATTCCCCTCAGTCAACGGGCAATGGCCGCCATGACGTTTTGGGCCACTCACTTCCCAGAGCGCAAGCCGGAGCACTACGTCTTCCCGGCAGAGCGGTACGGCGCGGCTGGAGACGCATTCTGTGCCAAGGCTTACGACGTGGAACCATCGAAGCCCATCGGGAGCATCAAGGAAGCATGGGAAGCGGCCAAACTGAGGGCCGGAAGGATTCTGAAAGGCGAGACGGAAGAAACGGACCCGAAAGCGAAGATTGCGCCGTTGGTTTGCCGATTCCACGATTTGCGACACACGGCAGTTTCCCGGATGCTGAATGCCGGAACCCCGATTGCCAAGGTTGCCAAAATTGCAGGGTGGAGTCCGGCCACGATGGTGCGGATGGCAGCCCGGTACGGTCACTTCTCACTGAATGATTTGCGGGGAGCGGTGGAGAGCATCAGCGGGAACGGAATTGAAACTGTGTCCCCGGTATTTTCCCCGGTATCGGAAGATGCGGCGAAGATCACTCGCGCTAACTAATTGATTCTATTGGCTCCTCAGGTAGGACTCGAACCTACAACCCTTCGGTTAACAGCCGAATGCTCTGCCATTGAGCTACTGAGGAGTGTTTGGCGCAGATGTGTTCTCTATTAAGGTAGCAGAGAGTGAAGATCGCGTCAAAAAACGGGCGCGAAATCCGGCGCTAAAAAGTGAGCCTTTCCCGCATTCATCCCGCCAATTGCATGGAGGTTGCAAAGGTTGAAATCCGCCCATCCGGAACCAACCCGCGAACCGCCAAACCATCAGAGCCAGAGCCCAGAACCCCCGGATACGATAGGCTAAATCAGGACAGTTTTCTGCCCACAGTTTTCTACCTACAGAGGAGTCCCATGTCGCGAATTTCCCGGCTTGACCGCAGCGAAGTTACCCCAGAGATGGCCGCGCTCTACGACAAGGCCTTTGCCCAGCGCGGCAACGTCCCCAATATGTTCCGAGTCATGGCCCACAGGCCAGAAATCTTCGCCACCATGCAGGCGCACTTCGGCGCAGTCCTGAATACCGGCACTGTCTCAACCAAGCTCAAAGAGCTCATCATCGTCCGCACCAGCCAAGTCAACGAAACCCCCTATTGCCTCGCCAGCCACAGCATCCTCGCCAAAGGCCTGGGGTGGACAGACGACCAACTGGCTCATCTGGCGCAGTGGCCTCAGCGCGACGACTTCACTCCCGCCGAAAAAGCTGCCCTCCGCCTCGCCGAAACCGTCACCCGCGATGCCCATGCAGTCAGCGAAGAGCAATTTGCCGAGTTGCGCGGCTTCTACTCGGAAGGCGAAATCGTCGAGTTGCTCTGCGCCATCGGCCTGTTCAATTACTTCAACCGTTTCAACAACGCGCTCCTGATGGAGCCGACCAAGCCCGGCGAGGGCGGCTGCGCGCCCGAACCCGCAAAAGCGGCGACAGCAGGGTGATGCCGAATTGACGCAAGGAATCCCGTGAGCTTCACTGCGGCCACGTCCCGTGCGCACCTTGTAATTCCGTCTACTGAACCCTGCCTCCACTATTTCTTCAAACCATTCATCTTCCGCTGCAACCAGTAATAAAGGAGCTCCACTTCCGCATGAAACTGAAACTTCCCGCTGGCCAATTCCGCGCCTACCTGTTCGACTGCGACGGCACCATTGTCGACTCAATGCCGCTGCATTACATCGCCTGGAAAAAGGCGCTCGGGGAGTGGGGATGCACCTTCGACGAAGAACTCTTCTACGCCTGGGGCGGCAAGCCCGCAATGGAAATCATTGCAACACTCAACCAGATGCAAGGCCTCAACATGCCCGTCGAAGCCCTTGCCGAACACAAAGAAAACCTCTACTTCGAACTTCTCCCTCAACTCCAGACCATTCCGGAAGTGCTTGAGATCATTAACGCCGAGCACGGGCGCATCCCGTTCGCCGTCGTCTCTGGCGGCAGGCGCAACTCCGTCGTCAGTTCGCTCACCGCCGTCGGCCTCCTCAATAAATTCCACACCATTGTCGGCGCGGAAGACTACAAGAACGCCAAGCCCGCTCCCGATCCCTTCCTGCTCGCTGCCGCACGGCTCGGCATCGATCCCCAGCACTGCCTCGCCTTTGAAGACACCGAGATGGGCATCCAGTCAACCGTCGCCGCCGGAATGGCTTCCGTCAAAGTGCCTTCCCCCATGGAAAGAGCTCTCGCCGCAAATACACCGACAATCTAAAGGGAACCGCAGGCCCGTCCGCCGCGTAGAATGCTTCAGAGCAAACGACAAGGGTAGACTGTGCCTGCAATCTCCAGCACTCCGACTTCGGAATTCAGCACCGACCAAACCCGGCCCGCATGGTCCGTCCTGCTCGCCATCGCTGCCGCCGTCGCGCTCCTGCACATGCTCACCAACGGACGCTACGGCTTCCACCGCGACGAACTCCAGTTCCTCAGCGATGCGCGACACCTCGACTGGGGATTCGTAGCCTACCCTCCTCTCACGCCATTCCTCCAGCACATCGGTCTCTCTCTCTTCGGTCTTTCGCTCGTCGGGCTGCGGCTCTTCTCGGTCCTCGCGCAGTCGGCAGCCCTCATCGTCGCCGGCCTCATGGCCAATGAACTCGGCGGCGGCCGCCTCGCGCAAGCCACAGCCGCCCTCGCCGTCGCACTCTCGCCCCTGCCCATGTTCAACGGGACAGAATTCCAGTACACATCCTTCGATTTCTTCTGGTGGGTGTTGATCGCCTACTTCATCATCCGCCTGCTCCGCACAGAAAATCCCCGCTGGTGGCTGGCCATCGGCGCGGCTGTCGGCCTGGGCTTGCTCACCAAATACTCCATCCTCTTTTACATCGCTGGAATCCTCGCCGGCATCGCATTCACTCCAGCGCGCCGTTTTCTCCGCAGCAAATGGTTCTGGAGCGGCATCACTCTAGCGCTGCTGCTTTTCCTCCCCAACCTCCTCTGGTTGATCCGCCACAACTTCATCTCCTACCGTTTCCTCCAGCACATTCACCTGCGCGACGTAGGCGAGGGCCGCGCCGACGGATTCCTCCGCGACCAATTCCTCATTTGCACCAATCTGTTTGCCGCGCCGCTCTGGCTCGCCGGTCTCGCAGCCTATCTCCGCAGCCGCCGCTTCCGCATCGTCGCGTTTATGTATCTCGTCCCGCTCGCGCTCTTCTTCTTCGGCAAAGGCCGCGGCTATTACATGGCCGCTGCTTATCCAATGCTCTTGGCGATGGGCGCAGCCATGGCCGAGCGCTGGGTTAGCTCGCTCCCCCGCTGGGGCCGGCGTTCAGTCCAGGCCGTCTTCTTCTCTGGGCTCACCCTGGTCGGAGCCTACGTCATCGCCGTCGTCGTGCCTCTCGCCGCCACCGGCCCCCTCCGCGACTTCGCGCTCAAACACAACGGCGATCTTCGCGAAGAGATCGGCTGGAACCAACTCGTCCAAACCGTCGCCCAGATTCGCGATTCCCTGCCCCCTGACCAACGCGCGCACCTCGGCATCACCACCGCCAACTACGGCGAGTACGGAGCCATCGAAATCCTCGGCTCCGCCTACGGTCTCCCGCAGCCCATCGGCACCACCAACTCCGAGTATCTGCGCGGCTATCCAACCCCTCCGCCCACCACGCTCATCGTCCTCGGGCTCAGGCCTGAACAAGCCAACGCTCTCTTCACCAACTGCCACCTCGCCGGGCACAACGGCAACTCCGAAGGCATCCGCAACGAGGAGAGCCAGTACCATCCCGACATCTTCCTCTGCGGTCCGCCGCGCCTCTCCTGGCCAGAGCTCTGGAAGAACCATCAAAATTTCGGTTGAGATCCAATCAATACAGCAGCACCGCCACGCGATACACCGTGAACGAGCCTTCCGCCCCGCGCGCACGGCAACTGCCCACGGCTGCGCGGCTATACTGCCCTGAACCAAGCCGATCCACCAGCGCCTGCGGCAGCCGGTCAAGCTCGGAACTCTGCCAGCGCATAATAAACCCGGGCCGCAATCCAGCCGACGAACGCGGCACTCCTTGGTCCATCGCACAGGCCGCCCGCGCCTGCGAAGGATCGCCAACAATCGACACCCCACTCACCCGGATCAGCGCCGCCACGTGAGCCTCTACTTGCGACGCCGAAAGCGATTGCACGGCGCGCGAGTAATCCGCCACCGAATACAGCACGCCACGCGCGGCCACCACAGCAATGCCAACGTGGTCCACTTCCGGGTTCAGCAAATTCGAGCGGTGCCCCGGCGAATTCATCCACTCATCGTGAATCATGCTCGCCGTCGGCCCCACAGCAACATTCTCTTCAATCAGCCCAAAGTGGGCCCCGGCCTGCCCGGCGCGCGAGGAAAGGTCCAGCTCGCCACCATAGCGGTGCGCAATCGGCCCCTCGGCAACCATGCGCCTGCAGTGCGCCAGCGCCGCGGCAGCCAATGCCGGATCCCATTGCAGCGGACCCGCTCCAGCCTGCGCTCTTGCCTGGTTCGCCAGCGCAAAAAGCTGCTCCGCCGCCGTCCGGATATTCGCCCCGTTCCCATCCTGACAAAAACCCTCCGCTTGCGCCGCAATCAAGAATGCACCCAGCGCCAGACACAAAAATAGACCCCGTCTCAATGACTTCATTCCTTATTAGACCCAGCTTTGCCGCCTCTGTCGCGGTATTCTTGCTGTGCCCATGTCTTTTCTCTCCGCAATCGCTCTGCCCCGGCGCATCCGCCGCCAGCCTCTGGCCGTCATCGGCGTCGTGCTGCTCGCGGGCTTCGTACTCTGCGGCCTCACTGCGCCCTGGCTCGCGCCCCATAACCCCGACGCCATCGACCTCGTGCACCGCCTTCAAAGCCCTTCCCTCGCCCACCCTGCCGGAACCGACGAGCTCGGCCGCGACACCCTCTCGCGTCTCATGTGGGGCGCGCGCCTCTCGCTCTCCATCTCCGTCAGCGTCGTCGCCATCTCGCTCGCCCTTGGCCTCGCCGTCGGCGGCCTCGCCGGCTACCTCGGCGGCTGGGTCGACACCGCCCTCACCACCTTCGCCATGAACACATTCCTCGCCCTCCCCGGCATTCTTCTCGCCATCGCCTTCGCCGCCTTTCTCGGCCCCGGCTTCACCAACCTCGTCCTCGCTCTCGCCATCGGCGGATGGGCCGGCTACGCGCGCCTTGTCCGCGCCCAGGTCATGTCCGTCCGCGACCGCGAATACGTTGACGCCGCCCGCGCCCTCGGCGCCAGCGGCCCGCGCATCTTCTTCCGCCACATCCTCCCCAACATCGTCCAACCCATCCTCGTCCAGGCCGCCATCGGCATGGCCGGCGTCATCCTCGCAGAAGCCACGCTCTCCTTCCTCGGCCTCGGCATTCCCGCTCCCGCACCCAGTTGGGGTTCCATGCTCAACGACGCCCGCTCCCACCTCTTTGACTCACCGCATCTCGTCCTCTTCCCCGCCATCGCCGTCGCCGGCGCAGTCCTGGGCTTCAACTTCCTCGGCGACGCCCTCCGCGACCAACTCGACCCCCGCACCCGCATCGAGCTCGGCTTCTAGCCATGAAAATTGGCATAATCTCCGACACCCACGGCCTACTCCGCCCCGAAGTCCTCCCCGCCCTCAAAGGCGTCAACCACATCCTCCACCTCGGCGACGTCGGCAAAATCTCCATCCTCAAAGACCTGGAAACCATCGCCCCCGTCACCGCCATCCGCGGCAACGTCGACCGCGAAGGCCCCTGCGCCAAACTCCCCGAAACCGAAGTCGCCCTCATCGAAACCGCGCCCGGCCAAAGCCTCTACCTCTACATGCTCCACGACCTGAAAACCATCCACCTCGACCCCGCCGCCGCCAAATTCGCCGCCGTCCTCTCCGGCCACACCCACGTCCCCAACTACTTCACCAAAAAAGGCGTCCTCTACCTAAACCCCGGCTCCTGCGGCCCCCGCCGCTTCGAACTCCCCGTAACCATAGCAATCCTAACCATCGCCGCCAACGGCAACCTCAAACCAGAAATCATCCCCCTCACCGTAGCCTGATTACCCCCGCATCCGCGGATTGATCCACGCATACATCACGTCCGTCATGAAGTTCACCAGCACATAAGTCAACCCAATCGACAGCAAACACCCCTGCACCAGCGCATAATCCCGATTCGAAATCGCGCTCACCGTCAGCCGCCCCAACCCCGGCCAGCTAAAAATCATCTCCGTCACAATCGCCCCCGCCAGCAGCGCACCAAACTGCAACCCAACCACCGTCACAATCGGCACCAGCGCATTCGGCAGCGCGTGCCTGCACACCACCGCCGTCTCGCTCAACCCCTTCGCCCGCGCCGTGCGAATGTAGTCCTGCCCCAGTTCCTCCAGCATCGCCGTCCGCACCATCCGCGTCAGAATCGCCGCCAGCGACGCCCCCATCGTCACCGCCGGCAAAATCAAATACCGCCAGTCAATCGAGTTCGTCCCCGTCGCATTCGCCCCCGACACCGGCAGCCACCCCAGCTCAATCGAGAAGACCAGAATCAACAGCGGCCCCAGCGCAATGCCCGGCACCGACAACCCAAACAGCGAAACAACGGAAAGAAGCTGATCCACCCAACGCCCCCGCCGCACCGCCGCCAAAATCCCCGCCGGCAGCGCCAACGCCAGCGCCAGCACCAGGGCCGCAAGCGTCAGCGCAAGCGTGTAAGGGTAGCGTTGCGCAATCAGGTGCCCCACCGTATCGTGCATCCTGATCGACATGCCCAGATCCCCGTGCAGCACGCCCGTCCAGTAGTGAATGTACTGAGTATGCAGCGGAAGATCGAGCCCAAGCTGATGGCGCAGCGCGCCAATGTCCGCCGGCGGCGCGCCCTCGCCCAGCATCATCGTGATCGGATCGCCCGGCACCAGGTGAATCAGCAGAAACACCAGCGAAACCACCAGCCAGACGACGGGCAGCGTGAGAACCAGGCGCGTGAGAATTTGCTTCATAGGCTTACTGCGTCCACCGGCTCCACGCGGATCTTCGCAATCCGCCGATTCTCCATCTCAACCACCGTCAGCCGCCGCCCTTCAAACGTAATCGACTCCCCAACCTGCGGAATATGCGCCAGCCGCACCAGCAAAAACCCCGCCAGCGTCTCCACTCCGCCATCGCGCGGCAAACTCCACTGCATCTGCGTTTCAAGGTCGCGCAGGTTCACCCCGCCATCCATCAGCAGTGCGCCCGAAGCAGTCGTCAACGCAGGCACCGCCGGCGAATCGAACTCGTCCTCCAACTCTCCCGTCAGTTGCTCGATTGCGTCCTCGGCCGTCACCAGCCCAACAACGGAACCGTACTCGTCCACAACCACAGCCATATGCCGCCGTCGCTGCTGAAAATCCCGAATCAAATCCAAAACCGACTTCGTCTCCGGAACCACCAGCACATCGCGCATAATCTGCCGCAGCGGCAGCTCAACAAACGGCGTAGTCAGCCGCGCGCTCGAGTCGGGCCCCGGGAATCCCCTGCTTTCAAGCGCCTTCGGCTGCAATCCATTCCGTTCCGATGCCGAGCGGAAGAAAATCAGCCGTGCCAAATCGCGCCCATACACCACGCCGATAATGTGCTCCGGCCCGCGCGTTTCGTCGTACACCGGAACCCGCGAACGATGCCGCGCAATCACCTTCGCGCTCGCTTCCTCCAGCAACATGTTCGAGGGCAGCGAAAATATTCTCTGCCGCGGCGTCATAATCTCGCGCACCGAAACGTCGCCCAGTTCAAGCGCCCGGTGAACCAGCGTCTCCTGGAACTTCGGCAGCAAACCCATCCGCCGCGCGGCCGTCGCAATCAGTTTCAGCTCGTCCGACGAGTGCACCGCCGCGCGTTCGGTCAGCGGAATATCGAAGCCGCGCAGAAGCATTGCCGCGGATACCTTCAGCAGCCGAACCGCCGGCCGCGTCAGTGCCATGAAAATCAGCATCGGCGGCGCAACAGCCACAGCCAGCGCCTCAGCCCGCCGCAGCGCCAACGCCTTCGGCACCAGTTCTCCCACCACCACGTGAAAATACGTGATCAGGGCAAAACCGACCGTTACAGCTGCAATATTCGCGTAAATGCCCGCATGTGGCACTCTGCCAAACCACCCCTCAAAAATCGAGGCAACCAGCGGCTCACCCAGCCAGCCCAAAGCCAGAGAGCAAAGCGTAACCCCAAGCTGCACCGCAGGCAACAGCTCGTCCAGCCCGAGTTGCAACCGCCGAACCGCCCGCGCCCCAGGCACCCGCGCTGCCAGCATCTGCTCCACGCGCGTATCCCGTATCGACACCAGCGCAAACTCGGCAGCCACAAAAAACGCGTTGGCCAGAACCAGCATGGCCACGGCGACAAATTTCAGCAGTGAAAGACCGTGCATCTGGCTCAGAGAATAGCACTCCCCACGCACCCAGACGACCATCGGACTCGCTAAAATGGAACCGACTACCCGCAGAGCGCGTAGTGCTTCTAAGAAAGCGAGGGAAGCAATGAAGCATCCCCTTGTCCTAGCAACAGCCCTTATCGCCATGGCAGCGGTGATCGCCATCCCGGCTTCGGCCTCGGAGGCTACCTTCGAGCGCAATCTCACCGTAAATGGCAGAGTCGATCTCAATATCGCCAACGGCTCTGGATTCATCCACCTGACCCAGGGCTCCGGCAATCAAATCCACATCTTCGGCCGCGTCCACTCCAGTTGGGGCAGCAACGACGAACAGGTCAAACAGATCGCCGCCAATCCTCCCATCCAGCAGACCGGCAACATCGTACGCATCGGAGTGCGCCACCAGAACTTGCACAACATTAGCATCGATTTCGAGATTCAGGCCCCGGCAGACGCCTATTTGAACGCGGCCACCGGTTCAGGCAACGTCACTGACGACGGCGTCGGCGAGAACGCCAAGCTCAGCACTGGCTCCGGCGGCATCCATGCCACCGGCCTCCATGGCGCCTTCTCCGCTGAAACTGGCTCCGGCCAGATCTACGCCGAACAGGTTGGCGACGGAGACGTGAAGGCCGAAACCGGCTCGGGCTCAATCGAACTGCGAAACCTCCACGGCGGCCTGCACGCTGAAACCGGATCGGGCTCCATCAAGGCCACAGGAACTCCATCCGCGCCATGGAAGCTCGAAACTGGCTCCGGCAGCATCGAAATCTGGACCGGCGGGGCCGCCATCAACCTCGATGCCGAAACCGGCTCCGGCGGCATTCACACGGATCGCGAAGTAGCGATGCAGGGGTCCATCAACCGCCATCATGTCTCCGGAAAAATCAACGGCGGCGGCCCCTTGGTCAAAATCGAAACTGGTTCGGGCAGCATCCGCGTACATTGACACGCGCATATCGAGCAGATATTCAGGCACAAGAGATCCGTAATCGCGGCTTCGACAACGCAGCGCCGAGTTCAACACAGCATCACGGTATGAAGTAGAACGGGTCCGGATACTTCACCGAGAACTCGGCCTCAGGCTTGCCCCGCAGATCGCTCCACTGGTCTCCCACGTTGAGCACAATCCTGTATCCCTGCGCCGCAATCTCCGCCCGAGCCGCCGATTTGTAAGCCTCCGTTGACTCTCCTGCCGTCGATGCCCGCCGAAGAGTTAATCCCTGCCAGTCGCGATAACCCTGCTCCTTCAAATTCCGCTCGGTTGCATCGCGCTCAGCCTCCGGCCGCCCCGTGATGAAAAACACGCTCACACCCAACCGCTGCGCCTCCCTGTAAAGCCGCAGGCTGCCCGGAATTGCCTGCCCCTGCGCACTCTTCACCCACGCATCGAACGCCTTGCTGTCGTAAGCGAAATCCGCCTTCACCATCTCCGGATAATTTGAAAGCGACGTCTCGTCGATGTCCAGAACCATGGCCAGTTTTTCCTTCGAATCCCGCTTCCCTTGCCCATGCCGGCCCGCCACCCGCCGCCGCAAAAACGCAATCGCCCGATCCGCCTGCACGTCGAGATCGTGCGCGTAGCAGCCGCACTTGCACGTGCAATCGTGGTACTCCTTGATCTCCTTCTTCAGAAGATCCAGGTTGGGGATGCGCTCCGCCGCTGCGTCTACGCTGAACACAGGCGGATGCACCTGCCGCGCACCCGCCTGCGCAACTGTGGATTGCTGACCAGCCGAACCAACGGCCGCCAATGCAATCGCAAAAACAACCGCAAGAAAATTGAAGTGCTTTCTCACCGCTCGAAATCCCTTCCTGCACCCGGGATTACCAGGTTCAACTAACCCAAACATCATCGCACCACACCGCCGCGCCTCCCAAACCACACAGCAAGCTCCCATCTCTCATTCGATACACTGAAACCATGGTTCACGTCTTTCAACCCCTCCCCGTGGAACGCCTCAAGCTCCTCGTTTTTGATCTCGACGGCACTCTCATCGACTCGGCGCAGGATCTATGCAACAGCGTCAACGCTGCACTCGCGCAGTTCAATTTCTCGCCTCTCCCAGATCCGGCCATCGCCAGCTTCGTCGGCAATGGCGCACCCATGCTCATGCGCCGCTCGCTTGCCATGGCCGCCGCCACCACCTCCGAGCAGGTCAACGAAAACATGTTCACCGACGCCTACGCCTTCTTCCTCCAGTACTATCGCGAGCACAAGCTCGACTTCACTTACGCCTACGAAGGGGTCCTCGAGGCTCTAGACGCGCTCAAACAACTGCACGACGCACCCGGCGGAATGCCGCGCGCCATGGCCGTCCTCACCAACAAGCCCGTCCGCCCCGCCCGCGGCATCTGCGAGGGCCTCGGCATGGCAGACTACTTCCTCCACATCTACGGAGGCGACAGCTTCACCGCCAAAAAACCCGACCCGCTCGGCCTGCGCACACTCATGGAAGAGACCGGCGCAACCCCTCAAGAAACCGTGATGATCGGCGACAGCCAGGTCGATGTTCAAACCGCGCGCAACGCTGGAGCCTGGTCCATCGGCTGCACCTTCGGCTTTGCCCCGCAAACCCTCATCGAAACCAGGCCCGACATCCTCGTAGACCGCGCCTCCGACTGGACTGCCGCCCTCAGTCCTGCGAAAACCTGAATCCAGCCTTCGCTGAAAAATTGAACTGCCACCTCGAACCTGTACGCTGAATCCATGAGTCATTTCCCGCCGCTCGGCCTGCGTCGGCTCCGCATCGTGCTGCCCGGCGGCAGCGGACAGATCGGAGAAAGGCTGGCCGGCCATTTCCAGCAGCGCGGCCACCACGTCACCGTGCTCACCCGCGGGCCCTACACCGCGCCCTGGCAAACCGTCCACTGGGATGGCGAGCATGAAGGCCCCTGGACCGAGACCCTCGAAGCAGCCGACGTCTGCATCAACCTTGCAGGGCATAGTGTCAACTGCCGCTATCACGCCGAAAACCGCCGAAAAATCTACGACTCGCGCATCGGAACAACCACGCTCCTGAACCGCGTCATCGCCAACCTCAACGCACCACCGCGCGTCTGGCTCAATGCCTCCACAGCCACCATCTATCGCCATGCGCTCGACCAGACCATGGACGAAGCCACCGGCCAGTTGGGCGGTCACGAGTTCATCTCGAAACGCCGCCGCGCTCCGGAAACCTGGAACTTCTCCGTACAAGTTGCCAAAGATTGGGAGGCCGCCTTCTTCGCTACCCCCACGCCGCGCACGCGCAAAGTCGCCATGCGCAGCGCCATCGTCTTCAGCCCCGTCCCCGGTGGCGCATTCGCAACCTTCCTCAATCTTGTGCGTGTCGGCCTGGGCGGCACGCAAGGCAACGGCCGGCAGTACGTCTCTTGGATTCACGAAGCCGACTTCGCCCGCGCCATCGAGTTCCTCATCGCGCGCGAAGACCTGTCCGGCCCCATCAACATAGCTGCCCCCAATCCGCTGCCAAATCACGAATTCATGCAAGCTCTGCGCGACGCCTGGGACATGCCCAATGGCCTGCCCGCTCCCTGGCCCCTGCTCGAAATCGCGACCTTCCTCCTTCGCACCGAATCCGAACTGGTCCTAAAAAGCCGCTGCGTAGTCCCCACCCGCCTCCTTGAAGCAGGCTTCCAGTTCGACTTCAGAAATTGGCAGGAAGCCGCAGAGGACTTAGTCCGCCAATGGAAAAACAGAGCATGAGGCTTCTAGTCCCTGGTCCCTGCCCTTGCCCTTATTGACCCGGCGTAATATCCGTAACCGGCAAATCCCAGTGGCCCAGCAGAAT
This sequence comes from Occallatibacter sp., assembly GCA_035529815.1. Lineage (GTDB taxonomy): Bacteria > Acidobacteriota > Terriglobia > Terriglobales > Acidobacteriaceae > Telmatobacter. Next base: position 26,473 of record DATKWA010000069.1, on the reverse strand, counting down.
CTCGAACCGCCGCTGTTCTTCCTTCTGATACGTCGCCTGATCCGGCCACAATTCCTTGATAAACGCCGCCTCGTCCGGATTCGCAGTCGTCGCCACTGTCGAATCCTTGAAGCGAATCGTCACGCGATAGTCCCAGCGTCCGTCCTCGGTCGTGTGATAAGCCGGCGACTCAATCTTCACGGACAAAATCCGCCCCGTCGCCTCGATCTTCTTCAGCAGCGGATAATGATTCTTCAGAAACAGATTGAGAAACTCCTCCTGGTGACCCCACTGGCACTTGTAGTAGTACTCAACGGTATACGGCTGTCCAGCTCCACCCTGCGGCGGCGCGCCCTGCGCCATCAGCGGCGCACCCAGCGAAACGGCAAAAGCAACAGTAAGAACAGCAAGCAGAATCCTGCGCATAACTGCCTCCACGGTTCAGATTGCAGCCATTGTACTGCCAGAGCGGTTCGCGCTGTTTTTCAAATTCGCCCGCTGCTGACGCTCATCGCCGCAAGTAGATGCAAGCAGTCGGTGGTATATTTCTCCCTGACCGAAACAGCAGCAGCCGGACCCGGCTCAAACTTGAACCAAGAGCGACCTTCTGCCGCCAGAGAGAAGCCATGAAGCGTCTGCCCGGAATCATTCTCGCCGCTATCCTTCTCCTGCTCGGATCCCTCTTCTACGTTCTAATGGGCGTATGCATGGCCGTCGCCGCAGTCATCGAGCGAAACCTGCTTCGTTCCCGCGCACTGCCCGCCCCGCCCCCAGTCCACCCAATGCCTCCGGCCTGGATGCCAATTCTCCTTTACGCGTTCTGCGTCTTCTTTCTCGCTCTCGCCGTCTGGGGAATCCTCACCGCAATTGGCCTCTTCCGCCTCCGCCCCTGGGCCCGCTACTCCACGCTCGTCATCGGCGCCTGCCTCGCCCTCATCGGCGTGCCCTCCATGCTCATGACGCTGGCGCTCCTCGCCGTTCCTCTTCCCATGCCATCCACTGTCGACCCCGCGCACGCGCAATCCGTACACGCCGTCACCAGGGTCATGTTCGCCGTGATCGTGGTTTTCTACGGTCTCATCTCCACCATCGGCATCTCCTGGCTCGTCTACTTCAATCGAAAAAAAGTGCGGGAAGCTTTCTCAACCGGCCTCAACCACACAGCGCCCTGCCGCCGCCCCGTCCTCATCTCCGTGGTCGCGGTCCTCAGCCTCATCGGAGGGCCCGCCTGCCTCGCATTGGTGTTTATTCCCTTCCCCGGTGTTTTCCTGGGTTTCATTTTGCACGGCTGGCAAAAGATCGCGCTCTACATCGTCTATGCTGCCCTTCTCACCGCCGCCGGCATCGGCCTCTGGCAACTGCGCGAATGGGCACGCCGCCTGGCCCTTGCCATGCAGTTCATCGGCCTTGCCCAGAACGTTGTCTTGCTCGCCCGCCCCTCGCTCATGACGCGCTACACCGAGCAGATCAACCGCCAGATGAATCTCCCGCAACCGCAGGGGGTCGCGCAGTTCCAAACCGCGATCTATGCCATCTCGTTCGGACTCGGAACACTGTTCCTCCTCGCGGTCGTGGCCATCCTCCACCATTACCGCGCAGCCTTCAACATCCCTTCCGGTTCACCGCAAATCGAATCCTCAATGCACGAGTGAGTTCTTGGCACTGCCTTGTCTCGGCGGGTCAACTGCCTGCTCATGCGACACCGTCAAGCAAGATCGATCACCGGAAAACACGTAAAAGGCTCCGTAATCACCTGCCAATACGGAATGTAAGAGAACTCCGGATGCCCCTCGATGCTGAAATGCAGGGGCCGATAAGGGTCCTGCTTGAGCCGTGTCAGAATCTCCTCGTATTGCTTCCCGCCCCGCACCTTCAGCGCCGCACTGCTCGAACCGATCAGCGCCAGCAGCACCGGCCCATACTCCAGCGCAAACCGCTCGTGCCCTTCAATCTTGTCCAGCCCCGTGTACCGCGTCAGTTTCAACTGCATCGGCAAAGTAAAGCGAATCGTGTCGCCCGTTGACCACCGCCGGTCGAGCGTCACATAACTTCCCGGCTTTCCCGAGACTGCGCCCTCCTTGTTCACGCTCACCTGCATCGACCCTGCCGCCCACGACGGAACTCGAATCCTGATCTTCGCCGCAACTGGTTGCGATGCGCCGATCTCCAGGCTCACATCCGGACTCATCGGGAAATTACCCGACAAGTTAGCCTTCATCTGCGACCCGCCCTGCGTCCACTCAATCGTCGACGGCTCGAACAGGTTCACATACAGCCCGTCGGGGGCGACGGAATAGATGTACTCCGGCAGAGAGCCAAGCAGCCGCGTGCCCTGCCCCTCGCAGCACGAGTTCGTGCAAAGCGGAACCCGCAGATCGCCCTTCATGCCCACCAGCCGCGCGTGATAAATAATGCCGTGCGAGCCAACCTGGTTGGCAAGTCCCACGTTGTAGATCGATTTCTCAATCTCGTTCGCGTACTTCTCTTCATCGGGATACATGAGCTGAAAACGCTGGTTAAAGCGCGTCCAGAAAACGCTGCCGCACGTCTCGCCCGTCTCGCAGAAAGGAAACTGCGCCTTCAGCCTGTACGACCCCGGCGGAAACTCGCCAAACTCTGTAATCGCAATCGACCCGCCCACATGTTCCCATTGGTCGTGATAAAGATCCCACGCGCCCTTCATCGCATCCAGATAGCGCTCGTCGCCGGTCGCCCGATACACGTCGAGATACGCCTCAAAATCCGTGATCAGGTAGTTATGTGGCCGGTCATAAGGGTACTGCCACACCACCGCCGTGTCGTGCGCCGCAAGCCCCTCGATCCAATAGTTCTCCTGGTAGTAGCGCTGGATCACCTGAATATCTTCCACCTTGCCAACCGGCGTAAAGTACATGCGCGTATTGGCGATCATTCCTTGCACGCCCTGCGTCCCCCCGCGCATCATGTCCGGCAAATACTTGCATTGGTCGAACCAGTCGTAGAATCCCCGCAGCAAGCCAAAAGCCTTCGGGTTGCCCGCGTATCCCGCTTCGATCAGCCCATGCGTAACCCATGCGCGCGTATATCCGCCCCGTTCAGAGTGCAGAATCAGTTCCTCCGGATACGCCATGATGTAGCCGTTCGCCGCGCGGCACTCCTCTATGCCATCGACAACAGCATTCATCCATCCGCGCAGCTCAGCATGATCCCTCCAGCGCAGCGTGTTCCCCGCCCCCATCAGGAACCGCCCCGCGCTCGACCCCGGCAGCGTCGTCTCCCAGAACGCAATCGGCTGGCGCATCTCCGCGCGCACCGGCTTGCCTGCACGCTCGCGGAATGGCCGCAGCATCTCCTCGACGGAGAACGAGCTCAGCAGATAATCGATGTTGTTCTCCATCGCCTTCCAGAAGAGCCCTTGGCCCTCGTTCACGCGAACCCCACCCAGCGGCGTGCTCGCCTGAAAAGGAATCATGCGCCATTGCGCCGCAGGGGTCACATTCTCCGGATGGTCCGTAACAATCCCCTCGCCCATCGGACGCGCCGCGCGCACAATCTGCGCCATGTCGGCAGCGTTGCCCAGTTCCGGGTCAGCGCTCACCGGGCAGCCCACGGCAACATCCCTGCCGCCGCACACCACCTCAATCTTTGACAGCGCAAGTTTGTAGCCCACGCCATCCTGCGCCGGACGCAGCCTGGTCGCGGTAAAACGCACGTACCGGCCACCAACGCCCCCAGTACCAAACTCCGTGATCTCGTCGTGCGGCTCCGCAAAATCGCCCGCAGTCTGATCAACCAGCACTTCTGGATGGGCAAAGCCCGGATCGTTCGACGCCTCAATGCGAAACCGCGATGGAAATCCATACCCTTCGGCGTGCGCGTCGCCCGGAGTAAAGGCAGGATACAGACGCACGCTATCGACGGCGCGCGGCTGACCGAGATCGATCTGAATCCATGTCGCCGCACCCGGCTCATGAGCAACCTTCGACTGATAGGGCCGGTACCAGGTACCCGCGCCCCACGCCATCCGTCCCAGCGTCCTCTCTGCGCCCGCAGGCATATCGGCGGCAGCCGCAAAAGCAGTGCGCGGACCAAACGTCTGCAGAGCCGCCAACGCGGCTCCAGTCTTCATGAACTCACGGCGATCAATTGGCAAGATGATTTCTCCTCGAACCGCGGCCAGCACTCAACGCAAAAGGTGCCTGAAAGCTGGCCTCCATTCATCGACTATCCATCCTACGCGAATTCCCCACTTCTCTCTGGCATCAGAGGCATGGCACGGCCGGAGACTTTATCCCAAACATGGTGTGGGAAAATCTACGACCGGGAGGCGAAATTGAGAGCCACAACAAAAAAAACGGCCCCCGTTCTCACGGGGGCCAAGTTGCCTTGGTTCTCTCGCTTTACGAGAGCTTTTTTGGCGGCCAGACGGCGGGGTGGCCGTTGGCGCACGGATGCCTCGGAGGAAGGACTTAGGCGTTTACTGCCTATCCGCGCCAGTCGAGGGAGTAACACCCTGGGGTGATGCAACTCCCTGGGCCGCCAAACTGTTTTCCATCAACCGCACATGCACGTTGCTCGTCCTCACCGGCCTGCTGTCTTCATTGCCGGTTGAGGCCACCTCGACATTGCCGAGGGCTACAAAGTGCATACGGTAGACGGGAATCTGATGTTCGGTAACAAGGTAGCGCTCAACTGACTCAGCCAGGCGCTGTGAACTCTGGATACCGGCGCTGCCGGCATGGGGCGATTGAGCTTCCATCTCCACGATGTAACCTTCGTGTCCGGTCATCGTCGCCGCCAAATCGTCAAGCTGCTTCTTGGCGTCGGCAGACAACACCGGGCTTCCATGACGGAACGCGATATTGACGTCTGTAACCTGGTGGTACTTGTCCAGGCCGTTCACCGTCGCGTTCAACTGATCCACGTGCCCAGACGCGTTCATCGCAACGCCATTGGCAGTCTGCGCCTGCGCGCCCGCCGCCGTAGCCGTCTGGTTCGCCGCGTCAGCCGAGGCCTGCGCCTTGCTGATACCAGCCTGCGCCCGGCGATCCACATCCTGAATGTCGCGAGCGTTCTTCGCATTCACTTCATCCAGCTCACTCAACCGGTTATTGATCGGATCGGTCTGCTTCTTGACCCAGGACTTGCGCGCAAAAGGATTCACGCGTCCCCAGAAACCCTCCTTGGCCGGAGCCACATAAGGTGCTGCTGGGGGGAGGGACTGCTGCTCCGCCGCCGCAGGAGGGGTGTTCTGGACGTCTCCCGCCGGTTGCGCCTGCTGCGCCATCGCGGGGATTCCGAGTGCAGATGCCAGCACAAGTGCTGCTAACTGGCTAGGGAACAAGCTCCGAACAATTGCATGATTCTTCATGGGCTAGATACCTCTTTTTCGAAATCGTCTCCGCACTTGAGGCCTGCGGGCTGAGCGGTCACGTCTGCTCGCCTTACCTATTGCAATGCCCATGCCAAACTGACCACGATTCGGCAACAATATTTATGTTGTTTAGAATGAATTATTTACTTGGAGTGCTCGCGGCTTGGGCCGTCGAGATCAGTTCCGTCGGAAGACGGGCTGCCATGTAAATTTTGCGCGGTGCGGTACTTTCTACCGAGTCATTTTGGCCGGGGGGCCCCGGACTTGTTATTGCTCTGCTACTGCGTATCCACGTGGATGATCCGGATCTCCGGGTAAGCTCCGTCCCAGTCCCGCGAAACCGCGTCGAAAATCAGCCGAAAGTCCCGCCCCTCGCCCGGCTTCAGAGGCGAAGCCGAAACAGGCTCAACATCTATATAAGGATCCCGCATCCGGATCAGCTTCAGGGCCTGCGTCTCGTTCTGCGTCACCTCGTGGGCCACGTCGCGAAACAAAACCTGAACCGTAATTCCGGTAACGGTCCGGTTGCCCTGGTTCACGATGTGCCCGTCCAGGTAAGTCACCTTCCCGCCCGCCAGATTCGTTGACTCGCTCATCGCGAGGCCACTCGTCGGCAGATTCGCCGCATACGCATCCGTCGGCGCAGACACAGGAGTCACCGCCGGCGCAGTCTTGCCCCGCCCCAGCATCAAAACCAGCACCACCAGCACCGCTACCACCACCGCTGAAGCGATGCCAATCGGAAGCCAGTTGCGCTCCTCGCGTTCTGCAGGACGAATCAATTGCGGACCAGTACTCACGAGCAAAATTCTACACCCGTTACCAAAGGAATCTAGTCCCCGCTTCAACCGCCGCACAAAACCGTGAAATATTTCAAAAGGCGCCGATATACCAATCAAGCCAAAACAATCAGGCCAAACCAACGAGGCCAAACCAGTCAGACTCGATTTTCTTGACCGACCGTCTTCGCTCCTGCAACTTCGTGCCCTGCCCTCGCATCGAAAAGTGAAGACACGCCGTGACCGTACGCGCAGAAACGCAAGCGCGCCGGGAACCGGAATCCCCAAACTCTCGTAATTTTTTGCTGAAAAGCATGGAAAGGCAGGCCAGCAATGCAGTCCCCACCCGAGTTCTCTTCTACCCTGCTGCAAGCTTCCGCAGACTGCGTGCAACAACCCGCGCAGGCAGCGACCCTCGTCTACCAGGGCGTAACCGTCGCCGCCATGCTGCTCCTGCTCTGCAGTATGTGGGTCTTCTAAACCGCGCTGTATCAAAATAAGACAGTCGCAGTAATCCAAACTGTCTTGAAACGAGACATTTCACCCGAACCGAGCACGTTTCACCGTCTGACGGAAGTCCTCCCCCGTCATCTCCACACGCACGCACATCTCCGCCAGCCGCGACCGCATCCGGTCCCCAATCCGGTCTCCCAGGGTCGGCTCCCGGCCCGCGCGCTCCGCATCCGACAAGCCCCCGCCCCCCGCCGCCAGATCCGCATAGTTGGTCGTGATAATCGTCGTTAGCTTGTCGTTATACCGCGAGTTCAGAATCAGCGCCACAGTGTCCCAAACCCACTCGTTCGGCTTCTGCGCGCCCAGGTCGTCCAGCACCAGCACCTCGGCAGCAAACACCGGCTTCAGCAGTTCCAGCTCCGTCGTCTGCACCTGCGTGTTGTAGCTGTTCTGGATGCTCTTCAGCAGCTCCCGATAGTCGCAGAACAGCCCCTTCACGCCCCGCTCCTGCACCAACCGCCGCAGCACCCCCACCGCCAGATGCGTCTTGCCCACGCCAATCGATCCGGTAAACAGCAGGCCTTTGCCCGCCGTGTCCACCGGGTAGGCATCCACAAACCTGCGCGCCGTCAGGTGCGCCTGCCCCAGGGATGGGTGCGCCCCGCGAAACGCCGTCTCGTAGCCATCCAGCGTGTACTGCCGGTAGCGCTCCGGTATATGCGTCGCCGCAATCCGCCGCTGTTCCCGCTCCATCTCCTGGCACTCGCAGGCGCGGGAAACCCACTTCCCCGCCTGGTTCATCACCCGCACCAGCCCAACTCCACCGCAAATCGCGCAATTGCTCATCTGATCTCAAGCCTAGCGCACAGGGCGCACTCCGCCGCCGGTGCAGCCCCGGTGCACTTATGTGGAAAATCCCGCATAACCGCACCTCACGATTCCCTGCAACCCGCTCAATTCTCTACAATCGATGCGCAACCTGATAACGGCGATTCGCCTCCGTCAACCGCCCGCACCCAAAAAGCTAAAACTCCAAGGGGAACCCAATGAAACTCCGCACTGCATTCTTCGCTACTGCCCTCGCCGCGCTCCTCGCTCCCGCCATGCTCCTCGCGCAGGCAACCGGAACCCCGCCCGACACCAAGGCTCCAGCGCCCGCGTGTGCCTGCGCCCCCGCAACCCTCCCCTCCGGCCATCCCAACAACGAGTACTGGCGTCAGCACGACCAGCAGCTCCTCTCCGACTTCCCCTGGCTCGCCCACTTTAAGGAGGACAACTTGAAGCTCGGCCCCCCCGCCCCCGGCGAAAATCGCGTCGTCTTCATGGGCGACTCCATCACCCAGGGCTGGCATCTCGAAAACTCATTCCCCGGCAAGCCCTACGTCAACCGCGGCATCAGCGGCCAAACCACCCCGCAAATGGTCCTCCGCTTCCACCAGGACGTCGTCGATCTCCATCCCAAGGCCGTCATCATCCTCGCCGGCATCAACGACATCGCAGAAAACACCGGCCCCATGACCCTCCAGCAGACCGAAGACAACCTCGCCGCCATGGCCGAAATGGGCGCAGCCAACCACATCCAGGTCATCCTCTGCTCCGTCACGCCCGCATTCGATTTCCCCTGGCATCCCGGCCTCGCCCCAGCCCCCAAAGTCGTCACCCTCAATCAATGGATCAAGGCCTACGCCGCCCAAAATCACCTCATCTACGTCGACTACTACTCCGCCATGACAGACAGCCGCGGCGGCCTCCCGCCCACGCTCAGCAAAGACGGCGTCCACCCTCTCCCCGCCGGATACGCCATCATGGCCCCCCTCGCCGAAGCCGCAATCGAAAAAGCCCTCACTGCAGCCAACAGCAACTAGCGCGCAGAAAGACGCAGCCGAAACCAATCGTATCTCTCCCCATTTCGAGCCAAAATGCCCGTGCCCCATCCATTGCGCGCCTTTTGCGAAATGGGTGGGACAGGAAGAACTAACCCAGCGCGATGCCTTTAGTCCCTTAGTCCCTGGTCCCTTAGTCCCTGCTTCATTGCCAATCCACCCAAATCCCCCTACAATGGAAGAGAACGCTTGCAGGAAAGGTTTGTCTTCAGCGATGCCCAAGGAAAAGATTCATCCCGATTACGCCGCAGTGCTGGTCAAGTGCGCCTGCGGAAACCACTTTGAAACCCGGTCGACCCACAAAGGCGAAATCCACGTCGAAATCTGCTCCGCTTGCCACCCGTTCTTCACCGGCAAGCAGCGCCTCGTCGATACCGCCGGCCGCGTCGAGCGGTTCCGCCGCAAGTACGCCAAGTCAGACGGCGCACAGGCTGCGGCCGCAACCAAGTAACCGCGCCGTAACCATCGGTAAACGCGATTGGGCCTCCGCCGCGGCGGAGGCCCAACTTCGTTATGGAAACACTCAACAACGCGCCATTTTCAACCACACGTTCGTCAAAACATGAAGCGATAAAACATGCCACGCGCCAAACGATCGATCGAGTCAACGGTAACCATCGACGGGTTCTCCCTCGTCTGGCATCTCCATCGCGAGCAGCAGGGCTGCGCTGCCGAGGGCTGGAGAGGCATGGCGATTCATGTGCGACTCGCGGAAGGCACGCGCCGTGAACTTCACATGGAGTATCCGCCGATCGAGACGCAAAAGACCAGCTTCTCCAGAATTGGCTACTCTCCCCGGCCCAACATCGTAGCCGCCGAAGTCGAGGCCCAGATTCGCGAAGCAATGGCCGAGGGATGGGATCCGGATTCGCGTGGCAAGCCGTATGTATTTCAGGTTGCTGAAGCACCGCAATAATTGAGGATTATGGCCGGCAAAGGTTTCACCGTAAACAAGGATTGGGACAACCCCATCGACCACCCCATGCCCGCCGAGGCCCGGGTGCCCGCCGAGGTGCGTCTCGGCACAGTCGCCGTCAACCCAGCCACCGTCCTCGCCCCCATGGCCGGCGTCACAGACACCGTATTCCGCCGCTTCATCCGCCACGCCAGCCTCTTCAGCGCCTCGGCCCCGCTCGATGCAAATCCTGAATCCATCGACGCCGCCGTCACCAACGCCCAATCCGGCTGCGGCCTCCTCATGACGGAGTTCACCTCCGCCGACGGCCTCTCCCGCATGCGCGAAACCAAGCGCCGCCGCTACCTCACCTTCTACGACGACGAGCACCCCATCGGCGCGCAGCTCTTCGGCTCCAACGCTGAAACTCTCGCCGACGCAGCCCGCATCGTCGAAGAAACCGGCTTCGACACAATCGATCTCAATCTCGGCTGCCCCGCCAAGCGCGTCGTCGGCTGCAACGGTGGCTCCGGCCTCTTGCGCGACCTGCCCAAAATCGGCGAAATCTTCCGCGCCGTTCGCAAGGCCGTCAACATTCCCTTCACCGTAAAATTCCGCACCGGCTGGAACGAGAAGCAAATCGTCTGCGTCGAGCTCGCCCGCATGGCAGAGTCTGAAGGCCTCAACGCCGTCGCTCTCCACGCCCGCACCCGCGAGCAGGGCTACAGCGGCCAGGCGCAGTGGCAGTGGATCGCCGCCATCAAGCAGGCCGTCAAAATTCCCGTCATCGGCAATGGAGACATTCGCACTCCCGAGGACGCAGCCGCCATGGTCGCTGAAACCGGCTGCGACGCCGTCATGATCGGACGCGCCGCCCCGGCCAACCCCTGGATCTTCCGCCAAATCGCTCAGTACACCGCCACCGGCAGCTACGACCGGCCCACCATGGAAGACCGCTACCGCATGATCCGCGCCTACTTCGAAATGCTTCTCACAGAAGTCGAAGCCACTCGCGATCTGCCCCGCGACGCCCGCGTCGGCGACCCGGCCGGAAAGATGAAGCAATTCGCCACCTGGTTCACCCACGGCGTACCCGGCGGCGCAAAGTTGCGCGCGGCCATCTACCATGCCCGCACCGGAGAAGCCGTCCTCGCAGAAGTCGAGCGCTTCTTCATGTCCACTCTTGAAGCCGGCCCGGATTCCCACCTCGGACCCGAGACACTTTCCTCAGACCAGGCGCTAGCATTCCCTGAAACCGCCTACGTCTGCGATTAGAAAAGATTCAGCCCCGCGAACCCTCCTGATACTCAATCCGCGCCATATCTTCCCGGCGCACCGCACCCTTCATCGCCGCCGCAACAATCTCCTGCGCCCGCAGCCCGTCGCGATGCGTCACCGGAAAATTTTTCCCGTCGCGGCAGCACTCCAGAAAACTCCTCAGTTCGTCCTTGTACGCCGCCCCATAGCGATCGATAAACTCCGGTAGTGGCTTGTCGTAACGGCGCATCTCAAACGTCCGCACCGCGATCGGCTCCGTTCTGTCCCGCATCCCGTAAGCCTCAACCGTCACCTCAAGCAGCTTCTGCTTGAAGCAGCCAATGCGAATCAGCCCGCGCTCGCCATAGATCGTCGTCTCGCCCCGATAGCCCGACACATGATTCCGCCCCACCTGAATCTGCCCAATCAGCTCTTCGCCAAAATCCAGCAGCATCAGCGCGTCGTCAAAATCCTCATCGCATGTCGTAAGCCTGTGGCTGAAAATCCTCGACCCCACCGACAACGCGCGCTCTGGCCTGCGCCCGGAAAACCACACCACCTCATCCACGTTGTGAATCGCCATATCCGACAAAATGCCCGGACTCTGAAACCCATCCGGAGCCGGTCCCGAGTCCTCAAGCGACGAATAAATCTTGAACACCCGCCCAATCGCCCCGTCCTCGATAAGCTGCTTCGCATACAGCGTCGGCGCATCGAACCGCCGCTGAAATCCCAGCATCAGCGCATCCGGATGCTCGCGCTCCAACTCCGCCGCGAATGCGCGATCCCCCTCCAGAGTCCCCGTAAGTGGCTTTTCAAGAAAAACCCGCTGCCCCGCCTCAATCATCCGCAGTGCATGCGCGCGATGCAGAGCCGTATTGGTCGCAATCACCGCAACATCGCACAGGCCCGATCGCGCCATCCCCTCGATGTCGTCAAACACCGGCAAAGCAGTCCCCGTCATCGCCAGAAACGCGTACGCAGCCTTCTCATCCGTCGTTGAAACGCACGCCAGCCGGCAAAGGTCCGTCTCCCGCTCAAGCTCGTCAACGTGCAGCGCATGGATCATTCCCATGCGCCCAAGCCCGGCCACGCCTACACGCAGCCGCCGATTCTGATTTTCAATTGAAGAAGCAGGCACGATCGCAATATCCCTCGGCGCTCGATCAAATTCTTCCAACAGCCTAACACCCGCGCCCGCAGCCATTCATGAACCGCAACCCCTGTGCCGCGCCTACTCCACTTCCTGCTTCGCGCGATAGCCGTCTCGGGCAATAATGTCGTACTTCAGCGGCTTCTTCTTCTGGTCCTGGAAGCGCAGCGGCTTCCCCTCGGCATCCACCAGCGTCACCCGCAGCTTTCGATACGTGCCATCCTGCTTCCTGTTGGTGGGCGTGTACACCAGCTCGTACTTCGAGCGAATCGTCTGGTTAATGTCCTGGAATATCTCCGGCATCTCCCCTTCGAACCGAGGGAAGAAGCTCATCCCGCCCGTCAAACTGGAAAAGGTCCTCATCTCGTTATCGGCCTGCAGATAATCCATGTCTCGCATCGAGGCGTCCATGCCTCCCCGGCCTTCGGTCATCGCACGAACCATCCCACCGGTCGATACCGTGAAAATCGTAATGTCCTGGGACTCCTTCACCTTCTTCAGAATTTTGTCGAAGGTCAACTTCGAAAAAGTATCCCTACCAGTCGCAATCAGGATGATGTACTTGTGCCCCTGCACGCGGTCCAGCCGGTCTATCGACTCGCTCAGCGCATCGAACACGTCCGTCTCCTGAAAGCCAGGAATAATCAGCGAGTTGATGCCCTGCAGAATCTGATTCTTGTCCTGCGTAAAGTCCGTGATGATCTGCGTGCGCATGTCGAAGGTCATCATCGCCACGTAGTCCTGCGGACGCAGTTGCTGCGCAAACGCCCACGCCGCATTCTTCATGTCGTAGATAAAGTAGTAGCTGTTGGCCGCAAACTCGCACAGCAGAAGCGCCGTAATCGGAGCCTCCACCCGCTTGAACCCGATCACTTTCTGCTCCACGCCGTCTTCATACACCCGGAAGTTATCCGGCTTCAGTCCCGGCACAAACTCGTGGTTCTTTTCCAGAAGCACGCCCACATCCACCGTCACTTCCGGAACGTCCAGGCGCAGCGAAACATTTCCCAGTCCCTCCGGATTCTTGATCTTCGGCGCAACCGGAGCCGGCGGAGGCGGAGGCGCCTCGGGCTCAGTCTTCTTCGGCACAGCGATCACACCGGTATCGCCGTTCGGTCCACCCTCGGCTGGTGTCGCCTGATCCTGCTGCTGCTGCGTCTGCCCACTCGCCGCCGGGCTCTGCGACTGAGCTGGGATCAGCAGCGGATTGATTGCCAGAAACCCCACGGCGACGATCGGCAGGGCAAAGCGAAAACGGACTGCAACGGATTCGGTTCGACGCGGCAGAAACATGGCAACCTCAGTGTTCAACAGCATACGGGATCGACCGCAGGCAAAGACAGCAGCCGGAAATCAGCTTCCAGCCCGTCCCGCTGTACTCTTATAGACGTGGAACTCCCTCAAACGAAAACGAACCTGCGCCGCGCAGCCAAAGCCCTTTCCCTGGCCGCACTTTTGGCCTGCCTTGCCTCTCCGGCCGCACTCCCCGCACAGCAACCCGCCAGCCCCCCTCCCTCCACCGGCGGCTTCTTCCCCCTCAGCCAGGTCCACGCCGGCCTCATGGGCACCGCCTGGACCGTCTTCTCCGGCTCCAAACCAGAAGCCATGCCGGTCGAAATCCTCGGCGTTCTCCGCGGCGCGCGCGGCCCCGGCCAGGACATGATCCTCGCCCGCCTCCACGGAGCCCACGCCGAATACACCGGCGTCGTCGAAGGCATGAGCGGCAGCCCCGTTTACATCGGCAACAAGCTGCTCGGCGCGCTCTCCTATCGCATCGGCCAATTCAGCAAGGAGCCCATCGCCGGCATCACCCCCATCGCCGACATGCTCAAGTCAGGCCCCGTGCAGCCCGCGGATACTCAAACAGCCAACGCCTCCGCATTGCCCGCTTCAGCCCCGCCTAACCAGCCCATGAACTTCCAGCTCATGGAAACGCCCCTCGTCATGAGCGGATTCAACCCCGAAGCCATCCGTCTCTGGCAGCAGAAAATGGCCGGAACCAGCCTCGCGCAGGTCGCCGCCGGCGGCGTCAGTGGCTCATCGCCGCAAGACGCAACCCAGCCCAAAGACGCCATCTCCTCCGCCGCCCTGGCCACCATCGAGCCCGGATCGGCCGTTAGCGCCCAGCTCATCCGCGGCGACGTTGAAATCTCCGCCACATGCACCGTCACCTACATCGACCCAAAGCAACTGCTCGCCTGCGGCCATCCTGTCCTGCAAGCTGGCCCCATCTCCATGCCCATGACCACCGCCGACGTCGTCGCCACCCTGGCCTCGCCCTTGAACGCTTTCAAGATCATCAACACCGGGGCCACCATCGGCGCATTCACTGAGGACGGCCAGTCCGCCCTCAGCGGCATCCCCGGCGCGCAGGCGCACATGATCCCCATGCACATCACCGTCGATGCGGCTCAGGGCACGCGCCACGTCAACGTCGAAATCCTCGACCTGCCCTCTCTCACTCCGCAGGCCATGGAAGTGGTCCTCTACAACTCCCTCATGCAAGCCAACGACAGCACCGCCTCCACCAGCTATCACCTCACCGGCGCAATCGACATCGCGGGCTACCCGCCCTCGCCCATCGACGTCTGGGCAGCACCCGGCGACCTCATGCCGGCCCCCATGCAGGCCGCCGTGCTGGCCGGCACGCGCTTTACCGAGCTTTATTCCAACAGCTCCCGCCAAAGCCCTCTGCGCTCCATCGACATCCATGCTCAGGCCATTCCCCGCCGCGCCCAGATCGCGCTCGTCAACGCCCGCCTCGTCTCCAGCGACACCGTCCATGCCGGAGATACCGTCGTCGTCGAGGCAACCCTCCGCCCCTGGCAGCAGCCCGAACGCAACATCCGCATTCCCGTCACCCTCCCCGCCCGCCTCAGTGCCGGAAACCTCCGCCTCCTCGTCTCCGACGCCGCCACGCTCGACCGCGCCCTGGGCCAGGGACTGGGCCGCCTCTTCAACCAGCCTGGCTCCCCAGGCCGCCAGCCCTCCCTCGAGGCCGTCCTCGCCCAGAACCGCCGACTGCATCCGGCCGACAGCGTCTACGTCAGTCTGCTCGCGCCCGAAGCCCAGGCCGGCCTCGCAGGCCAAACCCTCACCAGCCTCCCGCTCTCCGTCGCCAATACCCTTGAGCCCATGCGCGCCGACCAGCAAGCCGCCCTCAATGGCGAATCAGCCCTCGTCGCTGCCCAGGTCCCTACTGGTGGTATTCTCTACGGCTTTCAGGTTATCGACCTCCACATTGAACCCGGAGGCGGTTTAAACTAATCTTGCTCCAGATTTGTTTCGACCTGCGGTTCCATTGCACACACTCCGGCGCCTTGGGGAAACACATGCCGGCAATTCAGCCACCCGCGGAGAGGAATCCAAAGAGGCCATGGCACAGATTCAAGGACTTGCAGTACACGCGGCAGGAGCAGAACTTCTGCCCTTCCACTACGACCCCGGAAAACTTGGTCCCAGAGACGTCGAGATTGCTATTACCCACTGCGGCATCTGCCACAGCGATCTTCACCTCATCTCCAACGACTGGGGCATCAGCCAATACCCCTTCATCCCCGGCCACGAAATCGCCGGCTCAGTCGCCGCCATCGGATCCGACGTGCGCTCGGTCCAGGTCGGCCAGCGCGTTGGCCTCGGCTGGCAGTCAAACTCGTGCGGCAAATGCGAGTGGTGCATCAAGGGCATGGAAAACCTCTGCCCCGACTCCGAAGGTACCTGCGTTCATCGCCACGGCGGATACGCGGACCGCGTCCGCGCCAACTCGCGCTTCGTCATTCCCATCCCCGATGCCCTTCCCAGCCAACAGGCTGCGCCCCTGCTCTGCGGCGGCATCACCGTCTACAATCCCATGCGCATCCATGGCGTCAACCCCACTTCGCGCGTAGGTATCATCGGCATCGGCGGCCTCGGGCACATCGCCCTTCAGTTCGCCCGCGTCTTCGGTGCTGAGGTCACAGCCTTCTCCACCTCGCCCGCAAAGGAAACAGAAGCCCGCGCTCTCGGCGCACATCACTTCGTCAACAGCCGCGAATCAAAAGCCATGAAGGACGTCGCCGGAAGCCTCGACTTCATCCTCAACACCGCCAACGCAGACCAGGACTGGGCCGCCTACATCCAGGCCCTGCGCCCCACCGGAACGCTCTGCTTTGTCGGCGTACCCCCGTCGCCCGTCTCCTTCCACGCCTTCCCGCTCATCGCCGGACAGCGCACCGTCACCGGGAGCCCCACCGGAAGCCCTCACCGCCTCCGCGAAATGCTCGACGTCGCCGCACGCCACGGCGTCAAAGCCGCAACCGAACTCTTCCCCATGGCCAAGGCCAACGAAGCCATCGAAAAGGTGAAGAAGAGCAAAGTCCGCTACCGCGCTGTCCTCGCAAACTAACGCCTGTTCGAAGGCCCAACCAGGCAGCTCTCGCTCAAGGATCAGCATGAGCAAACACATCTGCGGCCTGGTTGTTGTTCTCGTTCTCCTCCATCCCCGTCTGCTTGTCGGGCAACCACCTTCCGCTGCACCATCCCAGCAATACAGTCTCCCCGCCCGCCCCTGGCAGCCCGTCAACGCCAACCGCCAGCAGATCCTCGCCACGCTCGAGTCGCTCTGCCGCTTCAGCATCCGCCACCAGGCCCCCAAAGGCGCAATCATCGACCCGTTTCTCCATCGAGAAGTGCAATACGCCACTCCCTATTTTGCCTATGCCGTTGGAACCCTCGTCGCCGCCGGCAAAGCCCCAGACCTGCTTCCCCACGGCATCGCCGGGTGCCCCGCCCTTTAGTTTTTAAAACACTCCTCTCACCGAAACACTGAGGGTGCCCCATCCTTGCGGCTTTTTTCTGCCGCGAGGGTGGGATACGACAAACTCCGCTCCCGCACGAACGTTTTAGGATTCACACGTCATGCCCAACGCCGACCGCCCATAGGCGATCAAGACGCTGCACCACCCCCACACCGAAACTGCCCCCAAAACCCCACCACACCACCACACCACCACACCACCACACCACCACACGAAAAAATCACATTTCCGTCAAACCCATGAAATCAAATCACTTGCAAACCCAGGCCAAAACCCCAAAAACCGCCATTCTGCGCTAGAAAAACAACCTAATTTAGCAGATAACCACCAGATATAAATCAACTTACACGCAAAATCAGCCCTAAAACCCCATGCGCAATTTGCCCCGTTTTTCGCCCAAAAACAGCCCAAATCGCCCCTTTTTCGCCCAATTTCGACATCCCGCCTCACCCACACCGCGTCCAACGGCGGAAACCTAAAAACCTGAAAACTAAAAACCGCCCCTTGCCGATAATTACCCCCAACCAACGCATACTACCTCTGTGAGCCTTCATCGGGCCTCAACCGACCCCCAAAAACCGCCTACCCCCCACCCCCCCCTCCTCGTCAATTGCACTGATTATGGTGCACTCAAAAAATAACCTTCTCATAATCAACACTATACAGACACCTATATGTTACTGAATAGTAAACTACCCGTCGAAAAACGACGGTTTTTTAGCGAAAAAGCACCCAAATATAGCCCTAAAGCACCCATTCTCGACAGATTTTCGCAACTCCCAATAGCCTTGATCCGCCCGCCTCAATCAGCTCCCCAACAAAAATTCTCTGTGCAAAAATAGCCCCGCACTTTCTTAGAAAATCCCCATATCGGAACGAATTCTTATCATTTTCCAAGAACAGGAATTCCGGCCTCCCTTATCCACAAAAACCCCGCCCTGCGCCGTTGACCCTGCCTCCAAGGCTCCTTAGAGTCTGTAAACGGGTGGTAAATATTTCTACCCGGACGGCGCAGCAAATCCGCTCCCGTCCAATAGAAGGCAGCTCCACAACAGGCCCATCTTCCGGGAGGAAGAATGCTCAAACTAAAGAAGATCCACATCCTCGGCTTTAAAAGCTTTTGCGACCGCACAGAGCTGACCGTAGCCGGAACCGGAATCGCCGTGGTCGTCGGGCCAAACGGATGCGGCAAGTCCAACATCCTCGACGGCGTAAGTTGGGTACTTGGAGAGCAGAGCGCCAAGAGCCTCCGCGGCTCCAATATGCAGGACGTAATCTTCGCCGGAACCCGCGACCGCAAAGCTCTCGGCATGGCCGAAGTCACCCTGACGATGGTCGACCCCGAAGCATACGAGGGCCCCATCGCCGTCGAGCCAGAAGTCGTCGTCGAACACGACGGACCCGCCGACTGGGATGAAGAAGAAGTCCGCCGAAGTCGCGCAACCGAGGCCGAGGAGATCATCGCCGCCGAGCAGCCCGGCCAAACAATCGAAGAAGACGACCCCGACGAGTCGCACTCGGCAAGCAGCGGCCCCCAACCCGTGGTCCTGAAAATTCGCCGCCGCCGCTTCCACCGTACCCCCCAAAAAGGCGAGATCGTCATCACCCGACGCCTGTTCCGCACCGGCGAGAGCGAATATCTGCTGAACGGCAAGCTCTGTCGCCTCCGCGACATTCAGGACATCTTCATGGGTACCGGCCTCGGCCCAGAGAGCTACGCCATCATCGGCCAGGAACGCATTGGGCAACTGCTCAGTTCCAAGCCACACGACCGCCGCGCCATCATCGAAGAAGCCGCGGGCATCACCCGCTTCAAGACCAAGAAGCGCCTTGCCGAGTTGCGTCTGGAAAGCGCCCGCCAGAATCTAGCCCGCGTCGACGACATCTTTGAAGAAGTTGCACGCCAGATGAATTCCCTTAAGCGGCAGGCGGCCAAGGCGGAGCGATTTACCGCCGTGCGCGATGAATTACGTGGACGTCTGCGCGTGGTCCTTGCCAGTCGCATGGCTCTCATGGACGCAGACCAGGCGCGCCTCACTCAGGAGATCGCCTCGCTCACCCAGCGCGTGAACGAATCCGTGGAGGTGATCGCCCAACAGGAGGCCACCCAGCACTCGCTCACCGAGCAGGGATATGAGTTAGACCGCGCAGGCCACGATGCCCAGAACAGCGCCAATGAAGCCGCAGTCGAACTGGAGCGCGCCACCGCCCGAGAGCGCAGCAACACCGAGCGCGTCAGCGAACTGGAAACCCGCATTGCCACGGCCGGAATTGAGCTTGAGCAGACGCTCACTCAGTTGGCCGGCATCGCCGAGGAGCGCGCCCAACAGCACAGTTTCCTTGAGACCGCCGCAGGAGAGGCCACTGAGTTTCGCCAGCAGGTGGTGGCTCGCCAACACGAAGCGCGTGCTGCCGCCGAAGAGGTCTTCAACGCCGAACGGCAGGTTGAGGTCGGCCGCCGCCATGCCATGCAACTGCTGACCCTTGCCGGAAACGCACGCAACTTTACTGCGCAAGGCGAAGAGAGTCTGGCCGCGCTAGAACGCGAGGCCGAGCGGCTCAACTCCGAAATGAGCCAGGCTCATAACGAACAGGAGAATCTTGGAGTCGCGAGCGGCCAGGCTCGTGTCCGCTATGAGTCCGCCACCAATGAACTCAACTTGCTTGAAACCGAAATCGGCTCTCTGCGCGAGACGTTGCACACCAAGCGCGACGAAGAAAGCGCTCAGCGCACCCGCGGCAACCAGTTGCGCAGCGAGCAGGCCGCAGTGGCGGGCCGCCGTGACTCCCTTCAAGCTGTAATTCGCAACCACAGCTACTCGACCGACACTGTGCGCAGGTTGCTGAAGCCGGGTGCCCTTGGCCAGGGCAACTCGCCTGTAGGTACGCTAGCGGATTTCCTTGAAGTCAGCGACGCGCACGAGGGTGTGGTCGATGAGTTTCTCCGCGAAGAGCTGAATTATCTGGTTGTCGAGAGTTGGGGCGCGGCCGAAGAGGGCGTGCGCCTGCTGAAGACAGGCGACGGGCGGGCAACATTCCTCATCCATTCCAATGCCCAGGCTGCAATCTCTGACGAGGGACCGGATACGGTCAACGAACCGGGCCTGACCCCACTGAGAGAAGGGATCAAGGTGTTGAACGGGTTTGGCCGTTCGCTGGAATCGATCCTGCCAAAGATTCGTCACAGTTACCTCGTGGCTGATTCGAACGACGCATTACATCTTTCTTCGAGATATGCGCATGCGTATTTCCTTACAGCTGAAGGAGAGTGCTTTCACAACTCAACAGTGACTGGCGGCAAGCCGGCCAGTGAGGGTCCATTGGCTCTGAAGCGCGAGTTGCGCGAAGCTGAGAGCCGTTTAGGCAAACTTGAGAGTGGCCTGGCTCAGGCGGAAAGCGAAGCAAGCGTCCTCGCCAGAACCATCGAGGAGCTGAACGCCAAACTCGAATCATGCAGCGAGCAGCGGCGCGCGGCGGAAACCGACGCGGCTAATGTTGGCGCAATTCTGAAGCAGATGGACGGGGAGGCACAGCGGATCGAGCGGCGACTGCAAGAGTGGACCCTGCAGGCCGCACGCAACAAGGATGCATGCGAAGCCAAGTGTGCGTCCATTGCTCAAAAGCGCGAAGAGACCATGCGTCTTGAGGCTGAGCACGCGCAGGCCGAGGCCGGCCTCGATGATTTGCAGGCCCAGCTCGCCCTGTTGCGCCAGAAACGTGAAGGGTTGCAGCAGGAAGCAGCGCAGGCAACTGCAGAATTGGCGGGACTTGAAGAGCGCCGGCGCGGCGCTGAAGCTGCCTTCCAGCGCATCGATCGCCTCCATGCTGATCTCGAACGTCGAGTGCAATCCATCGAGCAGCAGCGGACTGCGGCAACTGCGGAGCGCGAACAGCGCATTGCCGAGAGCGCCACGCTGGCGGAGCGTCAGAAGGAACTGGCTGCCTCGCGTGCGGAAGCTCTGGCACTCACCCAGTCCATCGCCGCACAAGCACTTGCCCTGCGTCAACAGTTGGCGGAAATGGAGACCACGCTCAAGACCGGACGCGCCGCGCTCGACGAACTCCGCGAGAAACGCGCCGGCCTGTCTAGCGAACTGGCCAAGCTGCGCTCGGATCTGGAGTACCTGGAATCAAGCTGCCTCGCTGAAGTTAACGTAGAGGCCCAAGTACTGCGCGATGATGCAGAAATCGTTCGCATACTCGGCGAAGAGCTCGCCGCAGAGGAAGAAACTTGCCGGGCACTCAAACAGCGTATCGAACAGATGGGTCCGGTAAACATGATGGCGCTCGATGAATACAAGGAAGCCGCTGAACGTCACGGATTCCTTGAAACCCAGCGCAAAGATCTCGTCGAATCGATTGAGAATACCCAAGAAACCATCAAAGAGATCGACCAAATTTCGCGTACTAAGTTTGACGAAGCCTTCGCAAGGATTAACGAAAACTTCGGCAAGGTGTTCACGCGCCTTTTCCATGGCGGACAGGCCTTCCTGCGCCTCACCGATGCGGAAAACCAGGCCGAAAGCGGCCTTGAAATCGTAGCCTCGCCTCCCGGCAAGAAATTGCAGAATGTCCTGCTGCTCTCAGGCGGCGAAAAAGCGCTGACAGCTCTGGCGCTGCTGGTTGGTATCTTCGAGTTTCAGCCCAGCCCTTTCTGCGTGCTCGACGAAGTGGATGCGGCTCTGGACGAAACCAATGTTGGGCGTCTCGCGGATCTCTTGCACTCGCTCAGCAAGGAAACCCAATTCCTCCTTGTAACTCACTCCAAGCGCATGATGCAGTCCGCCGATATGATCTACGGCGTCACGATGCAGGAGCCCGGCGTCTCCAAAGTCATCAGCGTGCATCTGGCTGGCCGCGAACAACAGCGTGCCACCGCATAAATGAATGTTGCCAAGCTGACTCCGGCCGCCGGCCTAATAGGCTTCTTGCGCTCAATTTATGGCATTGTCAGCTGGTTAGATTGAGACCAAGAGAATGCCCCCGAAGGATAACAACTCTTCGGAGGCCTTGTATGAGAACAAGAAAATAGCGGGGACCAGTAGCCGGTGCTGGAGGTCGGTAGCACGCGACTACTGGTGATCCCTGTACAAACGAAGCTAGCCGCGGCTTCCCCTTTCCACTGCTGCTCCGTGTCGCCCGGCTCTAAGAGAGCTTTCTTACTCGCCCTCTGAACCATGTTGACAATCGAAGTTTCTCCCATGTCGAAGAAGAGGTCCGTGACGGTCGTCACACAGGTCTGTGCACTTCTTAAAACCCCTGATCAGGCCTCCTTCCCCCATCTGTCGATCTCCCATTCCAGTTAAGCGGATATAGTTTCCTCGCAAAGGTTACGAGGAAATTGCTCCATTGACAAAGCCTGTCCTTCGCCCGACAATCGGAGATTCAGTTCCTGCAAAAGAAGGACCCTCACTTGACCGCTCTGCTCACCACTAATCTGGGTGCGACGCCTCTCCTCGGGCGGGGTAAGGTGCGCGACCTCTACGCGGTAGGCGATGCGTTGTTGCTGGTTGCAACAGATCGCATCTCTGCTTTTGATCATGTGCTCGGCACGGGTATTCCTGGCAAAGGCAAAATCCTTACACAGATTTCTCTATTTTGGTTCAACCTGCTGAAGGATTTAACCCCTAACCACCTGATCACCGCAGACGTGAACGAGTTTCCCGCGCAACTACAGCCATTTGCCGATCAACTCGAAGGCCGCTCGATGCTCGTCAAGCGTGCCAAGATGTTCCCCGTCGAATGCGTTGCCCGCGGCTACCTCACGGGCTCAGGATGGAAAGAGTACAGGTCTGCCGGTACCGTTTGCGGCATATCACTACCCGGCGGCCTGCTCGATGGCTCGCGGTTGCCTGAACCCCTATTTACACCCGCAACCAAGAGCCAGGACGGCGCCCACGACGAGAACATTTCCTTTGCTGCCGTCGAGAACTTGCTGGGCAAGTCAGATGCGGCCGAACTCCGGCGGTTGACCTTGGCGCTCTACAGCAAGGCGAACGAACATGCCGCTTCGTCCGGCCTCATCCTGGCTGACACAAAATTTGAGTTCGGCAGAACCGCAGAAGGCATTATCCTTGCCGATGAGGCATTAACTCCGGACTCCTCGCGTTACTGGGAGAGTTCGGCCTGGAAACCGGGAGGCGCTCAGGCTTCCTTCGACAAGCAGTTCGTGCGCGATTATCTCGAGTCAATTCACTGGAACAAGCAGGCCCCCGCGCCCAGTTTGCCTCAAGACATAGTAGAGCGGACACTGGACAAATATCTTGAGGCATTCCGCAGATTGACGGACCGCGAACCAAGCTTGTAGAAGAGAGCGGAGTTGCAATGGCGTGGGTAGACTGGGTAATTGTGATTGTGCTGGGGGGGGCGGTGCTGGGGGGGATCTCCCAGGGCATCCTTCGCTCAGTGTGTTCGCTAATCGGTCTCATTTTTGGTTTGGTGCTGGCTGCATGGAATTATTCTCGTATTGCCGACTTTCTGATGCCCCTGGTGCGAATCAGGGAGGTCGCCGATGCCGTCGGATTCCTGCTGATCGCACTGCTTGTGATGGCGATTGCGAATGTCATAGGAGCCGTGGCGTCAAAGACGCTGCACCGCATGGGGTTAGGCTGTCTCGACAGGCTCGCGGGTGGCGTCTTTGGATTACTGCAGGGTGCATTACTGATTACGCTCGGCATCCTGGTGATTGTGGTCTTTTTTCCGAAGGCCCACTGGCTGGCGGACGCAACGCTGCCAAGGTTTTTCTTCGGATTCTGTCACCTCAGTACGCGCGTGAGCCCCGCGGATCTTGCCGATCGTATACGACAGGGTTTACTCATGGTGGAACAACATGCTCCGGAATGGCTGCATCCACCAACAGGCTGATTCTGATATAAACAAAGTTTCGGTAGAAGAAAACAGAAGAATCTGATGTAGATTTAAGAGGTGGACGTGAAACGAGAATTGGACAGCCTTGTGACCCAGATGCACTCGAGCGGCATTCCCTACGAGGAGGCTGTGCGCGAGTTCAAGAAGCAATATCTGCGCGAAGTTCTGGTAGCACACAGGGGGAACCAGTGCCAGGCCGCAGAGGAATTGGGGATGCACCGCAATACCCTCAGCCGCGCGATGGCAGAACTAGGTCTGGAACTGTCGGACGTACGCACGGGTCTCAAGCGTCCGGTGCGGAGCGAACGTCCAGTAATCAGCGCCTACCGCCAGGGCTACCGGTAGAGGTACCGCCCTGGCTAACGGCGCCGTTCAACCAAAGATGCCGATAACTCCATCTAGCCAGGAAGCGCGCATAGTCGTCCAACAGGGATTTTCCTGGAATGGGCAGGACGCCTATCTATTCGACATAGACGGCACACTGTTGCGCAGCCGCGACCAAATCCATTTCAACTCCTTCGCAGCAGCAGTACACAGGGTGACAGGGTTTGAGATCACGCTAGACGGCATTCCTCTGCACGGCAGCACTGATACAGCCATTCTGCGCGAAGCCTGCCAACTGGCCGGAATTCCATCCGCGCTGATGGAGCAGCACACGGAAGCCATCCTTGAGGCGATGCGCAATGCAGTTACCGAACAGCGCAGCCAGTTGGACCTGATCCGCATGCCGGGCGTGGAAATGACACTTGACCACCTGGCCGGGAAAGGCGCGCTGCTGGGCGTGGCCACCGGCAACCTGGAAGCCATCGGCTGGATCAAAATTGAGGAGGCCGGATTGCGCGAGTGGTTCTGTTTCGGCGGCTTCAGCGATCACTTTTCCGTCCGCTCGGAACTGATCGGCCAGGCAGCACACAAAGCACGAGAAATTGCAGGCGAGCATACAATCGTCTGCGTGGTCGGCGACACGCCTCGCGACATCGAGGCCGCGCGGGCAAATCTTCTACCTGTCATTGCAGTTGCGACCGGCAACTACAGCTTCGATGAGCTGCAAGCACTGGAGCCGGAGGTTTGCGCTTCCTCGCTTGCCGACTTGCTCGCGCTTGCCCGGACCGCGACATGAAGCTGCGTCCTACTGTGGCCGTTGCTCGCAAGGTTTTGGTTTCCTCCATATCCGCGTCACTGCTTGCGCTGGCCGCGGGCGTTTTGCAGGCACAGGCCCCAGCGCCCAACGCACCCGCAGTTCAACCTTCCGGCACCGCGAACCCCGAGCGCAAACAGCCGCGCAGCAGCGACCGTAGGCGAGCCGCAAAACTATACCTTGCCGCCGGCAAGCTCTTCATGGCAGAGCACTTTGAAGAGGCGATGCAAGATTACCAAAAGGCTGCAGCTCTCGACCCCGGCAGCACGAATTACCAACTGGCCATCGACGTGGCGCGAAGCCATGCGGTCACATCGCTGATACAAGCTGCGGCCAAGGCACGCCTGCGCGGCGATGCAATCGCTGCGCACGCTGCACTGGCCCGGGCACTCGAGCTCGACCCCAAAAGCATCGAAGCTACGCAGCACTTATTTGAATTGGGGGGGGATGGGGGGCGGCAGGAGGCCAGACCGCTCTACGAGCAGACGGTTGGCGAAGTGCCGACGCTGGAGCCGGGGAGGGGGCGGCACAGCTTCCATCTCCGGGGTGGGCAGCGGGAGATCGTGCAGCAGGTCTTCAAGGCGTATGGGATTGAGGCGACGGCGGACGCCAGCATTCCAGCGACGCAGACCCGGATGGATATCGACAACGTTCGCTTCGAGGACGCGGCTCGGGCGGTTGGGCTGGTGACGGACAGCTTTTACGTGCCTCTGGATGCGCACCATGTGCTGGTGGCGCGGGACACACGGACCAATCGGCAGGAGTTTACCCGTCTGGAGATGGAGACGGTGTATCTCTCGGGGCTTAAACCGGACGAGGTCACCGAAGTGAGCACGCTTGCCAAGCAGGTATTCGGCGTGCAGCAGGTGACGGCGCACCCAGAGGCGCGCACGCTCACGATCCGTGCCGCTCGGGAGACGATGGACGCGTTCAACGCGACCTTGCGGGAGCTGATCGACGGGCACAGCCAGGTGCTGCTCGATGTACGGCTGATTCAGGTGGCTCACACAAGTGGGCAGAACACGGGTGTAACTCCGCCCCAGAGCTTTACGGCCTTCAACGTCTATGCCCAGGAACAGGCTCTGCTGAATGCGAACCAGGACCTGGTTCAGCAGATTGTGTCTTCGGGACTGGCGGCTCCGGGCGACACGCTGGCGATTCTCGGCATCCTGCTTGCCTCGGGGCAGGTTTCCAGTCCGCTGTTTTCCAACGGGATTGCTCTTTTCGGGGGCGGGCTTACGGAGTCGGGATTGTCGCCTGGTCCCGCCACGCTGAACCTCAATCTGAACTCATCGGACTCGCGGGAGCTGGACCAGATTCAGTTGCGGCTGGGAGACGGCGAGGCGGGGACGCTGAAGTTAGGCGAGCGCTATCCGATCCAAACTTCGTCGTTTTCGAGTCTTTCTGGCAATGCTTCGGGGATTGCCGGCTTGACGGGAGCGGGGACGTCGGCGAGCCTGATTGCGCTGCTTTCTTCGCTTGAGAACTCGGTGCCTTCGGTGCCGCAGGTGGAATATCAGGACCTGGGCATGACGCTGAAGGCCACGGCGAACGTGATGCGCAACAGCGATGTCGCACTGACGCTTGATTTGAAGCTGACGGCGCTGTCGGGCGGGGAAATCAACGGCAACCCGATTCTGAACAGCCGGTCTTACTCGGGCGTGGTGACGATCAAGGAGGGTTCGGCGGTTGTGGTGGCGAGCGAACTGGACCGATCGGAGAGCCGCGCCATCAGCGGGACGCCGGGACTGAGCGAGATTCCGGGGTTGAACGATATGACCGACAAGAACGTGCAGAAGAACTTTGCGACGCTGCTGATTATCATCACGCCGCATGTGGTTCGGGGCACGCAGGCCAGCGGCCACTCTCCAATGCTGCTGGTGGATTCGGGCACTCCGACGCAGTAGAAGTCCGCCTGGT
>DATKWA010000068.1:0-22420 GCA_035529815.1 Occallatibacter sp. | reverse complement strand
TCACAATGTTCTGCGCGACCGATGTTCCCGAGCAGCCGCCCATAAACGGCAGCGGCATCAGCAGCGCAATCAGAGCCCACGCGCCCAGCTTTGCCTGCGAACTACCCGCCCCGCTCACCGGCTCGCTCAACGTATTCCCCGGATCTTTCGCCAGCAGTCCCAGCAGCGCAGTCGCCAGCGCGCCCGCCAGCGTCACCACCGTTCCACTCCCCGCATGGCCCATCGTTATGCCCTGCTGGGAAAGCACTCCGGCAACGCTAGCCACCGCAATCAAAACCCCCGCCGCCGACGTCTTTGGATGTTTCCAGATATTCGAAAATGCATTCATTCAGATCACTCCTTCATTCCGCTATTGATGCCTTCAAAACTTCACGCCCAGGCTGCTCAAGAACGCCTTCACCTGCGGCCACGCTGCTATCAAATCCGTCGCCGTCTCCACATCCAGTGGAATATTCAAAGGGTTCGCCACCGCGCCCGCCAGCTCGCTCAGCGGCCTCTCCATCGCCACGGCCAAAATGGCAAGAGCCGCAATCGCCGCGGGTGCTGAGCTCGAAACCTTCTGGTTCCCCGTCAACCACTTCAGAACGTCTTCAGCACCCACTTCGATGCCCTTTTTGGTATTCACTAGAATGTTTGCCATTCCCTCCACCTCTCTTTCCACACCGCGTCTGGCAGCCTTCAGCCCGCTCCTCTCATTCCGCCGTCCGGCCCTGCCCGAGCCGCCCGGCGGAATCCGAAAGAGAGCAATCCGCAAAGCAGAGAACCGCTCCCGCCTCTCAATGCCACTGTGGTTTCAGTCCACATTCGAGTCGAGAGCCGCTTTGCCGCAAACAACACGGCCCGTGCTCATGCGCCATCCAACTCCAGGCGTTCTCCACAACCACCGCCTCCAGATCCCATCGCCCCAGGGCGCCCGCCTCTTCCGCGGAAGAAGCAAAGCACACCCTGCCTGACATGGGAATCGTTCGGTGATTTGGAGAACCGCCTTCGTGGGGGAGGGCGTGCTCATTCGCCCAGCACGAAATGTCCGTTGTTTGTTTGGTTACTTTTAAGTTTAGGCAATTCGCGCTATATCTTCGGCAAAACAAAATACCGCAATAAATATCCCATAATCATCTATTTATAAGCATCTCGAACAACCACATTGCTTGACACTGAAACACCCGGCCCGCAGAATCGCGTCCTAAATGCTTTTCTTCACAAACCGTCGCCCGCGTATCTCGTACTCCCCGCTCGCCACCATCCCGATCGCCTCGCTATATGCTCCATGCTCCTCGGCCAATATCCGCTCCGACAGCGAGTGCGCATCATCGCTCTCTAGCACTGCAATCGCCCTCTGCACCACAATCACCCCGTGATCCAGATGCTCATCCACAAAATGCACCGTGCACCCGGCTACCTTCACCCCATAGGCAAACGCCTGCTCCTGCGCCTCCAAGCCAGGAAACGCCGGCAGCAGCGACGGATGAATATTCAGAATCCGGTTCGGAAACGCCGCCACAAACTGCGGCGACAACAGGCGCATATATCCGGCCAGGCAAATCAGATCAACGCCATGGGCCTTCAGGCACGCAATCACATTGGCATCGTGCTCAGCTCTGGTGCGCCCCTTTGAAACAAAAACCGCGTGCGGCAGTCCCAACTCCTGCGCAGCCTTAAGCCCGCCAGCCTCGGCCACGTTTGTAACCACCACCGCAATCTCCACGCCCTTCAGCCGTCCGGCGCGTATCCGCTCGGCGATCGCCAAAAAATTCGACCCACGCCCCGACAGCAGTATCCCCAGCCGCATCGTGCTGCCGCCCGCATTCAGGGGAGCCGCGCTCATGTGTAATGCACCCGGTGCTCGCCCTTCACCACGCGCCCGATCACATAAAACTTCTCTTCCGCCCGGTCCAGCAAATTCTTCGCCCGCGTAAACTTCGCTGCCGGAATCGCCGCAATCAGCCCTACGCCCATGTTGAACGTCCGCATCATTTCGTCTTCTGAAACCTTCCCCAGCTCCCGCAAATGTTCAAAGATCGGCAGCACCGGCCAGGAGCCTGTCTCAATCTGCGCCTCGGTATTCTTGGGCAATATCCGTGGCAGATTCTCCGTGATCCCGCCGCCCGTAATGTGCGCCATTCCTGTCGTCAGTCCGGCCCCCACCAGCTTCTGAATCACATGCAGATAGCTGCGGTGCGTCTTCATCAACGCCACCCCGGCCTTTTCCTTGATCGCCGTCACGTACTGCGTCGGCTTGTATCCGGCCACCTCAAACAGAAGCTTCCGCGCCAGCGAGTAGCCATTCGTGTGCAACCCCGTAGAAGGCAGCCCGATCAGCACATCCCCCGGCTTGATCCCGACTCCCGTCACCATCTTGTCCCGGTCCACTGCACCCACAATAAAACCCGCAAGGTCGTACTCGCCATCGCTGTAGAAACCCGGCATCTGCGCCGTCTCGCCGCCAATCAGCGCGCATCCATTCGCTCTGCACCCGTCGGCCAGCCCTGTCACAACGCTCTCAATCACCTCCGGGTCCAGCCGCCCCGTCGCCAGGTAATCCAGAAAAAATAGCGGCGTCGCTCCCTGCACCGCAATATCGTTCACGCAGTGGTTCACCAGGTCCGTGCCCACCGTCTGGTGCAGCCCCAGTTCGAACGCCACCTTCAGCTTCGTCCCCACCCCATCGGCAGAACTCACCAGAATCGGGTTCTTCCACCGCTGCATATCCAGCCGGTACAGCGCGCCAAATCCGCCAATCCCTCCCAATACATTGCGGTTAAAGGTCTTCTGCGCCAGATACTTGATACGCTCCTTCGCCCGATCGCCACGGCTGATGTCCACGCCGGCGTCGGCATACGTCACAGGTGTTTGCTTGGGTTTGGTAGGCACAGTCAAGACTTTCTGCGTATGGAGTATTGCCGGCGCGGATGCCCGGAAAGGTCGATTCTAGCAGCATTCCCGCCCTGCGAATTCCACCGCGATCAACCCGATTGCCCACGCCAATCAGGCCACCCGCTCCCTCAAACCACAAATCCTCTCATCGCGCCCTATAAAAATCGCCCCCGCTCCTCCGCCGTTGGCACCGGGCAGCTCTCAAGCCGACCCCAGATCCGGTACCGCCAACGCGCCACCACCCTGTACCCAAAATCCCGCACCACCCGCGGAACGCACCCCATCACCGCCCCAACCCACGGCCACGGCCGCGGCAACTCCCGCAGCAGCTCGACCACCGCATCCGACCGCTCCAGCACGCTCTCCGCTGCACCGCCCGCATCCCGCACCACCACCATCGTCTCCATACCCGGGCCGTTCATTCCATGCCGTTCCAGCACCCCCGCCGCCCGCTCCGACTCCAGCGCCAAAAACCGCAGCCGGTCCTCCCGGTCGCGCTTCAGCAGCCAACGCGCCGCCCCGTTGCAAAGCCCGCAGTGCCCATCAAACAGCACCAGCACCCGCCCGCCAATATCAAACGATTCGTCCACCGCGCCCTCGCAGAAAAGCCCCGTGCCCCATCCTTCTCGCAGCCTCACCGCAAGAAGCGCGGGATACCCACGCATTCAACCTGCGCAAAGCCCATCCCCTGCCGCATCTCCTTCTATACTGAACCCACCATGTCCGCCCATACACCCACCCGCACCCGGTCCCAAGCCCTCCAGCACCGCGCCGAGCGTTTCTTCCCCGGCGGCGTCAACTCCCCCGTGCGCGCCTTCCGCGCCGTCGGCGGAGCGCCCCCGTTCATCCAGTCCGCGTCCGGAGCATACCTCACCGACGCCGACCAGAACCGCTACATCGACTACTTCGGCTCCTGGGGTCCCATGATCCTCGGCCACGCCTTCCCGCCAGTGGTTGAAGCCATCCAGCGCGCCGCCGCCAACTCCGCCAGCTTCGGCGCATCCACCGCCGCGGAAGCCGACCTCGCCGAGCGCATCGCCGCCTGCTACCCCTCCATCGAAAAAATGCGCTTCGTCAGCTCCGGCACCGAGGCCACCATGTCGGCCATTCGTCTCGCCCGCGCCGTCACCGGCCGCAAGGTCATCGTCAAATTCGAAGGCTGCTACCACGGCCACGCTGACGGACTCCTCGTCAAAGCAGGCTCCGGCGTCGCAACCTTCGGCATCCCCGGCTCAGCAGGCGTCCCCTACGAAATCGCCCATCTCACCATGGCGCTTCCCTACAACGACATCGCCGCCGTCGAAGCCGCATTCGACGCCCATCCCGGCGTCATCGCAGCCGTCATCATTGAGCCCGTCGTCGGCAACGCCGGCTGCATCCCGCCCGCTCCCGGCTACCTCCACGCGCTCCACGCCCTCACCCGTCGCGAAGGCGCACTCTTCATCGTCGACGAAGTCATGACCGGCTTCCGCGTCGCCCTCGGCGGAGCCTCCGAGCTCTACTCGCTCTCGCCCGACCTCATCACGCTCGGCAAAATCGTCGGCGGCGGTCTCCCCGTCGGCGTCTTCGGCGGCAAGCGCAAATTCATGGACCAGCTCGCCCCCCTCGGCCCCGTCTACCAGGCCGGAACCCTCAGCGGAAACCCCCTCGCCATGGCCGCCGGCATCGCCACCGTCTCCCACCTCCAGGCCAACGCCAAAACCATCTACCCTCAACTCGAAGCCACGTCCAAAGCCCTCTTTGATGGCGTCGCCGCCGAGGCCCGCGCCGCCGGAATCCCCCTCACCACCAACCGCGTCGGCTCCATGGGCACCTGGTTCTTCTCCCCCGGCCCCGTCACCAATCCCGTCACCAATTTCGAAGAGGCCGCAAAATCAGACACCGACGCCTTCGGTCGCTTCCACAACGCCATGCTCAACCAGGGAATCTGGCTCCCCCCCAGCCAATTCGAAGCCGCCTTCCTTAGCACCGCCCACACCGACGCCGAAATCCACGCCACCATCGAGGCGGCGAAATCAGCTTTCGAGGCAGTTTTGGCAAATCAATAACTTTGCCGCTGGTTCGCTGAGCCACAATCCGCCCCACAGAAAGCAGATCCTGCGGAAATAGGCGATAGGAAAACCGAAGTTCAGGCGGAAATAGGAGTATCAAAGGCAGGGACTACTAATCCCCCACGCATCCACCCGCACAAACCTTCGCGTCCCAAGAAACCGCTCCACCAGCATCCCCGCCGCCGCAACCGAAGCCCCTCGCTCCGCCGCCGGCTCCCGATGCCCTCCATCGTGCAGCACAACATTTGCCGCACGCCCCCGTCTGCCCAGCTCCTCAATGGTCGCTGTCAACTTCCCCGCAATCCGCTCCGCCGAAGTCTCGCTCCAATCCGACGTCATTGCATTCCAGGTCATCACCCGCAACCCCAGCTCCCGAGCAATTTGAAACACCGCCGGCCTCCGCGCCCCAAACGGCGGACGAAAATACTCCACCTTCTGCCCGCTGATCAACTCCAACGTCCCGCTCGTCCGCACCAGCTCCTCGCGCACTTTCCGCGCAGACGTCATAGCAAGGTTCGGATGGCTCCACGTGTGGTTCCCGATCAGGTGCCCTTCCGCCACAACGCGCTGCACCAGCGCCGGCTGCATCTGCGCCCGCACGCCCATCATGAAAAATGTAGCCTTCACATTGTGCTTCGCCAGCACATCCAGCAGCCGCGGCGTCCACTTCGGATTCGGCCCATCGTCGAACGTCAGCGCAAATTCTTCCGCCTGTGCAGGCGCCGTCAGCGCCGATCCAAAAATCCTCGACCCCGGCCACAGCGCCGCATACGCGCACCCTCCCGCCGCCAACCCCAAAAACCCGGCAGCGCCCAGCCCCGCATAAATCTCTGTTCCAAGTGCAGAAATCATCCCGTCCACCAGTCTCTGGCGCAGCCCCCATCGCCAGCAAGCGCTCCCCAACCCCTCACTTCGGCTCGTCCGGTCGCTCGTCCGAACTCCCCTTCATCCGGCTGAAATCAATCCCGAACTGCGGATTCTCCCTCGTCCCGTCGATATGAATCGGAACCTCCGTCCCCGCTCCGTCCTTCTGGAAATACCGGTCCAGCGGTTTCAGCAGAAATCCCTTCCATCCGCCCACCATAGCGGAAACCGTAGCCTCCGTCTTCGCTGAACCCGCAAAATTCAGCGTTCCGTCATCCACGCCGTAGCTTCCCTTCAGGTCAATCACCGCTCCCGGCACCGTGTACTTCAGCGCCGGCAGCCTCACAACCCCATCCGCCATCGCAAAGTTCCCGCTCATCGTCGAACGCACGCCAATCTGGCCACCGTTCTTCGCGTCGCTGGGCCGTCCCAGCCCTCGCGCGCTCAACTCCGCAACCCGATCCTGAATCTTCGCGCTCGTAAACTGCGCATCGTCCAGCGCAAACGTCCCTTTCAGCTTCATCCGTTCGTCGACAGGCGCAGGCCCCGGCGAAATATCCAGATCTGCCTTCATCCTCAGCGCGCCCGTCAGCAGTGGCGTCCCAGACCCGCTCGCCAGCCGCAGAAAATCTTCAATCCGTCCCCGGTTCACGTTCACCATCAGCGCAATATCGTGACCGCCCGCGCCCACCCCGTTCGCTCCCGCAGCCACGCGCACAACCTGTCCCTGCGCCCACAGGTGCGAGCTGCCCAGCGTCGCCTCCACCGGCTCCAGCCACGTGTCCCCGTTGGTCCCGTCCACCCTCGCATGAAACTTCGTATGCAGCCCCAGCGCCGTGCCAAAGTGCGTCAGCCGAAAGTCCGGCGTATCCGTCTCCCCATCCACCGTGATCTCGCGCAACGTGCCTGCATAGTGCCCGGTCGAGCTCAGAATTCCCGCAATCCCACTAAACCCACTCAGGTCCGCGTGCTCAAACCGATATTCCCCTGTGAGCGGAGTCTCGCCCGGATCGCTCACCACCCACGGCCCAAACTTGCCCGACGTATAAATCGTCCCCACCGGTCGCGGATTCGTGAGCTCTGCCTCAAAGCCCATTGCCCCGCCGCCACCAATCCCCGTCATCTTCAAGTGCGCAATCGCAAATTCCAGCGGCAGCTTGCCCGGCTTGCTCGTTTCCACCGTCAGGTGTGCCTCGCTGCACTCAATGCGCGCCACATTCAAGCGCAGCAGCCCCATCGCCGCCTTCGTCGGCCACGTATCGTCTCCCGCCGCGCCCTTCGCTGCCTTGGCGTCGTGCGCAAAGTGCGACCGCGGCGGCACATCCACCTCCAGCCCCTTCAGTTGCACCACAGAAATCCGAATCGCCTGACCTGGCTTGAATTCCAACGGCGCATGAAACCGGAACTCCGCCAGCCGGATCAGCGGCATTTCAGAACCTGCCGTTTCTGTACCCGGCGGCCAAATCCGCAGCCCCGTGCCCTCGGCCCACAAACCATTCCGCAGCGTCACGTGAAAACTGTCCAGCTCCACCCGCGCATGAAAGTGGTTCTCAAGTCCCTTCACAATCTGCGCCCGCAACAACGGCTCAACCCGGCGCGTCACAATCAGCACAACGGCCGTCAGCACCCCCAACGCCAGCAGCAGCACGCCGCCAACCCACGTCAGCAGCCGGTGCCTCCGCCAGAACTGTGCCCGCCTCGCCGTCAATTCCATCCTCCACCTGCCTCCAATTGTCGCAGAGATGTCACCGCAAACCCGTCCCGCCACTGAGCCTCCGTGCCCCATCCTTGCGCCTTTTTCCCGGCGCAAGGACGGGGCAGATAGGAGTTCAACCTCCGCCGCCTCCACAGCTCCGTTTTCTATTCACCAGCCCAATGCCGTATCCTTCTTGGCAAAGATGCAAGCGCTGATTGAAAATCTCGTAAAGCTGCAAGCCGTCGAACTGGGGCGGGCAAGCCTCACCCAGCAGACACGCGCACTGCCCGCCGAGCTCGCCCAGGCAGAAGCCGCGCTTGCCGCCGCCCAGCGCCAGGCCGAGGAAACCTCCGCCTCCCTCAGCCGCGAAGAACAGTTGCGCACCCGCCTCGAACGCGACATCGCCGGCCACCGCCAAAAGGCGACCCGATTCCGCGGCCAGCTCGACTCCGTCAAAACTCCCGAACAGGCCCAAGCTATCGAGCACGAAATCAGCTTTGAGTCCGCCGAAGCTGAACGTCTCGAAAACGATGAGTTCGCCAGCCTCGAACGCACCGAAGCCCTCGAAACCGCGCTGGCCCAGGCCCGCGCCCAGGTTGAAATTCAGTCCGGAGCCAACGACAAGACCCGCGCCCGCGTCGCCCTCCGCCAGCAGGAGTTCGCTCTTCAGTTAGATGCACTCAGCGCCCAGCGTGAAGCCCTCAGGCCGCTCATCGAGTCCGAGTGGCTCACCCGCTTCGACCGCCTCTCCACCTCCCGCGGCACCGGCATCGCCCGCGTCGACAATCAGCAGTGCACCGGCTGCCGCATGGGCGTTCGTCCCCAAATGTGGAATCAGCTCCGAGAAGGCCAACTCCTTACCTGCGACAGTTGCAGCCGCATCCTCTACTGGGACCCAGCCATGGCGCCCGCCCCCAAAGCCCCGCAACCGGAACCCATCCCCGGCGCAGGCCGCGCACCCCGCAAGTCCCATCCCGCCGGCGCATAGGGCCCTTTACGCGCCATTAGGGCAAAATCGCACGACGCCCACATTACAAAGACAGCAAAGATGCGGTAAAGTCCTTGGCTATGGAATGCCACTCCGTCTTGCTCGCTCCCAAATCTGCCCGCCCCGCTTTGTTATTGGCCCTCCTGCTCTGCGCCGCCCCCCTTCTCGCGCCCGCCCAAACCGCAACCACTGCCGCCACCCCCGAAGTCCCAGACTGGGCCCTGCCTTCCTCCCCCACACACGTCCAGGTCGCACCGCCCGCCGGCTTCCACCGCCCCAGCCGCAACTTCGATACCCCCATCGGCATCTTTGAAGGCCAGTCCGACATCGGCGCCGCCCTCGTCCCCGGCAGCGCATCCTATGACACCGCAACCGGCCAATACACCATCAACTCCGCCGGATACAACATCTGGTACAACCGCGACGAGTTCCGTTATCTTTGGAAAAAAATGTCCGGCGATGTCTCCCTCGCCGCCGACGTCACCTTTCCCAACGCCGACGGTTTCGGCGACCGCAAAGTCGTCCTCATCTTCCGCCAGAATCTCGATGACGACTCCAAACAAGTCATGGTCGGCGAGCACGGCGCAGGCATGATCCATCTCGCCTTCCGTTCCGACACAAACGTCCTCATGCAGGATCTCGAGTATCGCTTCAGTGGCCTTCTCAAAGGCGTCCACGCCAGACGCATCGGAATCGAGAAGCACGGCGACTCCTTCGCCATCTTCGTCAGCATCAAAGGCGAACCTATGCACCAGCTCGGCCCGCCCATCACCCTCCACCTCGACGAGCCCTTCTACGTTGGCATCGGCTTCTGTTCCCACCTGCCCGCGACCTTAGACACTGCTGTCATTTCCGACGTCCAGCTCGAGCCAGGCAACACCTTGGAGCTCTCAACAAAATAAATTCACGGCTCTTCCTCGAAAGTTCAGAATTGTCGCGATCACGCGGCGAAGGATTAAACTAACCTCATTCCGCCGAGTCGGTCCATCTCGGTATGGAATCCGAGGGAATTTGCGATGGCAACGATCAATGTGAATGGCGAGCGCCGAGAGGTCCAGGCGCCCGCGGACACGCCGCTTCTCTACATACTGCGCAACGATCTCCTTCTCGTCGGCCCCCAGTTTGGCTGCGGCCTGGCTCAATGCGGAGCGTGTTCCGTTCTCATCGACGGCAAAGAAGTCCGCTCCTGCATTACCGCCCTGTCCGACGTAACTCCCGACCAGGAGATCACCACCCTCGAAGGCTTGCCCGCCCGGTGGGCAAAGCAAAAGGGGCACGCCGCAACGGAAGCAGAGACTCCGCTCCATCCGGTTCAGCAGGCCTGGATCGAGATACAAGCTCCTCAGTGCGGATTTTGCCAGAACGGAATGATCATCAAGGCAACCGAGTTGCTCGAAAGCAATCCCAATCCCTCACTTCAACAAATCAAAGAGGCCTACACCACCTCCGGCATGTCGCCCAATCTGTGCCGCTGTGGAACCTATGCCGCAATCATCGAAGCCGTGCAGCATGCTGCAACGCTGATGGCAAAGGGAGGTAAGTGATGGCGACCAAGAGCAACAACCCGATCAACGTCTTTGGAGCTACCCTCACGCGCCGCCAGTTTGTAAAGACCGGCGGCATGCTCGCCGTAGGCATCAGCATCGTTGGGACTGCGCCACTGAAGGGCCAAACCCCCAAACCGGCGTTCGCGAAGAACTCCCTCGATCCCTCTCTTCCCACTTCCTGGCTGGAGATTCACCCCGACAACACAGTGCTCATCCGTACCGGCAAGAACGACTTCGGCCAGGGCACGGTCTACACCGCATACCGCCAGATCGTCGCCGAAGAGCTCACCATGCCCTTCGAAGCCATCACCACCGTCGTCTGCGGAGATACCGATCGCACCCCCGACGGTGGTGGCTCCTTCGGTTTCCTGGTCGGGGGAACCCCTAACCTCCGCAAAGTCGCCGCCTATACCTATCAGGCTTTGCTCGACCTGGCCTCAAAGCAACTCGGCGTCGAAAAAGACAAGTTATCCGTCAAGGACGGCGTCCTCTCCGGTGGAGGCAAGAGCATTTCCTACGGCGACCTCATCAAGGATCAGCAGTTGAACCTCACCATTCCCGTCGCCGGCGATCTCACCAGCATTATGGGCTTGTTTGTCACTGGAAATCCCCCCATGAAGCCGGTCAGCGAGTACACCGTCATCGGAAAATCCTTCCCTAGTTCTGCCATTCACCTGAAAGTGACCGGCAAAGCGAACTGGGCCACAGATGTGCGCCTCCCCGGCATGCTTCACGGACGAGTCGTCCATCCAAAGACACTGGGCTCGACCCTTATCTCAGCCGGCCAGCTCGACAAAACCAAATACCCGAACTCGCAAGTCATCGTCAAAGGCAATCTCGTCGGCGTCGTCGCTCCCACCGAGTGGGAGGCCATCCAGGCCGCCATGCAGGTAGCCGATGGCACCAAATGGACAGACTGGAAGGGACTCCCCACCAGCCCAAAACTGTTCGATTACCTGCGCAACAACTCCGATTGGAAATCCACTCCGGTCACCAAGAGCCGCACAGACAAAGGCGATGTGGTCCCCGTGCTCGCATCGGCCCACAAAAAGCTCTCCGCAACCTATCAAATGTCCTACCTCAAGCACGTGCCCATCGGTCCAACCATGGCTGTGGGCGATGTCCACGCCGACGGCATGGTGCACATCCACACCCACAACCAGAACCCCCAGGAACTCCGCGGCGAAATCGCCAAAATGCTCAGCACCACCATCGACAACGTCGTCGTGCACATTTATCCCGGCCCCGGACACTACGGAAGATCGAACGGCGGAAACGCCGGAGCAGAAGACGAAGCCGTACTCCTCTCGCAAGCCGTCGGCAAACCAGTCCGCGTACAGTGGATGCGCGCAGACGATCTCCAATGGTCCACGCAATCCCCGGCTTCTTTCTCCGATGTCGAGCTGGCCGTCGATGAAAACGGCAAGCTCTCTGCATACCAGATCGACCACTACATGCCAGCCGGACAGGACGATCGCCTTGTCGGCGCCGTCATCGCCGGGCTGCCCACGCAGCCCGCGCCGAATCCTCACGGCGACTTCATCTCCTCAACGGCCAATGGCCTGTCGGACCCCTGGACCTATGGTCAAGC
Source organism: Occallatibacter sp. (assembly GCA_035529815.1). Classification (GTDB taxonomy): domain Bacteria; phylum Acidobacteriota; class Terriglobia; order Terriglobales; family Acidobacteriaceae; genus Telmatobacter. The sequence continues at coordinate 10,809 of DATKWA010000068.1, read as the reverse complement.
CGCCAACCTGGTGGAGCGCGGCCACGGCACATTCCAGGTCGGCCAGCAAGCCTCACCCCTCACCACCGGCCTCCGCGATCACTCCATGCGTACGCCAGGTCAGTTCCAGCAGAACTATCCGCGCGAACTCGCAATCAGTGAAGCCGCAGCCCTCGCCGGAGTCGACTCCATTCAATTCAGAATCGACAACACCACGGAAGAACGCGCCGTCGGCGTACTCAAGGCTGCGCGCGAATCTTCCGGCTGGGACACGCGTCCATCCCCTGGTCCCAATGCCGCTTCCACCGGTTCAACGCAAGTACGCGGCCGCGGCGTCTCGCTCATGTTTCGCGAAGGAACCTACTGGGCCTGCGTTTGCCACGTTGCCGTCACTCCAGAAACCGGCGCAATTGCCGTCGAAAAGTGCACCATGGCCGTCGATCCTGGCATCGTCGTCAACCCCGCTCAATTGAAACGCCAGGTCCAAGGCGGCTCCATCATGGGAGTCAGCATCGCCCTGCACGAAGAGCTTACGTTCGACGAGAGCGGCATCACGCAGGATGACTGGTTAACCTATCCAATCCTCACCATGGCGGACATCCCCGAGATCAAAGTTGAGTTGATTCACAATCCAGCCGTCGGCAAGTATGGCGGTGGTTCCGAGGCAGCTAACGCACTCGCCGCTCCCGCCATCGCAGCCGCCTTCCACGACGCAACCGGAAAAATCCTTCGGCGTCTCCCCCTCAAGCCCGCCTACGTGCTGGCCGCTCTCAAAGCGTAGTCAAACATCGGAATTGGGTGCGTTCTTCAGTGCTTGCCTATAGGCTAGCGAGCGCGCACCCGTTATTTCTCGCTTAAATTTCAGATTTAATCTCCCTCGTCCGGCCACGCCCGCGGCTTCCACCCGCAACCGGCGCAGCTTTTGCCTCAGCCCGCCCCCTTCCTGCTAACCTTTTCTCAGTGCAACCCCGATCCCCAGGCGAAGTCAGTCTCCGGAAGCCGGATCTTGGAACCGCAAACTAGAACCTGCAACTGTTTTTCAGGAGCAACCCGTGCAGCGCATCTGTGTCGATATGGACGAGGTCATGGCCGACACCCTGGCCGAGCATCTGCGCCGCTATAACCAGACCTTCGATGAGGACGTCACGACCCAGGACCTCGCCGGCAAAGGCCTCTGGGAAGTTACGCCCGCCGACCGCCAGCTGCAGCTCCGCGCCTTCCTCGACGCAGAAGATTTCTTTGAAGACCTCGCCATCATGCCCGACGCTCAGGATGTTCTCAAAGAACTCTCCACGCGCTTCGAGGTCTTCATCGCCACCCAGGCCATGGTCGTCCCCAACTCACTCGGCCCCAAGTACCGCTGGCTGCAGCGCCACTTCCCCTTCATTCCGTCCACTCACTACGTCTTCTGCGGCAACAAATCCATCCTCCGCGCCAACTTCCTCATCGACGATCAGCCCCGCAATCTGCTCCACTTTGAAGGCAGCGGCCTGCTCTACACCGCGCCCCACAACGTCACCCTCACCGGTTATACGCGCGTCGACAACTGGCAGCAGGTCGCCGAGTACTTCGCCGCCCTCAAGGATTAAGACTGCGGTTGCAGATTGCGTTGCCGGAGGGCGCAGCGACCTGTAGGCTCGGACCAATGCAATCTGAGGGAAGAGCGTTTCAACAACTAAGCCCCGCACAGTCCGTCGTGGATTTTCACGCAGGCACTTCCGGGCTTTCCACCGTTTGCTGCGCCTGCAGCGCCACGCAGAGCGAGTCGATGCTCATCGACCTTGCAAACAGCCAGCCCTGTGCGTAATGAACGCCCCGCATGCGCAGAAAATCAGCCTGAGCCGCTGTTTCAACGCCCTCGGCAATCATCTCCAGCTCAAGCGAATGAGCCATGCTGATGATGTGTGGAACAACCTGGCTTGTTGCTCCGTCGGTGCCGATCGTGTCCACAAACGACTTGTCGATCTTTAGAGCATCAAGGCCCAGCGTTTGAAGGCACGAAAGGCTCGAGTAACCTGTTCCGAAGTCATCGATTGCCACCTCAATGCCCAGCGAACGTATCTTGGCAAGCATCCAGCGCGACTGGTCCGCCTGCACAAAAAGCCGCTCCGTCGCCTCCACCTGCAGGTTGCACGGACGCGCATTGCTCGTGCTCATCACCTTCCTCAGCAGGCTGACCGTATCCGGGGTCACAAGATCGGGCTCAGATAAATTCATGCAGATTTGGAATTCCGGGTCGAGCGCAAGCATCGAAGGAAGATCCGCGGCCACGATCTCAGCTACGCACGCCGTAATGCGCGTAATCACGCCGCTCTCCTCGGCAACCGGGATGAACTGGTCGGGCATCACCACGCGGCCGCCGCGCCGCCAGCGCACCAGCGCTTCTGCGCCCACCCAGCGCTCCGTCGCCAGATCCACAATCGGTTGGTACTCGACATAGAATTCCTTGCGCTTTGCCGCGCGCCGCAGGGCAGACGGAAGAGAAAGCCCCGTCCGCGAAATGCGGGCCACTGCCCAGGCCAGGCCGAAGGAGCAAAGCAGTCCTAGCGGAATATAAATGTATGCAAACGGCCACAGTTGCTGCCGGACGTAGACACTCGGAGACGCTGCCACCACCGCCAGATCGGCCCGCTGCGCACGCACCACGGAAACCACATAGCCGCCGTCGACAAAGGTCGTGGACGTTCCCTTGGGAATTGTCCTCAGCCACGATGAGGAGATTTCCCCGTTCGCCGTCGAAATCAGGTTATGCAGCGGCTGCGACGGAACGAAGATGCCCACGGATATCCCCGTTCCTGCAACCGGCAAGTCCTCCATCAGCGAAGAGTCGACAATGAACGCCAAACCGCCTTCTGAAATCACCAGAAGCGGGTGAACCTGCGCCGCAAAGAGTCTTACATTGAAGCGCTCTTCTGAGCCGTTTTCCGTCACCAGATCGGCCGGTCCAATATCGATCGGAGCAGTGGTGGTCAAAGAACTGCACGTGATCTGATTGCCGGAAGTGCGCCCAATCGCCTGAATATAATTCGAAGTCACAGCCAGCTCCTGCATCAGAGCCACTTCGTCCGGCGAGCACGGAGGATAGTGCACTGCGTTCAGCAGGCTGCGAGCGCGGTTCAGCTGGCGAGTTGCTTCTTCACCGCGGCGCACCAAATCGCTTGCATAGCTTTCAACTCTCGATTGGGAGTTCGCCAGCGCCTCGTTCCAGGCCAGTTGGACGGAGATCCAGATCGGCGCCACAACGGCAACCGATCCAACCGCTACCGCGATTGCAATTCCAGAGGAACGACGCATTCGGTCTCTTCATCCCCCTGCGGGCGCGAAAACGGAGGGGCAGGCCCACTTGTGGCCGTGTTGGGATCATAGCGCCGGAACCCAAGGGCAAACCATAACCGTTTCGAGGGAGTTGGACCAGCAACTTTGGGCCACCGGCATCTCACCCGTTGCGCCGTCATTTCCCCCAGCCTGGTTTCCGATTCCTCGCTGCTAGTCCCCGTTCTCCAACATCTTTCCCAGCCGATCCATCCGTCGTTCCCACTCGCTCCGGTGCTCCCGTACCCACTGCTCCAGCGCATCAAGCCCCGCCGAAGCCATCTGGCAGGTCCGCACCCGCCCCACCTTCTCCGTCACCGCCAATCCACACCCTTCCAGAATCTCCAGATGCTGTCCCACCGCGGTCAGCGAAACACCCAACCGCTCAGCCAACTGCGACACCGATGCCGGACCCTCGCTCAACCGGTCCAGCATCGCCCGCCGCGTTCCATCGCCGAGCGCATGAAACACCCGGTCCATATCCACATCATTCTTGGTCACTACTCCGCCTTCTTCGGCCATGCAGATACCCCAGGCCCCGCGGCGCAGAATTCGCCACCTGGAGCCTATCTGACAGCCATTTGCGTTTACTGTTCGTTCACCACCGCCGCAAGTTTGTCCGCCAGCGCAATCCAGCCCTGCTCCCGCATCGCCGGTCCATCCGACCCCTCAAAGAACGCTCCCTGATGGGTAATGATCACGTCCGTTCCCGCCTCCGACGGCACCAGCTCGAAGGTCACCTGCGATGCCGAAAAGATTCGGTCGTCCATCCTCATCGTCGACGCCGTCACGATGCGCTCGCCCGGCACAATGTGTTGAAACCGTACCTCATTGGTGATCACCGCCCCCGCAATCGGCGTTCCCGGTCTCATCTTGTACTTCAAAATTTGTTTCCCGCCCTCCCGGAACTCGCTGTCAAACTCCAGCAGGTCCGAGTGCTCGCCTCCGCCCATCCATTGACGAATCTTGTCCGGATTGCTCAGCGCCGCAAATACCACGCCCGAAGGCTTGGCAACGCTCCGCTCAACCACGCATGTCGCATGCACAACCTTTGGTCCCACCTTCGCTTCCACTTTTGCTTCCATCATCGCCTTCAACCTCCTGTTTCGATCTTCATTACTGAAGTCTATGCTTGAGTATCAGCGAATTTCGCTGGACTGTCAAGTACTTACTTCACTATTTTCCTCGCACAATCTTGTAGGCCTGCCTTCGCCCCCCGTCCCATTCAGTGAGATTCAGCACAGAACGAAAAAACCCGTCAGAACCGCCCTGCCAACTGCAATTAGGTACGATAGAACATGGCTGTGTCCCTCCTCCCAACCATTCCGCCACCTGGCCGTCCCCCAACGGGTCCAGAGAAAAGCCTCCTCACCCGCCGCGGCTTTCTCAAGACCAGCCTGCTCGCCGCCGGGGGGCTGGCCCTTTATTCCGGCGAGATCGAACGCCACTGGATCGACATCTCCCGCTTCGACGTCGCTTTGCCAACCCTACCGGCCACCTTTGACGGAATGCGTATCGCGCAAATCAGCGACATTCACATGGACAATTTCACCGAGCCGTTCTTTCTGCGCCACATCGTCGACCTCACCAACAGCCTCAAGCCCGACGCCGTCGTCTTAACAGGCGACTTCGTCACTTCCAAATGGCGCCCATCGCGTGATTTCACCAATTTCGCCGTTGGATCGGCCTGGCAATGCGCCAATATCCTCACTGGACTCGAATGCAAGGCGCGCTATGCCGTGCTTGGCAACCACGATTTCGGCGTCGGCCCGCAACAGGTCACGGAAGCGCTCACTGACAATGGAATCACCGTGCTCAGAAACGCCTATCTGCCCATCGAGCGCGGCGGTGCCAGGTTCTGGCTCGCGGGCGTCGACGATCCGTTCAGCGGCCAGCCAGACCCGGAGTTGGCCATCCCGCCCTCAATCCAACGCATTCCCAATGAGCCCGTAGTCCTCTTGTGTCATGCTCCGGACTACGCTGACTACCTGCTCCGTCAGAGCGCCGGTCAGGCCGTCGACCTCATGCTCAGCGGCCACACCCATGGAGGACAGATTCGAATCCCATTCCTTCGCCCCTTTAGACTGCCCCCCCTCGGCCGCAAGTACGTTGAGGGATGGTTTCATCTCGACCGCATGCAGCTCTACGTCAATCGCGGCGTCGGCGCCATCGGCCTCCCCTTCCGCTTCAATTGCCCACCAGAAATCACCCTCTTCACCCTCCGCGCCCGCGCATAACCCACCCCCGAAACAGCCTGCGCGAAAATTGGGCCCCATAAAGCGTACGGGCTTCAGCCCCTCAGCGCGCTCGCGCAGCCATCATCGCCCACGACTTAAACGTTTTACTTTCGGGTTCCGCATGGTTATACTTCTCCCGCGTCGGCCATCAGGCATCTCGATGGCGTCTAACTCCCCATCGAACCCCGCGCAGCCCATCGGAGGAATTCAAATTGACTCGTTCCATCCGCCTGCTCTTGCCCATTCTTCTCGTCCTGTCCTGTCTCCACTTGAGCGCCGCAGCCCCTCCGGACCACGATCAGTTTCATGTCGCCGTCTACATCCCCGTCGGCGTCGTCGAACAGATGAAAGACCCCGCTTATTTGCAAAAGTCCTGGAAGGAAATCTCCAGCCAGGTCAAGGTTGATAAGGTCTACATCGAGACCTACCGCAGCGGACTCGTCGCCGACGATGCCCTTCTCGATTCCGTCAAGAAATTCTTCGTCAGCCACGGCGTCGAGGTCGCTGGCGGCATCGCGTACGTCGGTGGTGGAGACAACGTCGGCCGCGTCGGCAACTTCACGCAGACCCAGAAGGTCGAGCCCGGCCAGTTCATCTCCCTCTGCTACACCGATCCCGCGCAGCGCGCATTCGTCAAGCAGATTGCCCAGCTCACCGCCCGCCACTTCGACGAAATCATCCTCGACGACTTCTTCTTCTACAACACAAAGACCGCCTCCGACATCGCTGCCAAAGGCGACAGCTCCTGGACCGATTTCCGCCTCCGCATGATGGATGATGTCACGCGCGACCTCGTCGTCGGCGCAGCTCGTTCCGCCAATCCAAACGTAAAGGTCGTCATCAAATTTCCCAACTGGTACGAGCACTTTCAGGCCAACGGATACGACCTCGATCAGGAACCGAAGATCTTCAGCGGCATCTACACCGGCACTGAAACCCGCGATCCCATCTTCAACGACCAGCATCTCCAGCAGTACGAGAGCTACGCCATCATCCGTTACTTCGACAACATCGCCCCCGGTTGCAACGGCGGCGGCTGGGTCGATACCTTCGGTACCCGCTATCTCGACCGCTACGCCGAGCAGCTCTGGGACACCATGCTCGCCAAGACCCCCCAGATCATGCTCTTCCAGTACAGCGATCTGCTCAACGCTGCTGAAATCGGCGACCGCAAAGACTGGAGCAGTCTCGACACCACCCTCAAAATTGCCGACCTCGACAAGTGGAGCGCCCGCGCCGGCGCTACCGGCCCACCCAGCTACGCAGCCGTCGCCGGCCTCGCGCTCTCCCAGGTCAACGCCGTCCTCGGTAAGCTCGGCAACCCCGTCGCCATCGCTAACTACAAACCCTATCAATCCATCGGAGAAGACTACCTCCCCAACTACCTCGGCATGATCGGCATCCCCATCGAGATGGTCCCCGAGTTCCCCACCAAAGCCAAAACCATCCTGCTCACTGAAGACGCAAAATTCGATCCCCAAATCGTCAGCAAGATCAAGGCCCATCTCCTGGACGGCGGAACCGTCATCATCACCAGCGGCCTTCTCAAAGCCCTCCAGGGCAACGGACCCAACCAGATCGGGCAAATCGCCGAACTCTCAACCACTGGCAACCAGCTCGTCGCCGATCGCTACCAGGGCCCCTTCGGCATGCCCGGCGGCGCGCTCCCCCACACCATCCTCATGCCTGAAATTTCCTTCATGACCAACGACGCATGGCCCGAGGTTCGCCTCACCGCCAACGGAGCCGGTGCACCGCTCCTCCTCCAGGATCACTACGCCAACGGCCTTCTCTACGTCCTCGACATTCCAGACAATCCCTTCGATCTCTACGATCTCCCCCAGCCCGTCCTCACTTCGCTCCGCCACTTCCTCCTCGCAGACCTCCCCTTGCACTTCGATGCCCCCAGCCAGGTCTCCCTCTTCCCCTACGACAACAACACCTTCGTCGCCGAGTCCTTCCGCAACACCCCAGCCCAGATCACCGTCTCGCTCCCCGGCACAGGCCGCCACCTCCGCAACCTCACCACTGGCCAGCTAGTAACCGGCCAAACCCCACCCCCCATCAAAACCCCCTTCGGCCGCCCCATCCCCCAACCCCCCACCACAGAGTTCCACTTCACCGTCCAACCCCACAGCTTCATCGCCCTGGCCGAGCAATAACCCCTAACAAGAAAGGCCCGCAACCCCAAAACCGCCAGTCCCAAACCACAAGCCGACTTACCCGGTACCAATCGGTCGTCCATGAGCGCATTGGCGATTTGGCGTCACCCCTGAAACCTTCCAGTCAACATCGGCGTATTCTCGGACCAATTATGCTCCCCCCAATTTCTCCAGCCCTCAATGAGTTACTCCGACTGCCGTCGCCATTTGAGCGTTACGTGGGATTTCCGCCAGAATGAGTGACGGGCGCATCAGCCAGGAATCCCTTTTCGCCGGGTCGGGTGCCCAGCCAACATGCTGCGCGACGTGAGCAAATGTGCACAACCGATCGCATGCTGTTCTGAGTTGATTTCCAGGGGCGCCCGGAATGGAAGCTTGCAACGGGCTTTGAGCTTTTAGCGCAGTGATCAATTTAGCTCCGTCCTGGCCGGCTCTTTGGAGTCAAATCAGAATCTGAGTACAGGAGAGGTTCTGAATCTACCATGCATCCAACGAGAATCACGCGTCGAGAACTGCTGAAGATTGGAGCAGCAACCGGAGTAGCTGGCATTGCCGGTTCGCTTTTTTCCGGATGCGGAGGAGTTGCCGGCCTTTTAACCCCGATTGGATCAGGCGCTTGCGCCAAAGTAAGCGATATTGACCATGTGGTGATCTTTATCCAGGAGAACCGATCCTTCGATCACTATTTTGGGAGCTATCGCGGGGCGCGTGGATTCTCAGACCCCAGTGCCGCATACCAGCAGCCCTATCCGGCAAACACAACCAACGCACCGGCCGGCGTGCTTTTGCCGTTCCACCTGGATACCACGAAATCCAACGCAGCCTGCTCCCACGACATCACCCACGATTGGGTGCCGCAGCATCAGAGCTGGAACAACGGCGCGATGGATGGTTTTGTTACCTCGCGCCTTGCCATAAATGCCAATGATGCGGTGCTCACGATGGGCTATTACAACCGCGCCGATCTGCCTTACTACTACGCCGTGGCAGACGCTTTCACACTCTGCGACAACTACTTCTGTTCCGTGATCGGTCCCACCGATCCCAATCGCCTCTATTCGATGGCGGCTTCCATTGACCCGGATGGAAAGAAGGGTGGGCCGCTCCTGCAAACGCTGGTGACGAATCGTTCTTCGTTCTTTGGCCAGCTCACTTACACCACCATGCCGGAACAGTTGCAGGCGCGCGGCATCTCATGGAAGGTCTACACGTCACCCGACCAGAATATTCTGAACGGCATTTTTTCAGACAACATTCTCTCCTATTTCAAAAACTTCCAGGATCCTGCGTCCCCGCTTTATCAAAACGCATTCGTACCGCAGTTCCCTGTCGATTTTCTCTTGGATGCAACGACCGGCAATCTGCCGCAGGTTTCGTGGATCATTGGCTCCGTCGTCGATTCGGATCATCCACCATCGCCGGCGCTCTTCGGCGAGAACACATTGTCTGGCATTGTCACCGCTCTAATGGCAAATCCAGTGGCTTGGGCAAAGACCGCTCTCTTCGTTACGTACGATGAAAACGGCGGTTTCTTCGATCATGTTCCGCCCGTCACGGCGCCTCCGGGCACTCCCGGAGAATATCTGACGGTGCCCGCGGTTCTTGATCCCACGGTGGAGGGCAGTCCCGCGATCGCCGGCCCCATTGGCCTGGGTTTCCGCGTGCCCATGCTTGTGATTTCGCCTTTCAGCCGTGGAGGCTTTGTCTCATCGGACTTGTTCGATCACACCTCAATTCTCCGCTTCCTCGAGACACGGTTTGGCGCAGAGGTGCCCAATTTGTCCGCGTGGCGCCGCGCCACTGTGGGTGACATGACCAAGGCTCTGAACCTCAGTAAGCCTGACACATCGGTCCCCACGTTGCCCTCAACCACTGCGGCACTCCCGGCAATTCTTGCAGAGTGCACGAGCAACCTGGCAGGCTTCACGCCCTATGTGCTCCCCATCCCTCAAACGCAGCCGACCCAGGAAATCGGAACTGCAGTTCGACCGAGTGGCCCATGCTAGGGAGGCATGTGGCCCAGGTGCCGGCGAAAGGTGAACTCACCCACTGAAACTGGGTGCCCCAGGTGCCTCGCTTTTGGGCACCTGGGAGACTAAAGGCCTTCACTGCCCACAGCCTGACCTGTAAACAATCGTCCCCATCCCATGCCTGAGGATCGGCGGGTGGCCCACGTCTCGATTTTGAGACCTGGGATTCAAGGAGGCCGTTGAAGAACCGAAAATCCGCAATAGCCCTCTGTGGTGGTAAACCCCTTTGCATAAAATTACCGCCCTTCGGCGCAAAATCAAGAGATCAGCCCCCTCCACTCGTCGCCGCACTTTCAGGCATTTCCGCGGCCCGCACCGGGCAAACCCCACCCCCCATCAAAACCCCCTTCGGCCGTCCCATCCCCCAACCCCCCACCACCCAATTCCACCTGACAATCCAACCCCACAGCTTCGTAGCCCTCGCCGAGGAATAACCCTAAACTTGGAAGGCCTGCAACCGCGAAGACGCCAGCTCCAGACCACAAGCCTACATTCCGGTAGGAATCGGGCGTGCAAACTTGAGCACTATCCTTGCTAGCCATCGGGAGATCACCGGAAACATGCTTGAACGCACAATCGCTGCATCTGTAATAATTAGCAGCAATTAACTGAGGGAAGAGCATGTCTATCCCAGACTCTGCACCCAAAGCACCCGCACATCGGTCCTCGAATCTTCTGCCCAACGGCTTCTTCGCCTATCCGTCAACTCCGCCCGCCATCCCTCCCACCATTGCCGGCGCAATCGCTGGGATAAATGCCACCCAACGGGCCAGCATAAAGAGCTGGGAAGAGATGAGGGTTGGTGGGAAAGTCATAATCGGTGAAATATGCGAAGCCATTGACGATGCAGATTTCCTTTGCGCAGACATAACAGGAATCAATCCTAACGTAATGTTTGAAATCGGTTATGCGATCGCAACCGACAAGCGCATCTGGCTAATTCGAGACGAAGATTAAGCCCGTAAAGTTCTGTAGAAGCGTCAGAGTGGCGAGCGTCAGCGAGCCACCCGTTTCATTCCTTAGGATGTTGTTTACAAGACGACATTTCCAAGGAGGAAGCAGATGGCTCGCAAGGGACAGGGTATTGAG
>DATKWA010000067.1:0-32861 GCA_035529815.1 Occallatibacter sp. | reverse complement strand
AAAGGCGGTTGTAGTCTTGTGCGGCGGGGGGTGTCAAGAGGGGGCGGATCTCTGAGTGGGGTTTCCTGTGAAATGCACAAGTGGGGTGCATGCTGTCCCATCCTTTCCGCAAAAGCGCGGAAAGGATGGGGCACGGAGTCTGGTGCGAGGTGGAATGGGGAAAGCGCGGGTTATCGTTTGCGCTCTTTGAGGTTGTGGCTGTCGGAGGCTTTGAGGGTCATGCCGTAGAGGGATTTGAATTGTTCGATCTCTTTGAGGGTCTGCTGCGAGAAGGGGACGATTTTGCCTTCGAAGGCGTGCAGGACGATGCCTTCGAGGAGGTCGCCGAGGGTCATGTCCTTCTGCTCAGCGAGGGCTTTGAGGACTTTGAGCATGCGTTTTTCGATGCGTACGCCTGTCTGGACGCGTTCGACGACGACGGGTTCGCGGTGTTGGGGTTCCTGGGGCATTGTTTCCTCCTGTTATCTTGGTACCAATGTACCTTGATAGCATGGCTTTGTCAATTCACTTACGGAGGCTGGCGCAGCGGGATTGGGGTATCCCATGGTGGAACACGCGGGACTCGCGGATTGGGGTCTGGCCTGTTATGGTCAGGGAGGAAACTCAAGATGAATCCACCTTAGGACCGAGCGGGCATGTGGAAGCGCTGGCGAATCCGGATACTGCTGTTTCTGGCCGTTCTTGGGCCTGGATTCATCACCGCAAATGTCGATAACGACTCGGGCGGCATCCTCACATATTCCCAGGCAGGCGCGCAATACGGATACACGCTGCTATGGATGATAATTCCGATCACGATTGCTCTGATCGTGGTGCAGGAGATGTGCGCGCGGATGGGGGTGGTGACAGGCAAGGGCCTGAGCGACCTGATTCGCGAAGAGTTTGGACTGCGGCTTACGTTTGTGCTGATGGTGATGCTGGTAGTGGTGAACTACACCAACGTGGTGACGGAGTTCATCGGCGTTGCCGGCTCGCTGCACCTTTTCCATGTGAGCAAGTTCATCTCAGTGCCGCTGTGCGCGGCGCTGGTTTGGTACATGGTGGTGAAGGGCAGCTACAAGACGACGGAGAAGATTTTTCTTGTGGCGTCGGTGGTTTATATCGCCTACATATTTGCGGGAGTGCTTTCGCAGCCGAGCTGGCACGATGCGCTGTTGGCGACGGTGAAGCTGCCACACAAATCGGTGTGGAGCGACAAGGCTTATATCTACATGGCGATTGGCGTGGTGGGAACGACGATTGCACCGTGGATGCAGTTTTACTTGCAGTCTTCGATTGTGGAGAAAGGGATTCGCGTAAAGGACTACGCGGCGTCGCGGCTGGATGTGGTGGTGGGGAGTTTCTTTACGGATCTGGTGGCGTGGTTCATTGTGGTGGCGTGCGCGGCGACGCTCTACGTGCATGGGATGGGGGCGATCGAAGTGGCGTCGGACGCGGCCGAGGCGATGCGACCGCTGGCCGGCGACTACGCGTTCCTGCTGTTTGCGTTTGGGCTTTTCAATGCGTCGCTGTTCTCGGCGTCGATTTTGCCGTTGTCGACGGCGTACACGGTTTGCGAGGGCATGGGGTTCGAGTCGGGCGTGGACAAGAGCTTCAAGGAGGCTCCGTTTTTCTACTGGCTCTACACGCTGCTGATTGCGGGCGGAGCGCTGACGGTGCTGGTGCTGCCGGACGCGCAACTGATCAACGTGGCGATTCTTTCGCAGGTACTAAACGGAATTCTGCTGCCGGTTGTGATTATTCTGATGCTGCTGCTGATTAATCGCAAAGACCTGATGGGCGAGCACAGGAACTCAGGGTTGGGGAACGTGGTTGCGTGGGGGACGAGCCTGATTGTGATCGGGCTGACGCTGTGGATGCTTTGGGGGATGATACCGGGGCACTAGAGCAGCTTGCCGGCGGCGAGGTCGCGGATGAGGCCGCGGTCGGCGGCGAGGAAGTCGTAGCCGGTGAGGTCTTCGAGGCGAACCCAGCGGATCTGCTGATAGATCTGGTTGTCGATTTCGCCGGTGAACTCGTGGACGGCGAAGAATTGCAGGTCGACTGCGCCGCCATGGCGGTAGTTGTGGCGGATGCGGGTGACGGGTGCGCCGATGGTGGCCTGAATGCCGAGTTCCTCATCCAGTTCGCGGGCGAGGGCCTGCTCCGCACTTTCGCCGGCTTCGATTTTTCCGCCGGGAAACTCCCACTGCGAGGCCATGGGCTGGTCTGGACGGCGCTGGCCGATGAGAACCTGGCCGGCGCGCACGATCAACGCCGCGGCAACAAAGCGCAGAGCGGGACCGCTGGGACGAGGACTGGAATTTGGCTCGGCTGCTTCCATCTTTTCCAGTGTAAACGCAATAAAGGAGTTGGCGAGACGAACAGGCGGAGTTTGCCCAGGGGAAGGCCATGAGATCAAATGGCGCTCAAGGATCAATTTCCAGGCGGAGAGTTTATTCGCCGGTTACCTGTGCTTCCAGACCCTCTGCTGCAGCGGGGCGAAAGTAGCCCCAGCCGTTTTTTGCCGCAGCCTCAATCAAAGCGGGCGAGGGATTAACCGGGAAGGGGCAGCGCGCGAGTTCGAGCATTGCCAGGTCATGGATTGAGTTGCCGAAAACGGCGTCTGGATGAGGCAGTCCGACGCGCTTGAGGGCAACGGCCTTGGCGGCATCGGTGGGCACATCGACAATCTCGGTTGTGATGAGCCCGTCGGCGACGCGCACCTCTGCGGCGAGGATACGGTCTTCCGGAATACCAAAGTCGCGCATGGCTTCTGCAATGACCCAGCGATTGGTGGAGCTGACGGCCCACACGTCGACGCTGCTTTTGCGCAGCGTGGCAACCAGTTCGGCCATTTCCTCGAAGATGTGTTCGCGGATGAATTCCTCAAAGTACCGGGCAGCGGCGGCGCGCAATTCCTGGTCGCGCAGGCCCGCATAGATCTGCACCATTTCGCCGCAGATTTCCAATTCGCTCACGTGCCCCGCGCGGTAGGCGCGGTGGCGATTATCGATCCAGTCGCTGGTGGAGCGCGAAACCAGGCCCTGCTCGATGGACCAGACCATGAATCCAATGCCCGCGTCGGCGCCCCATAGCGTTCCATCGCAATCGAAGACCGCAACCTTGGGTTTGCAATCCAGAACCAGCCCTCTGAACTCCTCGGCGGTCCACTTGTGAATGTCTAATTGTGCAGCCTTCAATCTTTCCTCAATCCCTCTTGAAAGTATTCATTCCTATTTTCGTCTAAAAAGGGTCCATATTGCACGTGAAGGTTTGAAGAAGACTAAAACTCGTCAAACGCGATCTGGCGCGCAGGAGATGGCGCGGGATTGCAAGAGCAGAATAGTGATGATGTTGATACGTTGATGAACGAGGTTCAGCAATGCTTCCGGCGTCTCCGAGCTTGCCATGAAGGCGCGGATAATCGAAGATGTGGACACCCCTCGCACTCTTGAGCTGTTGAAGGAATACCAGGCGTATCTGCGCGTGGAAAAGGGCTTACGGCCGCTGACCTGCGAGGCTTATTTAAGCGATCTGAGAACGTTTGCGGAGTTCATGGAAGGCCGAAACGGCGTTCTGCTGAAGGCGGTCCAGGAGGATGTGGCTGCGTTTCTGGAGCATCTGCGCACTCACGGCATCGACGCTCGCTCATCGGCCCGCAAGCTGAGCTGCCTGCGCGGGTTTTACAAGTGGCTCCTCCTTGACCGGCGCACTCATCACGACCCAACTGTCAATATTGAGTCGCCGAAGACGTGGAAGGTGCTGCCGAAGTCTCTGGCCGAGCCGGAGGTTGCGGAGATGCTGGAGCGCGCGGGCATGGCGGCGTCGCATCCGCAGGCGCAGGCGACGGCGCTGCGCGACCGGGCCATTCTGGAGTTGCTGTATGCGGGCGGCCTGCGGGTGTCAGAAGTTACGGCGCTTTCGACCGGCGACCTGGCGCTGGATGCTGGCCGGGTGCAGGTGCGCGGCAAGGGCGACAAGGAACGCATTGTTCCACTGGGACGCACGGCGATTGGAGCGATTGAAACTTATCTGCGGGAAGGGCGGCCGCACCTGGAGCGCGTGAGCACGAGGAGCAAAGCCAGCGCCGCGCGGAAGGATGCTTCGCGGCAAGACACGGCGCGGTTGTTTCTGTCGCTGCGCGGCATGCCGCTTACGCGGCAATGGATCTGGCATTTGGTGAAGATGGCCGACAGCTCCGCCAGCCCGCACCGGCTGCGGCACAGTTGCGCGACGCACATGGTGGAACACGGCGCCGACCTGCGCAGCGTGCAGTTGATTCTGGGCCACGCAGATATTTCGACCACGCAGGTGTACACGCATCTTGCGCTCGGGCGGCTTAAGGCTGTGCACCGGATGCATCATCCACGCGCGGCATCGAGGCCCGAGACAGTGCAATCGTCTGCGCGTCCCATGGCGAAGGCGACGGAAGGACGTAGACGCAAGAAGACCCCGGTGGGTGCGGAAACCAAGATGGAGCCGGCATGAGCGCGTCTTCGACAACCGCGACAACGGCGATTGCTTCTCCGCTGGATGCGCTGGTGAATGGCTTTCTGAAGGTTCTGACGAATGAGCGCGGGGCTTCGGTGCACACACTGCGCGCCTACGAGCGCGAGCTGCACGGGTTTGCTGCCTGGCTGACTAAGCGAAATGGCCTTGAGGAAAGCAGCACGGCCAGCGCGGACAAAACCGTACGGGAGATTGAGCACACCGACATTCGAGCGTATCTGGGCACGCTGTATGAGCGCGGGCTCTCGAAGGCCTCGGCGGCGCGGGCGCTGGCGGCGATTCGCAGTTGGTTCAAGTGGCTGGCGCGCACGGGACACATCGACCAGAATGCGGCGTCGCTGGTGGCAACGCCACGATTGCCGAAGCATTTGCCGCGCGTTCCCTCGATTGAACAGATGAACCAGGTGGTGGACTCAGTGGGGGAGGACGCGGCCAGTTGGCCGGCGCGCGACCGGGCGATTCTGGAACTGCTGTATGGCTGCGGAATTCGGAATGCCGAGTTGACGGGATTGAATCTGGCGGACATTCACTGGGCCAATGAGGCGATTCTGGTGCGCGGCAAAGGGCAGAAGCAGCGCTATGTGCCGCTGGGCGACGCTGCGGCCGAGGCTCTGCGCAGTTATCTGACCGAGCGCTCGGCGCTGCTGGCAGCGGCCACAGGAGCCGCGACGCCGGCGCTGTTTGTGAATATGCAACTGCGCGGCCTGGGGAAAGTTGGCGGCGCCAGGCCAGCGAGTCAGGCCCGGCTGACGACACGGAGCGTGGGGCGCATCGTGAAGCGCATTGCCACTCTGGGCGGGCTTTCTTCCGACGTGCATCCGCACACGCTACGGCACGCGTTTGGAACGCATCTGCTGGAAGAAGGCGCGGACCTGCGCGCCATTCAGGAACTGCTCGGCCATGAACGCCTCTCGACCACGCAGCGGTACACGCAACTGACGACGGCGCAGTTGACGCAGGTGTACGACAAGACGCATCCGCGGGCGCGGTAATAGAGCGCTGCGGTCCGCAATAAATTAGTTGAGTTTCATGGCGGAGTCTAGCTCGCGGCGGAAGGCTGCGGCAACTTTGGCTTTGAATTTCTTGTCGAACAGGCCTTTGCGGATCAGGTAGGTTTCCATGTTTTGGACGGCGCTGGCCGCGACGAGGCGCTTGCCTGCCAGGGAGACGGAGTGGGGCCAGGGTTTGCACTCGATGAGGGTGGGTCCGCTGCCGCGGCGCGCGTGCGTGATGGCCTCTGTGGCGACGCGATAGAGGGCTACGGCGTCATTGGCGTCTACGATAACGCCGGGAAAGCCGCACTGCTGCGCTTGCTGGCAAAGGTCGCCGGCATCTGCGCCGCTGTGGCAGATAAAAAGCATGGGGAGCTTGCGTTTTCCGGCCTGGCGCATGGCAGCATGGAGCGGGTCCGGTGAGGCCGTGGAACTTGCGGAGAAGACGACTGCGATTTGCTTGTTGCGGGCGGTCTTGTTGGCGGCGGCCGCTGCCAGTGCTTTGTCGAGCTGAGCGGCGAGGCTCAAGGTGGGCGGAATGAGTTTGAGGCGCGCGTAGGGCGGACGGGAGCCGGCGCTTTTTTGCGCGAGCGCGGACAGAATCCGATCGAAGATCGCTTCGAGGGAGAGGCCTTTGACGAAGGCGGGAATGAAGCCGCGGGGCGAGGGGGCGAGGGTGTCGCCGGGGAGCAGACAAAGGCCAACGCCGACGGCTGCGGCCTCCTGACTGGGTGCAGCCAAGGGACTGATTTGCCCGTCTTCACCGACGATCATGCCGATGCGCTCGTGGAGCAGGCGGCACTTGAGCATGGTGCTGTAGATCTGGAGCAGCATTTCATTGGAGATGAGCGAGAAGCCGTTGTGAGGGGGCGTGGCGGCGGCTGGTGGGACAACTTGCGTGGTGGCGACGGTCATTTGGGTGGAGGGGCCTCAGAGATTGTTGCGATTGTAAATGGAAAGATGAGGGCAGCACGATTTTGTCATAGGGCGCGGCCGTGTCCCGATTCCATTGCGCGGCGGACTGTTATGTCGAGTAGTCGGCGTTGATGTGGATGTACTGGGTGGTCAGATCGGTGGTCCAGAAGACGCAGGAGCCCGACCCCTGGTGGAGTTGGATGGAGATAGCAAACTCGGGCTGGGAGATGTAGGCGTGGGCGGTGGCCTCGTCGAACTCGGCGGCACGGCCGCCGTTGCGGCAGATGGGCAGGTCACCGAAGGAAATATCGATGCGGTCGGGATCGACCTGGGCACCGGAGTAGCCGATGGCGGCAACCAGGCGGCCCCAGTTGGGATCGCATCCGGCCCAGGCGGTTTTGACCAGGGGCGAGTGAGCAATGGCCTTGGCGACGCGGAGCGCATCGGCGTTGCTGGCAGCGCCCTCGATGCGGAGTTCGACAACGTGGGTGAGACCTTCTCCATCGGCTACGACCTGGCGGGCAAGCGAGGTGCAGACCTGCGTGAGCGCGGAGGCAAAGGCGGGATTGCCGGGACCGATAGAGGCGCCGCTGGCTCCGGATGCGAGCAAAAGGACAGTGTCGTTGGTGGAGGTGTCGCCATCGACGGAGATGCGGTTGAAGCTGACCTCGATGGCGGGGCGGAGATAGGCGTCCAGAACCGCCGGCTCGATTGCTGCGTCGGTGAGGATGTAGACCAGCATGGTGGCGTGCGGCACCAGTTGCGGATGAATCATGCCGGAACCCTTGCCGAGGGCGGCGATGCGAATCTCCTGCAAGGCGCCGTCGGGGCCGGCCACATCAATGCGTGCGAAGGCGGTTTTCTCGACGGTATCCGTGGTGAGAATGGCCTGGGCAACCTCGACAAAGTGGTCGGCGCCGTTGCCGATGGATGCGGCGAGAGTGGGCATGACGGCGATGAGTTTCTCAGCCGGCAGGGGTACGCCGATGACGCCGGTGGAGGAGGGAAAGACCTCTTCGGGTTTGCAGCCGAAGATGCGCGCGGCGGCGGCGCAGGTGGCGTTGGCGGCATCGAGGCCGGCCTGACCGGCGGCGCAGTTGGCGTTGCCCGCGTTGATGGCGACGACGCGCACTTTTCCGCCGGTGGCGGTGAGGTGCAGCTTATCCACGATGAGCGGCGCGGCGGTGACGCGGTTGGCGGTGAAGGCAGCGGCGGCGCTGGCTGGGGCGTCAGCGGCGATGATGGAAAAATCGGGACGGCCGCTGGCTTTGATGCCAGCCTTGATTGCGCCGAAGCGGAAACCGCGGGGAACGAAGAGTGGGGAAAAGTCAGTCATTTCGGTAATGGGTCAACCCATTTAATCTAGCAGGTGGATGGGGGATTGTGGATGGGAACTCGATGACGGAGAAATCGGCGCAAGCGGCAGAGGATCCCGGGATGGATGGGCTGTCGGAGACGGACTTTCTTGACCTGCGGGCGGTGAATGTTGCGCGCGGCGACCGGGTGGTGCTCGAGGACGTGAACCTGACGATTCGCGCCGGGGAGCATGTGGCGATTCTGGGGCCGAATGGATGCGGCAAGTCGACGCTGATTCTGGCCATGACGTGCCAGATTTATCCGATTGTGCGGCCGGGGATGATGGTGCGGATTTTTGGGCGCGAGCGGTGGGACCTGACGCAACTGCGCAGACACTTTGGCATTGTGGGGTCCGGGCTGATGGGCGCGGAGCTGCCCGGCGAGCGGACCGCGGTGACGACCGGGCTGGATGCGGTGACTGCGGGGTTCTTTTCGGCGTCGACGCTGTGGCCGAATCTGCATGTGACGGCGGAGATGCGCGCGCGGGCCGCCGAGGCGCTGAAGCGGATGGAAGCCACGCATCTGAGCGAGCAACTGGTGGGCACCATGTCGGCCGGGGAGAAGAGGCGCATCCTGATTGCGCGGGCGCTGGTGCACAGGCCGCGGCAACTGCTGTTGGACGAGCCCTCGAACGCGCTTGACCTGGCTGCACAACGGGAGCTGCGCAATACGATGCGCAGGCTGGCGCAGGAGGGCACGGGGCTGGTGCTGGTGACGCATCACCTGGGAGATATTCTGCCCGAGATTGAGCGCGTGATTCTGATGCGGGATGGACGCATTGTTGCCGACGGGCCGCGCGCGGAGCTGCTGACAGAGGAACGGTTGAGCGAGCTGTTCCGAGCGCCGGTCAGGATTGGCCGCGATGAGGAGTGGCTGCACAGTTGGTAAAATGACCGCCGTGGGCAAAGTGGTTCCACAGTCCGTTAAGAGAGAAATCAATTGAGCCCGGATAAGGCCCACCACAAACGGAAACAGCGGCGGCTTCGTCAGCGGTTGCTAAGACATCATCTACCGTTACTGATCTTGTCTTTTAGCGCTGTCGCCGCTCTCTACATCACGCGGCCCTATAAGGACGTGGTAAGCAAAGCTAGCTTTGCCACGGCCTATCCTGCACTGGCCTTGCTGTCCGTTTCGCTGATGGTTGGGCCGTGGAACCTCGTTCGAAAACGGCAGAACCCTGTGTCGAGCGACTTGCGGCGGGATATCGGCATATGGGCAGGTATTCTGGGCATCGTACACGCAGTTATAGGCCAATGTGTGCACTTGCGTGGGCGCCCGTGGCTCTATTACATCTACTCGGCAAAAGATCACCGCCGTTTCCCTTTGCGTCACGACCTGTTTGGACTCGCCAACTACACGGGGGCCGTGAGTACGCTGTTGCTCATTGCACTGCTGGCTACGTCAAACGACTACTTCCTGCGCGCGCTCGGCACCCCACGATGGAAACAGCTTCAGCGCTGGAACTATGCTGTGTTTGCGCTGGCAGCGATCCATTCGTTCGCGTACCAGGGGGTCGAAAAACAGCACCTTGGATTTGTGGTGACGGTCGCGCTCTGCATCACTCTAGCGGCCGGTCTGCAACTGGCCGGGGCTGGAATGCGCCGATTTCGGGCGAATCCTGGAGCGGCCCGACCATAGCAAAGTGTAAGCTGTCTAGAGCCTATTAGGAACTTTCCCGCGGGCGGCGTTGCGCACGTCGCTCTGCGCTGGTGCTGCTTTGCGCCGAGGTCCGGCGCATGGCAAATGAGGCGGAGGCAGGTATCGAATGGCGATTTACGAGCTGTTGCCGCCTGAGGCGGTGAAGATTGTTCTGGTGCTGTTCCTGTCGTTTCTGCTGGGGCTGGAGCGGGAAGAGCACAAGGCGGAGGGGCACTATTCGTTTGGCGGGGTGCGCACGTTTCCTCTGATCGGGCTGATTGGCTACTCCCTTGCGCTTATGTCTGGCACTCAACTTGTGCCTTTGACAATCGGATTTCTGGTGATCGGCGGATTTCTGCTGCTGTCGTACTGGCACAAGCTGTCGGCGCCAGAGACGACGGGCCACGTGGGTGGCGTGACGACGGAGATGTCGGGGATGGCGACATTTCTGGTGGGATCGCTGATCTATTACGAGCATTTCTGGATAGCGACGACAATCACAGTTGCCAGTTTGCTGCTGCTCGACCTGAAGGTGGCTTTTGAGAAGCTGGCCACAAACATCGCACCGAATGAGATTTTTACTTTCGCCAAATTCCTGCTGCTGAGCGGAGTAATTCTTCCGGCGCTTCCCAACCAAGAGTTCGGGCAATTTCACATCAACCCTTTCAAGACGTGGTTGGTGGTGGTGGCCATCAGCGCCATCTCGTACGCGAGTTATGTGCTGCAAAAAATGACCAAAGGACAGGGCGGGATCGTTCTGGCCGCATTGCTGGGCGGAGCCTATTCCTCGACGGCGACAACGGTTGTGATGGCGAAGCGGGCCGCACGCGAGGAGCATCCGCATCTGTTTGCGGGCGGCATTCTGATTGCGTCCGGCGTGATGTATCTGCGGCTGGTGGCGCTGTTGGCTCTGTTCAACCATCAACTGATGGCAGTGCTGCTGGTGCCGTTTCTTGTTTTGGCGGCCGCGGCGCTTGGATTTGGGTGGCTCTGGTCGCGCCGCGCGGACGAGAACACCGACGAAGTGAAGCGGGAGTATGAGCCGAAGAATCCGCTTGAGCTGCTGACGGCCTTTATGTTTGCGGGGCTGTTTCTGGCGATGCTGGTAATTACGCAACTGGCGGTGACGTATCTGGGCAAGGGCGGAGTGGATACGCTGGCGGCGATCATGGGCGTGAGCGATGTGGACCCGTTCATCATGGGACTGACGCAGGCGGCGGGCGCGCTGACTCCAGTGAAGGAGGCGGCTGGAGCAATCCTGATTGCCGCAGCCAGCAACAACGCGGTGAAAGGGATTTACGCCTATAGCCTGGCAGACAAGAAGACGGGACGGCAGAGCTTGCTGATGCTGATAGGGCTGGCCGTGGCGGGGTTGATTCCGCTGATCTGGCTGGGATGAGGGGCGGATTCCAGATGGCCGCAAACCTGGCTCACGATGTAGTCATGTGAGTGGTACGCGGCCCGGTCTCGTCCGGGTCCCTGCTAGTAAACTTTGCGATCTGGACATGTTTGGCGAGACCCACCTTCTTGAGCAACCAGATGCCGTAATAATTGGGATCGAACTCATACCATGCGAGTCCGTGACGGGCTGAGACGGGATTGGCGTGATGGTTGTTGTGCCATCCCTCGCCGCCGGTCACCAGGGCAACCCACCAACTGTTGCGCGAGTCATCGCGGGTTTCAAAGCGACGCCCGCCGTAGAGATGGGTTGCGGAGTTGACCAGCCACGTGGCGTGCAGACCGAGCGTGACACGCAGAAAGATGCCCCAGAGGAAGAGACCAACGCCAACTTTGATGCCGCCAACGAGAGTTCCCACGACCAGCAGCGAAACGCCAAGGATTGTCAGCGGAACCCAATGATATTTGCTGAGCCAGACGATGAAGCGATCTTTGGCAAGATCGGGCGCGTAGTGGGCCAGTGCGGCTGTCTCGGCGTTGAGGGCCTGGCCTGAGATGATCCAACCGATATGCGCCCACCATGTGCCTTCCTGGGGGGTGTGCGGGTCGCCTTCTTTGTCGCTGTGACGATGGTGGATGCGATGCGTGGCCACCCAGGCAATGGGCCCGCCCTCCAGGGCCAGTGTGCCGCAGATGGCCAGGAAATACTCCACCGCCTTGGGCACCTGGTAGCCGCGGTGCACGAACAGACGGTGATAGCCCATGCCGATTCCGAAGTTGATGGCGAATATATAGAGCACGACGGCGACAATCAGGTTTGTCCAACTGAAGAAGAAGAGAGCGGCAATTGCACCGAGGTGGAAGATGACCATAAAAATAGCAGTAATCCAGATGAGGCCGGATTCATTCTGCGCCCGGCCCATGCGTAGTTCGGGCCGTAAGCTCGCTTTTGGCCCTGATTGCGCCTCTTCGTGGTGCTCAGGCGCAGGCCTGTCACTTGAGGGCGACATGTGCGGGCCTTCGGTGGTGTCCCACTCGCTCATATTAGTGAAATCTTTCTCCGACATTTCGATTCTCCCTGGAACAATGTCCACTCGCTTGCTTTTGTCGTTACGGGCAGTGCTGGATGCTTTGAGTGGCTGGAGGAATGCTACTCGAGGAGCAGCTCAGAAGCGGCAGAAAGCACGATTCACAAGGGAACTTGCGTTGAACCCCTGCTTCTATCTTCTCCCACTCGGAGGCGCATGACAAGGCGGTCCGATTCTATTGCACCCGAAGGCCGCGAATTCGGCCCTTGACGGCAAATGCACCGCTCGGACGGCCCCATGGCGAGCGGTGCATTTAGGATGAAATCAACGTGCAAACCATACGAGTAGACACACCAACGGCGAAATATGACGTGATGGCGGGCAGCGGGCTTGTGGAGACGCTTGCACCGCGCATTGAGCGGGCGATCGGCAGGCTGCCGCGGCGGGTTTTTGTGCTGAGTTCGCCGGCGATCTGGGCCTTGTGGGGGGAGAAGTTCTGCGCTTCGTTT
Organism: Occallatibacter sp.; assembly: GCA_035529815.1. Lineage (GTDB taxonomy): Bacteria > Acidobacteriota > Terriglobia > Terriglobales > Acidobacteriaceae > Telmatobacter. Next base: position 20,534 of record DATKWA010000067.1, on the reverse strand, counting down.
CGCGAGGCTCCTGTGGCGCTGTTTCTGCCGCCGGGCGAGAAGTACAAGACGATGGCGAGCGTGGAGCGGCTGGCGCGGGAGATGCTGCGCGCGGGCGCGGACCGAGGCAGTTTGCTGATTGCCTTTGGCGGCGGGATTGTGGGCGATGTGGGCGGGTTTCTGGCGGCAACCTTCATGCGCGGGATTCCGTATGTGCAGGTTCCGACAACTTTTCTGTCGCAGGTGGATTCGTCTGTGGGCGGCAAGACGGGCGTGAACCTGCCGGAGGGCAAGAACCTGGTGGGGAGCTTTCATCAGCCGCGGGCGGTGTTTGCCGATATTGGCGTGCTGGGCACGCTGCCGGACCGCGAGCTGCGGGCGGGGCTGATGGAGAGCGTGAAGGCGGGCATTATCCGCGACCGGGCGCTGGTGCGCTTCATGGATGAGAATGCGGGCGCGATTTTGGGCCGGGATGCGAAGGCTCTGGAAAAAGTAATTGCCGCGTCGATACGCATGAAGGCCGGAGTGGTGAACACGGACGAGCGCGAAACGGGGCTGCGCATGATCTTGAACCTTGGGCACACGGTGGGCCACGCAATTGAACAGGCGACTGCGTACAAGGTTCTGCTGCATGGCGAAGCTGTGGCGTGGGGCATGGTGGCCGCGCTCTACCTGGGACGGCAGAGGGGGACAATTTCCGGCGCGCAGTTTGAGCGGTTGGAACGGCTGATCTACCTGTACGGACCGCTGCCGGCGCTGAAGCTGCGCCCGGCGAAAGTAGTGGCGGCTACCGGGGCGGACAAGAAGAATGTTGGCGGGGTGAGACGGTTTGTGCTGCCGCTGGGGATTGGCGACGCGGGCGTAGTGGAGGATGTTACGGCGGCGGAGCTGGAGGCTGCGGTGCGGTACATGCTGGGGCGGGCGGGACGTTAGAGCCTGGTACAAAATGCGAAAAGATTGGATACAGGATCGGTCTGCGCGCGTTTATTTATAAAGGCTTAGGATGCAGGCGGACGATTGTGGGAGCCAGGCGCGGTAAACGAAACCGCTGCTCGTGCATCCAATTATCAGACGAATCCGCATCCGGCCAGGTACTCTGAGGTGCGGACGGATCGAGCTACACTGGAGAAGCTCTCGATTGTCCGCACTCTCCACCATGCGTGGGATGTTTATCTTCGCTTTGTTGCTGATGACCTTGCCGGCTGTGTCGGCGGCGGGTACGCCAGCCAAGTCTGCGCAGACGCACAAGACCACTGCGCACAGGAAAGCCTCATCCAGCAGCCGCCCCGCCTCCAAGGCAAGTACTCGCAAGGCCAGTGCAAGCAAGACGCATACATGGTCCAAGGCGAGCTCGCACAGGACCTCCAGCAAGACTACAAAGCACACGAAATCGCACCGGGCCACACGCACCAGGGCGCGCAAGACGGCGTACACGCCCAAGCGGACCGCTGTGCGCGAGGCGAAGCCGGCCGCTATCTCCCTGGACTATGAAGCTGGCTACAGAAAAGGCTTCGAGGAAGGGCGGGCGGCGGCGCTGAAAGAACTAAAGAGCGAAGCCAACGTCCAGTTGACGGGCCGGGGTTTGGAGCCTATGCGCACAGGCGGAAAGCCGGGCACGGACGATAAGCCTCCTGCCGCAGAGCGCGCAACAGAAGACTCAGGAGCACAGGCAGACGCAGGGGCACAGGCAGACGCAGGAGCACAGGCTGACTCAGGAACACAGGCGCCGGCACTGACCGAGACCACAGAAGCTGATGTGCCCAGGACGTCGCCCATCACCGAGATGGCTACACTCGATATGAGCCCAGCGGGGATACGGCGGGCGCTGCGCGGAACGCTGACGTCGCTCGAGCGGCAAAATGCGCGTACGGAAGCCGACGGACTGGAGCGGATTGAAAACGAGGCCGATCTTTCGAACCGCATTGCGCAAAAGCTGCTTGTTCCCTTGCCCGCATCGGCGGCGCTGACGGTGAATTCTGGCCTGCCGGATCACAATCGCTACTGCCGGCCGTGGACGGCGCAATTCCTGGCGGACCTGGCGCGGGCGCATCAAGCGGAATTTCACCGGCCGATCAGGGTGAATTCAGCTGTGCGAACCGTGGAATATCAAAAGCGGCTGATGCAGACGAATGGAAACGCCGCGGACGCCGAAGGGGACATTGTGAGCCCGCACCTGACGGGGGCGACGATCGATATTGCGAAGGCCGGGCTGAGCCGCCAGGAACTGGCGTGGATGCGGCGGGTGCTGCTGAGCTTGCAAAAGGCGGGCAAGATCGACGTGGAAGAGGAGTTCAGTCAGGCCTGCTTTCACATCACGGTGTACAAGAGCTACGTTTCCACCAAGTCCACGCACAGGGCCGCGAAGCGAGCCATGAGGGACGCGGACACTCGGCATAAGCCGGCGCCACCGGCGACGCAAAGACGCGGCAGCCACCTGCCCGCCGATCTTGCGACGGGAATATTCTCCGTATCGGGCCGGTAACGGTTCCCTTCTCCACCGCCGGAGTTTAGTGCTTTGGCTGCGATTCGGCATGACCACCGAAATTGATTGCGTCTTTTTCATCCTGCGAGGGTACAATCGCGGACGAGCCGAATTTCTTGTTTGGCGAAAGGCGAAATCATGAGCGATATGGGAGTGCAAACTGCGTCGACGCCCGCTCCAGGGCTCACCCAGTGGCAGCGCGTTTCAAACACGTTTATGGCGCCGTCGAAGACGTTTGACGACATCAAGCTCGGACATAAGAGCTGGTGGCTGCCGCTGATCATCATGGCGCTGGTTGGCTACATATTTTTTGCGGCTGTCTACACCAAGGTGGGTATGCAGCAGGTGGTGAGCAACCAGATTCATCTGAATCCAACGACCGAAGCTCAGCTGGCACAAGCGAGTCCGGAACAGCGGGCCATGAGCACAAAGATCTCCGCGTATATCACCGAGGGAGTTTTCATCGGCAGTCCCGTGCTGGTGATGTTGGTTGCGGCAATTGTATCGCTGGTGCTGTGGGGCACGATCAACTTCGTGTTCGGTGGCAAGGCAACGTTCGGCGGCGTTTTTGCCGTGTGGTTTTACGCAAGCCTGCCATCCATTATCAAGTCTCTGCTGGGGACCGTGGTGGTGTATTCCGGAATGGCGCCGGAGTCGTTCAACATCAAAAATTTTGCGCCGACCAACATTGGCGCATTTCTTGACCCGATTGAAACCAACAAGGCTCTTTACACGCTGGCGACGTCGCTGGATGCAATCACGATCTGGACGCTTGTGCTGTTGGGCATGGGAATAGCGACAGTGGCCGGCGTGAAGCGCGGATCGGGCTACATTGCAGTTTTTGGATGGTGGGCGATTGCCGTGCTGTTTAGCGTGGGCGTGGCGGCCGTGAGAGGCTAACGAGCCTTGAGTTCAAAATGCAAAGCGGCGCGCATTCGGAGGAATGCGCGCCGCTTTCTTTGAAGCTGATGGTCGCTGGAAGCTGCCTACTCGGTCCAGCGCTTGAGGACGAGCGTGGCGTTGATGCCGCCGAAGCCGAAGGAGTTCGACATGGCGATGTCGAAGCTGTGGGCTATGGCCTTGTTAGGCACGTAGTCGAGCGTGCACTGGGGATCAGCGTTTTCGAGGTTGGTGGTGGGCGGCAGCATCTGGTTCTCTAAAGCCATGACGCAGATGCCAGCTTCAAGCCCGCCAGCGCCGCCGAGCAGGTGGCCGTGCATGGACTTGGTGCCGGAGATTTTCAGTTTGTGGCTGGTGGCGTGTTCGCCAAAGACGAGCTCGATGGCTCGCGATTCGTTTCCGTCGCCGGCCGGGGTTGAAGTGGCGTGGGCATTGACGTAGCCGACTTCCTCCGGTTTGATTCCGGCGTCTTTGAGCGCCGCGCGCATGCTGCGCTGTGCGCCCGCACCGTCCGGAGCGATGCCGGTCATGTGATGAGCATCTGCGCTCATGCCGTAGCCGATGATCTCACCCAGAATTTTCGCGCCGCGGGCTTTGGCGAATTCCATTTCCTCCAGGATGAGGATTCCTGCGCCTTCGCCAATGACGAAGCCGTCGCGGTCCTTGTCGAAGGGGCGGCTTGCATGGGTGGGATCGTCGTTGCGCGTGGATAGAGCGCGCATGGCGGCGAACCCGCCCACGGAAAGAGGCGTAACCGAGGCCTCGGTTCCGCCGGCGATGATGGCGTCGGCATCGCCGTGCATGATCATGCGCACCGAGTCGCCAATGGAGTTGGCGGAGGTGGCGCAGGCGGTTGCCGTGGCCGAGATGGGCCCCTGTGCGCCGTAACGGATGCTGATGTGGCCGGCGGCCATGTTGACGATGACCGCGGGGATGAAGAAGGGAGAGATTTTGCGCGGGCCGCCCGCAAGCAGGTTGGAGTGCTCGCGCTCGATGATTTCGAATCCGCCGATTCCGGAGCCGATAAAGACACCGACTCGTTCGGCGTTCTCCGGGGTGATCTGGAGACCCGACTGGGCCATGGCTTCCTGGGTTGCGGCGAAGGCAAAGTGGATGAAGCGCCCCATCTTGCGCGCTTCTTTCTTGTCCACGAAATTCAGCGGGTCAAAGTTTTTGACTTCAGCCGCGAAGGTGACCGGAAAGCCAGTGGTATCGAAGCCCTGAATGGGCCCCATGCCGCTGACGCCAGCCAGAAGACTGTTCCATACCTCGGGCGCGGTGTTGCCTACACCGCATACCAGCCCCACGCCGGTGATGACAACTCTGCGCGCCAAGGGCTACTTGCCGCCTTTCGCGTTCTTCTCGATGTAATCGACGGCATCCTTTACGGTCTTGATCTTCTCGGCGTCTTCGTCGGGAATCTCGAGATCGAACGCTTCTTCGAATTGCATCACCAGTTCAACCACGTCGAGCGAGTCAGCGCCCAGGTCTTCCTGGAAGCTTGCGCCCGGGGTTACCTCGGCTTCGTCCACCTGCAACTGCTCGACGATGATCTGCTTAACTTTCTCTTCAACGGCCATGCTGTGCTTCTCCTCGTAATTTTGGAAAATCAGGACACTTTCGGGGGCTTGACACCGGCTCCCACTCCGCCTGCCTACAATACTGGTCCAAGGCAGGAAAAGACAACCATCGCGCAGGAAAAAAACGCCTGGCCCCGAAACTTCAAGTCTACCGGGCGGGTGGGGGTGTGTAAAGCGACGGGAGGGGTCAGGGATCAGGGGTCAGCGATCAGGCTTGACATTGATTGAGCGGGAGGGCGGAATTTGGCGGGAAATGCACAGGGATGAGGGCGTATATTCGGCGAAGAGGGGAACACGATGCAGACCTTGATTGTGGGGGCGATTGCGGTATTTGCCGGGGTGCTGCTGGGCTACTGGCTTGGAAAATCCGCGGCCAGTGGCGAAGGCCGACTCTTGCGGGAGCGGGTGACGGGGCTCGAGGCGGAGAAGACAGCACAATCCGAGACGGCAAGGGGATTGCAGGATTCAGTGACCAGGCTGACGGGTGAATTGAGGGCCATGGAGGCGCAGGTTGCGGCCGAGAAGAACAAATATACGCAGATGCAGACTGACATGGAGAAAGCCTTCGGCGATCTGGCGGCAAGAGCACTGAGCGCGAACAATCAGAGCTTTCTGACCCTTGCCAAACAGGAGCTTGACGGGCAAACCAGGGCTGCGAAACAGACTCTGGAGTCCAAGGAATTGGCGATCAAGACGATGCTCGACCCCCTGGGCGCAGCGCTCAAAGCCCTTGATGAACAGGCTCGCGCCATGGAAGTGAAACGCTCGGGCGCGTATTCGGAAGTGAAGACACTGGTCGAGAACATGCAGAGCTCGATTCCGGCGTCGCTGGATGCGCTGAAAAATGAGACGGCGCAGTTGATCTCGGCGCTGCGTGCTCCGAAGACGCGCGGCAACTGGGGCGAACTGCAACTGAAGCGCTGCGTGGAGTACGCGGGCATGGTGCAGTACTGCTCGTTCTCTGAGCAGGTGACGGCGCGCGACGAGGACGACAAGATGCTGCGGCCGGACATGACGATCCAATTGCCAAACGGACGCGAGATTGTGGTGGACGCCAAGACGCCGCTCGATGCGTTTCTGGATGCGACGGGCAGTGCCGATGCGGCGACGCAGCAGATCCGGTTCGGAGACCATGCGCGACGCGTGAAGGAGCACTTGAAGGAGTTGTCGAGCAAGGCGTACTGGAAGCAGTTTGAGAAGGCTCCGGATTTTGTGGTGTGCTTTTTGCCGAGCGAGGCTCTGTTCAGCGCGGCGCTTGAAGCCGATCCTTCTCTGATTGAATTCAGCGCGCAGAATCATGTGGTGATGGCGACACCGACGACACTGATTGCGCTGCTGCGGGCGGTCGAGTTCGGCTGGCAGCAGATGGAGATTACCAAGAACGCCAAGGCGATCCACGAGATGGGGCGGAAGATTTACGAGAAGCTGGTGGTGGCGCAGGGGCATGTGACGCGGCTGGGCAACGCGCTGGGCAACAGCGTGGACTACTACAACCGGTTTCTTGGGTCGATCGAGGGCAAGGGCGGCGTGTTCTCTTACGGCAGGCAACTGGGCGAGTTGGCGCACGGGGATGGCGATCTGGCAGAGGTAGCGAAGCTGCAGCCGGAGGTGCGGGAGATGGAGTCTCAGGAGTGGTCGCAGCCGCTGTTGAGCGCGGCAGGCGAGGCGGATGAGAACTAGCGCACGAGCTGCGAGAGCCGGCGCAGGGCGAGAATGAGCGCGGCCCAGCAGACACCCGACAGGAGTGTGCCCACCACGATGCCTCGGACGGGCATTGCCAGGTTCTCGTTGTCCTCGGGGGGCTCTGAGCAGGATGACAGACTTTCCTGCCCATCTGCGGCTTCGACGAGCATGGGCCGGGGATCTGCGATGTTGATGACTCTGGCTATCCTCAGTTCCTCTCTGCGGGAGCTGTCACAGTTCATTTAACGGCAATGGGCTTGCCGATTGCATCATGCCAGAGGTGAGAATTCGGGCACGCGTTCCACGAGAGTAACTGGGGGTATTTTTCCGAATCAGGAACTGAGCGAGAGGGCCTGGATGGATGTTGCATTCGCGCAGCGCCGGCCAGCGGTGCGAACAGGCGCAACGCGGAGGCTAACTCCGGTCTGCTGCCAGCGCTCCGCGCGTTGATGTACATCCTTTGCTAGACAGAAACCTTCCGAAGCTGACCTGCGCCACGGGGGTTGCCCGGGCAGGACGAGGTTGCCGAAGGCCGTAGGACTAGAGCTGTTAGGCAGCTACAGGACCAACGTTCTGGCACGTCATTTATCGCGTTTGAGCGTCACTTCCATACCCGGGAAGTCCCCGTCATCCGACTTCGTGGAGAGTTTGATTTCATCACCGCTTTCGCTCAAGGTTCCCTCGCTCGTCATTGTCATGCCGTTGAACGAAGTCGTGAACGAAATCTTGTTTCCGTCTACCTTGCCGTCGGTGATTTCCACGGCATCGCCCATCGGGCCCTGCGAACTGCCGGTGAGCTTTGCCCCGTCCTGCTTGAAGGTATAGGCAAGCGTAATGTTTCCACCATCGGGCGTTGACACCTGACCTTTCCAGGAGCCCGTCACATCGGCGGCGTGTACCTTTGAGGCACCAAGCGCCAATACCAGAGCGGCGCACACATAGAGAAGTTTTCTCACAACGGTTTCTCCTTCTGCTTCGATTGAGCCATCATCATACCGAGGAAGGAGACGGCGGCATGAAAAGATTTGTAACGCCGAATCTATCAATTTTGTAACGCTTTGTAACGCTGAGATTTCGTTCCAACTTACAGAGCGGCAAAGGTCTGCCGGAGTCTTTTCCACGTGGTTTCGAGTTCTTCGGGAAGGACGCGGGTTTCGGCGATGGTGGTCATGAAGTTGGTGTCGCCGGCCCAGCGGGGCATGGCGTGCAGGTGGAGATGGCTATCGACGCCTGCGCCGGCCGCCTTTCCGAGGTTGAGGCCGAAGTTGAAGCCGTGTGGGGAATAGACCCGCTCAAGAGCGCGCTCCGTGCGCTGGGCGAGATCCATCAGTTCATGTGCGGCCTGAGTGGGCAGCGCGGCCAGCCGGTCAAGATGGGCATAGGGCATGATCATGACGTGGCCCGAAGTATAGGGGAAGGCGTTGAGGCAGATGAAGCAGTGCTTTCCGCGCAGCACGAGGCCCCCGGCGCTCTCGGCCTGGTCGACGCTCACTCCATTGGCGATGGCGTAATCGATGGAAGCAATGAGGTTGCAGAAGACGCAGTTCAGGTTTCCGGGCCAGGCGGCGAGGCTCTCAGGAACGCCGGGGCGCACAGCAGCGTCGGCCGAGGTGACATAGGAATAACGCCAGGGAGTCCAGAAGTGATCCATTTTTGGGCGCACCGTTCCAAACAGTATAGAGGGGGCGGGCGACGAATCGGCGCAATGTGAGCCTTCAATGGTGAGGGAGCAGCGTCAGCGCTAAAGGCCAGTGCATTGCCACCTAATCGCGATGGAATGCGGTGATGAGGGCGAGTTGCCCTGGCTGTTGGATTGACCTTCCATTGCTCAGGTTGATACACTCATGAGCGTAGCTTCCTGCGGGGATTCCAGCAGTGAGTTGCGGCCGCCCTTAGAGCAAGCCGTAGCCTGCCGGTTGTTTTTCTAGGAGACCAGTGGATTTAACTGCACCAGCTTTCTGCTGGTTGGTGCTGTCTCTTGGAACAAACTTCCGGATCGGTGACAGATTGCGATGAAAGGGACACGGCCTTTTGGCATCTCCAGCAGCGGCAATCGCGGCGAGGAAGCCACCCCCGGCCAGCAAGGCAGGCCGAGGAAGCAAGGAATTCCGGAGCTCGCAGCAATGGCAAACGTCCTCAATCCCGAAACCGAGAGCATAACCCTGAACACGACATTCGAACCCACAACACTTGAACCTGCGACGGAGCTTGAGCAGCCGTCGTACGAATCCACGTCCACCCCCGAGACCGCCGAAGTTGTCGAAGTACCCGCGCTGGACGCCGATGCCCCAACCGAGCCTGTAGTCGAGGCCGTACACGTGGAGGCGGCGCCTGCCGAAGAAGTTGTGCCTGAAGTTGTGGCGCAGGCCGAGCCAGTTGCTGTGGCAGAAGCGGCGCCTGCAGTTCATGCAGCGCCTGAAGCCGCCAAGCCGCACGAACATGGGCTTGAGTCCATGGACGATTTTTCTGCCGCGCTGGCTGCATTCGAGCGTGAGCAGGCCGCCGAGGCGGCAGCCGTCGAGGCCTATGGAGACAAGATCGTCTCCGGCACGGTGATCAAGCAGACGGAGAAGCACCTGATTGTGGACGTGGGCCTTAAGTCCGAGGGTATGGTGCCTCTGGAGCAGGTTCTGGACCACACCGGAGCGGTGAAGTTCAATGCCGGCGACGTGATCGAAGTGGTTATCGAGCGCGAGGAGCCGGAAGGCGGCTACCTGGTGAGCTACGAGCGCGCCCAGCGCCTGCGGGTGTGGGACACGATCGAGAAGGCCGCCAACGAGAAGACGCCGATGATGGGCACGGTCATCAGCCGTGTGAAGGGCGGGTTGACGGTGGACATCGGCCTCAAGGCGTTTCTGCCTGGGTCGCAGCTTGAGATTCGCCCTGTCCGCAACCTGGACGGGTACCTGGGCCAGCAGATCGAGGTCCGGGTCATCAAGCTGAACAAGAAGCGCGGCAACGTGGTTGTGAGCCGCAAGGAAATTCTGGAAGAAGAGCAGACGGTCAAGCGCTCGACCACCCTGGAGCACCTGGACGAAGGCACAGTGCTTACCGGGACGGTGAAGAACCTGACCGACTACGGTGCGTTCGTTGACATGGGCGGCATCGATGGTCTGTTGCACATCACGGACATGAGCTGGGGACGGCTGACGCATCCTCGCGACCTGGTCAACGTGGGCGACGAGATCCAGGTGAAGGTGCTGAAGTTCGACAAGGACAAGCAGCGCGTTTCGCTCGGTTTCAAGCAGTTGACGCCGGATCCGTGGCTGGACGCAACGGAACGTTACCCGGTGGGCGCGCATGTGAAGGGCCGCGTGCTTTCGGTAACAGATTACGGTGCGTTCGTCGAGCTGGAGCAGGGCATCGAGGGCCTGGTTCATCTTTCCGAGATGACCTGGTCGAAGCGGCTCAAGCACCCCTCGAAGCTGGTGAAGCCCAGCGATGAGGTTGAGACCGTTGTGTTGAGCGTGAATCCGGCCGACCGCCGCATTTCGCTGGGCATGAAGCAGCTTCTCGATAATCCCTGGGAGAACCTGACTGACAAGTATCCGACCGGGGCAGTGGTCGAAGGGCGGGTACGCAACCTGACCGACTTCGGCGCCTTCATCGAGATCGAGGATGGCATCGACGGGCTGGTTCACGTCTCCAACCTGAGCTGGACCAAGCGCGTGAAGCATCCCTCCGAGATTGTGAAAAAAGGCGAGAAGGTGAAGGCAGTTGTTCTTGGCGTTGAGCCGCAGAACCGCCGCCTGAGCCTGGGCATCAAGCAGTTGCAGCCCGACGTCTGGGAGAGCTTCTTCGCATCGCACCGCGTGGGCGACGTTGTCCACGGCAAGGTGCTGCGGACAGCGCAGTTTGGTGCGTTCGTCGAGATCGCGGAAGGCGTGGAGGGACTTTGCCACATCTCCGAGGCCGGCGACGACGGCGGCTCGAAGCTCGAGACAGGACTCGAACACGAGTTCAAGATCATCAAGATCAACGTCGAGGAGAAGAAGGTGGGCTTGAGCCTGCGCGCAATTGGCCAAGAGGCCAGCCGCGCCCAGGTAGAGAGCTACAAGACGGATCATAAGCAGCATCCCGTCTCCAGTTCCACCACGACACTTGGCGACCTGATCAACTGGCGGAAGGGCGAGCGCTAAACCGCTTCTCTTTACGGCATGAACGCAGAACGGCCACCCTTCGGGGTGGCCGTTGTGCGTTTGCAGTTAACCGCCGTTTTGCTGCTTGAGCAGCGTGTCGATTTCGGCCCGGGAGGGCATGGAAGGGGCGGTGCCGGGGCGCGTGATGGAGACGGCAGCGGTCGCACAGCCGAAGCGCGCGGCTGCGACCAGGTCCATGCCTTCCGACAGCGCGACGGCAAAGCCGCCGTTGAAGGCGTCGCCGGCGCCGGTGGTCTCGACAACCTTGCCGGCATCGATGGCGGGCACGTGCGCTTTGACCTGCGCATTCTTGACGAAGGCCCCTTGCGCGCCTAGCGTGATGACGGCATTGCGAACGCCGCGTGCGAGGAATAGATCAGCGGCTTTTTCGGCATCGGCCAGCGTGGCGACTGCGACGCCGGTGAGCGCGGCGGTCTCGGATTCGTTGGGCGTGATGAAATCGATGAGCTGGTAGATGCTTTCAGGCAGCGTCTGGGCGGGGGCGGGATTGAGGATCGTGGGTACGCCCAGTGCGTGCGCCAGTGCGAGTCCATGTTCGGCGACGCCCAGGGGAAGTTCAAGCTGCGCGACGAAGATGCTGGAGGCGGCGATTAGATTACGGGCGCGATCGACTTCGTCTGTGGTGACTTCAAAACATGCGCCGGGCACGACGATGATTGCGTTCTCGCCCTTCGCGGCGTCGACGATGATGGCGGCCGCGCCGGTGGCGCTGGCTGTGTTGAATACAAATTGCGTGTCAATTCCCTCAGACGCATACAGGCTTCGCGCCATGTCGCCGAAGGGATCGGGGCCCAGCTTGGAGATGAAGCTTACTTTGCCGCCGGCGCGGGCAGCGGCAACGGCCTGGTTCGATCCTTTGCCGCCGGGACCGAGTTTGAAGGACTGGCCCATCAGGGTCTGACCCCAGGCCGGCACACGATCGGTGCGGAAGGCCAGGTCGGCCACAAAGCTGCCCATCACCGTGACCCACTTTTTTGCTACTGCGGATTCCGCCATGATGTTGGAATCATAAATCTGATGGACTCGAATGGAACATCGGGCCAAATTGGCGGGGTTTCATGCCCAGTTGATTTCGGCTTTCCGACGGGTTGAATGAATTCCTTACGCAACTGATTGGCATGCTGCTGACAAATACGCCGTTCAGACTGCGTGATTAGAATCGTACCTGCGCATTCGCGCGGAGGTGGCCATGAAAATTGTGAGCAGCAGAGACAGGACAAGCCGCAAGGCCGAGGCGGACTGGTTTACGGGGAACGTATGGGTGGACGAGATTGCGGTTGGCGCGGAGCCATCGCGGGTGCGGTTCTATCGCGTGAGCTTTGAGCCTGGCGCGCGCACCGCCTGGCATACGCATCCGCTGGGGCAGGTGCTGCACGTGCTTACAGGGTCGGGGCTGGTGCAGATGGACGGTGAGCCGTCGAGAGAGATTCATCCGGGCGACACGGTGACGATTGAGCCCGGCGCGCGGCACTGGCATGGCGCGGCACCTGGAAACACGATGGTGCATCTGGCGCTGCAGGAGGCCGATGCGCAGGGCGTGGGCGTGGCGTGGATGGAGAAGGTGACGGACGGGGAGTACAACGCGCGGTAGGCGGCGCGGCGTCCGATGAATCCAATAGGCCGGGTCAGTTCGCCGAGGGCTGCTCCGCTTTGTCCACGACAAATGCATCCACTGGGCCCCTGGTCGCGATTAATCTCAGGCCGAGTTGATCCTGAATCGCAGAAAAGAGAGGGGCGGCGGGTGACTCCGCGGGAACCACGGGCGCCTCGCCGCCAAACTGCGACTCGTCGGGGGCCCACTTGAGATCAAAATCGTATTTTCCGGTGAGTCCGGTCTTGTCTACGACGGGGCGGTCGAGAATCGCTCGCTGCAATAACGAAACAAAATCTGCCATGGTGGCGTTGCGCGCTGGCAACAGGAGGTGCTGCGGATAGACGATGCTGATCAGTGCGGCGGGATCGTCCGCAGGCGCCGTGCTTTGCTTCAGCCTGGGGCCGCCTTTCGCAATTTCAAGTTCGTAGATTGAAAACACCTTTTGTTCGCGGTGAAATTTGAGATTGAACCTGTCAGCCAGGAGCGCGCGAAGCATTAACATTTGCTCGTCATGCGTGGGCCGGATATCACCGGGGGTCAGGGCCTGGACGTCGAAGTGATCGAATTCTATCCACGCCGGACCGCCCAGGATAGTTCGGGAGTTGAGGTCGTACGCGGCCGCAATGAGCAGCTTGAGAGTGTAGTTTTTACCGACGAACCGATTGGTTCCTTGCATGGTGAGGTAACGGTTGGACTTGGCTCCGGGAACGACGGGTTTGATGGTGGCGACCTCAAACGTATCGAAATTGGGCCGCGCGGCGGATTTGGGGGATCCGGCGGGTTTTGGGGCTGGCGGCGGGGCTTGCGCAGTGACTCCAGCAAGCGAAAGAATCAGGGCTGCCCATGCAATTTTCTTAACCATGCGATTGCACCTCGGCGCAGGATCTGCGTGAAGCTATTCTGTCATGGACGACAAGAACGCGCACGTGTTCCCTGCCCCGTGGGACTCTTGATCGCTCAGGTCTGTTTAGAAGCTCTCTACCGTGTTGCCCTGCAATCGACGCAGGACGATGACGATTCCAAGTGCGGCAAGCACGCAGATCAAGGCGAAGAGAAAGACGCTGGGGTATCCGTAGGCGCCGATCACCGCGCCGGCCAGCGGGCCGGTGAGAAAGAAGGAAACGTCAGAAAAGGCGGTGTAGACGCCCAGAGCGGTACCGCGATTCTGCTCTGTCACGCGCTTGACGGCCTCGACGCCGATGGCGGGAAAGACCAGAGAGAAGCCGAAACCGCCCAGGGCAGAACCGGTGAGAGCAACCCAGGGGGAATTCGACTGCCAGAGCAGAAACAGGCCCACAGACTCGACCGCGAGGCAGACCATGCCCACCGGAAAGCCGCCAAAGCGGTTGATGGTCTGGATGAAGAGCAGGCGCGCGACGATGAAGGCGACCCCAAAAGCGGTGAGGCAGAGAGCTGCGCCGTCCCAGTTGCGGCTGTCGTAAAAGAGGGTGATGAATGTGGCAAGAACGCTGTAGCACATCCCACCCAAAGCGAGGCTCATGCCGTGCGGCGCAACGCGGCCCAGGACGTGGCTGAAGGGCAGATGGTCGCCGTGGACGACGGGCACGGGCTGCTTGCGGAAGGCCAGGACCAGACTGATGCCGCCGATGACAATGGTGACCAGACCGATTGAGGCCAGACCCCATTGGCCGTCAAGAAGGACGCCGAGCGGTGCGCCGAGGGCCATGGCGCCGTAGGTGCTGATGCCGTTGTAGGAGATGACCTTGGCGGTACTTTCCTGGCCTGCGCTTGTAATGCCCCATAAAGTGGACCCGGTGGACCCGAGGCTCTCACCGACTCCCAGGATGAGTCGGCTGGCAATGAGGATGGAAAAGCTGAGCCAGGGGATCTGATGCAAGGCCGCGGCCGCGACAAGCGCTGCTCCGCTGGCGGTGCAGGCTCCCATGCCCCAGAGGACGGAGACCTTGGCGCCGGCGCGGTCGGAGATGCGGCCCGCCCAGGGGCGGCTGGCGAGGGTGGCAATGTATTGGACGCTGATGACCAGTCCGGCGAGCATGGCGCTGTAGCCCATGCGCAGGTGAACATAAGGGGGCAGGACGGCGAGGGGAAGCCCGATGGAAAGATAGCAAATGAACGTGAAGTAGACGAAGCTTAAAATATGGCGCGTGCCTGCATTGGACGTGGCGGCAGGGACCTTCTCGACCGGAGATGCGGCAGTTGAGTGCATACAATTAGCGGGTGGACAAACGGAAACAGGTGGTCAGTCCACAGTATACCGGAATCGTGCTTGCGGCATTGGTGCCGGCCGACGGGTATGCTGGAAAATAAGGGGAATCTAACGTGAAAAATACCGTTGAATTCCACGTGGAACATGGAGAACAGAGGGCGCGGCTTTCAAGGCGAGGTGGATATCATTTTGTCTCCTTCATGGCCCAGAGGATGCCTTTCTGAATGATGCCGTAGAGGATGGGATTGGCATAGTCCTGCTTGTTGTGCCCAAGCGCAAGATAGAACTCGCGGCCTCCGTCGAACTGGTGATACCAGGCCAGCGGCAGGGGGTTGGGAAATGCCGCAGGGTCAATCTTCAATGACTCAAGCCCAGCCAGCTTGGTGCGATCGGTGGTCAGGACGGGGTGAATGTCGGGGTTGAGGTGGTCGATGAAGTAGCACTCGTCGGTCCACTGAAAGCTCGAAGGTAGCCCTTTGACGGCCGGGAACTGCGGATCGGCAACCTGCACGGTGAAGGTCTGCATTTTGGGATGAGCGGCGAACTTTCCGCCCAGCACCGACCAGAAGTAGGGCCAGTCGCGCTCCGAACCCGATGCGGAGTGAAGGCCGACAAATCCGCCGCCGGATTCGATGTAGTGTTTGAAGGCGTCGCGCTGGGCGTCGCTGGAAAATGCCTCGTTGTTACTGTTGGAAAAGACCAGGGCGGCATACTGCTTGAGATTGGCCTCGGTAAAGACGGCTGGATCGTCGGAGGCATCGACGGCGAACCCTTTTTCGGCGCCCATTTTCCTGATGGCTTCTACGCTGGCGGCGATGTTGTCGTGCACGTACCCTTTGCCGTCCGGAGTGTAGTTGCGGGTGTAGACAAGAATGCGCGGCTGCGTGGCGGCGGCCACGGGCGCCGCGACGGAAAGCAGTGCGAGGACGGCGAGAAGAGCGAAGGCAAACAGGGCAGCCGTTGCATTTGAGCGCAGCTCCGTCCAAAAGTCATGGGCAGACTCTTTCATTTTTCCCCTTTTCTTTTCGACGCGATTATAGGCCCCGAAGGTGGAGTGCGGCGCGGGGGTACGACCGGAAATGCACGCCAGACGGAGCGGGCTGAGACAGAAGAGGCACTAAACTGAATGTATGCCGGAGTTTCACGTGGAGCATTTCGGATGCAGGGCGGCGCGCGCCGATGGCGAAGCGGTGGGCGACCGGCTGCGTGCGGCCGGACTCGGCGAGGGCGCGACGGCGGCGGCCGATGTGGTGGTGGTGAACACGTGCAGCGTGACCGCAGAGGCGGACCGCGCGGCACGGGCTTTTATCCGGCGTACGCACAGGCTGAACCCGGAGGCACGGATTGTGGTGACCGGCTGCTATGCGCAGCGCGCGCCCGAGGAGCTGGCCACAATGGCGGGAGTGGCCGCCGTGGTGGGGAACAGCCACAAGGCGCTGGCGCCGGAGATTATTTTGGGACTGGCGGGACGGGCAGGCCTGGGGAGATCAATCGGCGAACTTTCTTCTGAGGCACCAACCGCGATGGTGAGCGTGCAGTCGGTGCTGGCCGGGGGTGCGCCGATCTGGGCCGACGACCGCTTCGCTCATTCCTTTATTGAAGAGGCGCAGCTTGTGCCGGGGGAGCAGACGCGGCCCAATTTGAAGATTCAGGAAGGGTGCGGCAATCGCTGCACCTTCTGCGTGATTCCGCAGACGCGCGGCGCCTCGAAGAGTTTGCCCCCTGAAAAGGTGATGCGGCAGGTGGAGGGGTTTGTAGCGGCGGGCGGAAATGAGCTTGTTGTTTCCGGAATCAACCTGGGGCGCTGGGGACGTGATTTGCCGGGTTGCGACGGCGAGCCGGGCCCCACGCTGGCGGGATTAGTGCGGCGGATTTTTTGCGAGACAGAACTGCCGCGGCTGCGGCTGAGTTCCATTGAGCCGATGGACTGGGATGCGGAGTTGATTGGACTGATGGCGGAGTTTGGCGGAGCGCGCCTGGCGCGTCATGCGCATTTGCCGCTGCAGTCGGGCTCGGATGCGGTGTTGCGCCGGATGCATCGGCGCTACCGGCCGTGGCACTACGCGGAGAAGGTTGCAGCGTTGCAGCGGGCGGCGGGAGCGGAGCTGACGGTGGGCGCGGATGTGATGGTGGGCTTCCCTGGGGAAACGGATGCCGAGTTCGAGGAGACGATGAGCCTGGTGCGGGCACTGCCGTTCGGGTATCTGCATCTGTTTCCGTTTTCGCCACGACCGGGAACGCGGGGCTGGGAACTGCACAAAGAGCGGCCGGTTGCGCCGCGGGCGGTGGAAGAGCGCATGACCGCGCTGCGGGCTCTTGCCGCCGAAAAGAGTGACGCGCACCGGAGGAATTTTGTGGGGCGGGAGCTGGAGACGACCACCCTGAACACGCCTGCGGCACTGGCGCAACAAGAACGAACGGCGGCAATGACCGAGAATTTTTTGCCGGTCGAGATTGAGGGACGGCTTGCAGCGAACCGGCTGCTGCGCGTGCGTATTCTGGGTCTGAACGCCGAAGGCGCGCTGGTGGGCGCGCTGGCTGCAATTGCCCCGCCCTTGCGTGGAGATTTAATCCAATAGTCCAGGGCGCTGTGGCAATCTGAATGGATGAAAAATGACAGGGCTTTCCATGGGCTGTTGACGGCTGTTTTGCTGGCGGCCACGGCGATGCTATTTGGGACGGCATTGCAGGCGCAGGTCCCGGCCTCGCACAAGACTCAAAATGTGATCGTGGTGATGATGGACGGAATGCGCTGGCAGGATGTGTTTCGCGGCGCGGACCCGGAGCTGCTGAAAACCCTGGGGCCTAAATGGCTGGGCGACCCGGAAGAGATGGCGGCGGAGGCGCGGAAGCAGTACGGGCAGGCTACGCCCGCCGAGCGACGGAAGGCACTGATGCCATTCCTGTGGAGTGTGGTGGCCACGCAGGGACAGATCTTTGGCAACCGCGATCTGGGGTCTGATTCGCATGTAACGAACGTGTTCAACTTCAGCTATCCGGGCTACAGCGAAACTCTGACGGGGATCGCCGACCCGCGGGTGGACTCGAACGACAATGTTCCGAACCCGAATCCGACCGTGTTTACGTGGCTAAACGCCAAGCCGGAATTCACTGGCAAAGTGGCGGCGTTTGGCGCGTGGGAAACCTTTGACGGCATCTTCGACAGCGCGCACTGCGGGTTTGTGGTGAATGCAGGCTACGCTCCGCTGACCGCAATTCCCGTGACGCCAAAGCTGGCGCTGCTGAACGCGCTGAAGGCGGAGACGCCGCGCATCTGGGCTGATGAACCGTTCGATATGCTTCCCTTCCACACGGCGGTCGAATACATGAAGGCGAAGAAGCCGCGGGTGCTGTTTATCGGCCTGGGCGAGACCGACGACTGGGCGCATGCGGGCTCGTATGCCGAGTACCTGATCTCCGCGCATCTGGGCGACAGCTACCTGCGAAAGCTATGGGAACTTGTGCAATCAATGCCGGAGTATCGGGACAAGACAACGCTGATTGTTTTGCCCGATCACGGCCGCGGCGAGGGCTCCGAGTGGACGACGCACGGACAGAAAGTGCCGGTGTCGCGAGAGACGTGGATGGCTTTTCTTGGTCCGGACACGGCGGCCCTGGGCGAGCGCAAGCAGGGGACGGTGGTGACCGAGAGCCAGGTGGCAGCCACGGTGGCGGCGCTGCAAGGAGAGGACTACCGCGCGGCGGTTCCCAAGGCAGGGATGGCCATTGGGGATGTTCTGGGGCGGTAGTTGCCACGCGGACAAGGCTCATTCTTGTCCATCGTGGCCGATGTTTCGCTGTGGTCCCTTTTCTGAGCCGCACCGGGCAAATGGTATACTTGGGGTGCGTTGCTGTGACTGCAGTGATTCGGGAAGTCCCCGGAAGCGGTCGGCGATGACATCTGGAGGAGTCCCATCGCACTCGACAAACGTTCGGCAAAGTCCTTTATCCGCATTAACGATAGAATTCGTGCGCGCGAAATCCGCGTCATCGACGAAAACGGCGAACAGCTCGGCATCCTGGCTCCCTTTGAGGCGCTGAAGATTGCCCGTGAGCGTGGCCTTGACCTGGTGGAAGTTTCACCCAACGCGATTCCGCCGGTCTGCCGCATCCAGGACTACGGGCGCTTTCTCTACGAGAAGGAAAAGAGCGACCGCGCCGCCAAGAAGAAGCAGAAGGTGATCGTGGTGAAGGAAGTCAAGTTCTCCGTCACCGTGGATGAGCACGACTACCAGACCAAGAAGAACCAGGCAGTGCGATTCCTTGCGGAAGGCGACAAGGTGAAGGCGAGCCTGCGCTTTCGCGGACGCCAGATGGCGCATCGCGACCTAGGCTACAACATCATCAACCGGCTGATCCAGGACATTGGCGATGCCGGCGTCGTTGAATTTATGCCGCGCATGGAAGGTACGATTCTGCATGCGATTGTGGCGCCCTCGAAGAAGCAGGAAGCTCCCAAGCCCAAGGCGGTTGCTGCTCCGCAGGCGGGCGCGACGGTCGCTCAGGCATAAGAGGTTCAAGCTTTCCAGCACAGCAAAAGGCCACCCACTCGGGTGGCCTTTGTGTTTGTCTTGGGATGTGCCCATATGGGGGCGGAGGCGCGTTGATTTGCAGAGTTGCCGCCATGGCTGCGATGATCGCTGCGAAGTTTCTTGCCGGGAGGATTGAAGGATGAGCAGGAATAAAATTCTTCTCGTCGCAGTTGCGGCATTGTCGTCAAGCTTGATGGCGCAGCCCTCGGGGTGGCCGCCGTCGCCAGATCATCTGACTCTGCAGGTCTGGCCCGGTGCTGCGCCGGGCGCGCCCACCAATCTTCCGCCGGAGGGAGACCTGACCACACCCAAGGACAATTTGATCGCCGGCCGACCATTGTTGCATTGGAGCAATGTCGTTATGCCGACGATTACGCTTTACAAGGCGAAGGGCGCGGCCGAAGGGCTGAGGCCTGCAGTCGTGGTTTTTCCTGGAGGCGGATACAGGATTCTGGCAATCGATCTTGAAGGCACAGAGGTGTGCGACTGGCTGAATTCCGTGGGCGTCACATGCGTACTGCTCAAGTATCGCGTGCCCGACACAGGGCCCTATCCGAAGTCCGCGGCGGCGTTGCAGGATGCCCAGCGCGCGATGGGTCTGGTGCGGCTGCATGCGGCCGAGTGGGGCATCGATCCCAATCGCATCGGCGTGCTGGGCTTCTCGGCAGGCGGACATTTGGCGGCAGCCATCAGCAATCTTTACGAAAAGCGGCTCTACGATCCAGTGGACGAGGCCGACAAGCTTAGTTGCAGGCCCGATTTTGCAGTTGTCGTGTATCCCGGCTACCTGGCGCTGGCCGATCAAAATTTTGCGCCCAATCCGGAGATTCATCCCACGGCGAATACGCCGCCAACGTTCATCGTGCAGGCTGAAGACGATCCAGTCCACGTTGAAAATGCGGTGGTGTACTTTATGCAGTTGAAGAATGCCAAGGTGCCTGCCGAGTTGCACGTTTACGCGCAAGGCGGGCATGGCTACGGGCTGCGCCGCACAGCGCTGCCTGTGACGAGTTGGCCGGTAGAGGTCGCGAAGTGGCTGCATACCATCGGTATTTTGGCACCAGGTGTGCACTAGGCCGCGGATAGAATCATTGTTATGCTGCTTGCCGTTCTCACCATCTCCGACCGTTGCTCACAGGGTGTGCAGACCGACACCGCAGGTCCAGCCGTGGCTGCCCAGCTCAAGCAGCACTGGCCCGACGCGGAGATTTGGACGGGACTGTTGCCAGACGATGAAGATGCAATCGCGCGGAAGCTGGAAGCACTTGCCAGCGGCGGCGCGGCACTGGTGCTGACTGTAGGTGGAACGGGCCTGGGCCCGCGCGACCGCACGCCTGAGGCGACGCGCCGAGTCATCGACCGCGAGGCGCCTGGGCTGGCAGAGGCAATGCGCTTTCACGGCGCGGAGCTCAATCCCTACGCATGGCTTTCGCGCG
>DATKWA010000066.1:0-15840 GCA_035529815.1 Occallatibacter sp. | reverse complement strand
CTCAGACGGCCAGCGAGATCATGTACGCTACGACCCCGACTGGGACATTGGGAGGCGCGACGAGCATTTCAGGATTCAGATTGAAATGATCTCGGCGTGTTGTGGCGACGGTTGCGCCTACCAATTTCTCAGGGACAGCCGGAATCAGCAATCGCACGATTGATTCGATTCCGGCTAAAGCGGCGCACGGATACCAAATTTGCGTACATCCTCTCGCGACCGTGGCGAGCATCGGCGTATACGTCAGTCTCTTTGGAGACTCGACCGAGGACGAGAGCAATGCGGCGGGAGGTTGAACGAAGCAGTAATTGTGCTGACGAAACCGAAATGGGCGGGCGGCGATGGCAGGACTAAGTAGGGCTGGGGAGGCATGGCTTTATCCGAAGGACCTGGACAGGGAAGAGCTTGAACACTTCGGGAGGATTCTGGACCGGCGCGTGGAGAGGTTTGGGGGCCGGACGATCGGCATGGTGCTGGCGGAGAAGCTGCTGCAGGTACGGACGCGCGAAGGGGGGACGGCACCGCTGAAGGCGAATGTGGCGCAGCAGGCCTTCGAGCGGCGGCGGGGAGAACGGAATATTGTTCTGAAGGCGCGCCAGATGGGGATGACGACGTGGGCTGCGGCGCGTTTTTTTCTGAAGACGATTACGCGGCCGGGGACATTGACCCTGGAGGTGGCGCATACGCAGGAGGCAGCCGAGGAGATCTTCAGGATCGTGCACCGGTTTCTGGACTGTCTTCCGGAAGAACTGCGGAAGGGGCCGCTGCGGACGTCGCGGGCGAATGTGCGGCAACTGGCGTTTCCGGGGCTGGATTCGCAGTATAGGGTGATGTCGGCCGGGGACCGGAATGCAGGCCGCGGCCTGACGATTCAGAATCTGCACTGCTCGGAGCTGGCGCGATGGCCGGGAGACGCGGCGGAGATTCTGGCGGGTCTGCGGGCGGCGATGGCGCCGGGTGGAGATCTGATTCTGGAGTCGACGCCAGATGGAGTGGGAGGGTGCTTCCACGAGGAGTGGCGGAAGGCCGGGGAAACGGGGATGGTGCGGCATTTTTTCCCCTGGTGGATGGAGCCGCATTATCGGGCCGCAGCCGTGGAGGAAGGTAGCTTGACGGAGGAAGAGCGGGATCTCGCGGGGCGGCATGGATTGGACCTGCAGCAGATTGGGTACAGGCGGCAGATTCGCGCGGACTTTCGTGGGCTGGCTCGGCAGGAGTACGCCGAGGACGAAGAGAACTGCTTCCGGGCGAGCGGCGAATCGGTGTTTGAGCTGGAGGCGATTGAGGAAAGGCTGCAGACGGCGCCGGAGGCGGTGGAGCGGCGGCGGAACGGGGAACTTGAGGTGTGGCTGCCGCCGGTGAAGGGCAGGCAGTACCTGGTGGCGGTGGATCCGGCCGGGGGCGGAAGCGAGGGCGACTACTCGGCCGCGCAGGTGCTGGAGATGGAGACAGGCCTGCAGTGCGCGGAGTTTGCGGGGCACGTGGGAGGACTGGAACTGGCGCGGCTGGTGATGGAGCTGGCAACGGAATATAACGGGGCCTGGCTGGTGGTGGAGCGAAACAACCATGGCAGCGGGGTGCTGGCACATCTGGAGACGAGCAGCAGGTACGGGCGAATCTTTGCGCAGGACGGGCAGGCGGGTTGGCTGACGACTTCGATAAGCAGACCGGCAGTGTTGGGGCAACTGGATGCGGCTCTTGTGGAGGAGCCGGGACGATTCATGAGCCGGCGGTTGCTGGGTGAGTGCCGGAGCTTTGTGCGCTTGCCGAACGGGAGAACGGGCGCGCGAGCGGGGACGCACGATGATTGTGTGATTGCGATGGCGATCGGGCTTGGGGCGCGGGCGGAGTTGCTGGGAAGGAAAGGCGGCTTGCAGCTGTCGGTCTGATCTGAAGGAAGCTGTCCTGTAGCCGGAGCGCTTAGAATGCGAAGGAGTAGCTGAGAACAGGCGAGGGGACAGGATTGGCGGTTCTGGCGGTGCAGCAGATCCGGCGGATGCGGGGCGGCGCGCAGGGCCAGCTAATGCTGGGCGCGGACGGGCATGTCTACGTGGTGAAGTTCCAGAACAATCCGCAGCATATGCGGGTGCTTGCCAATGAGTTTCTGGCCTCGCGGATTGCAGTTGCCGCAGGGCTGACGGCGCCAGAGACGGAACTGGTGGAGGTTTCAAGCTGGCTGGTGGAGAATACGCCGGAGCTGGAGATTGACCTGGGACGGACGCGAGTGAGGTGCCAGCCGGGACTGCAGTTTGGGTCGAGATTTGTGGGCGGGTTGATGCCGGGCCAGGTTGTGGACTTTTTGCCAGAGGATCAACTGGCCGAGCTGAAGAACGTGGCCGAGTTTGCCGGCATTCTGGCTCTGGACAAGTGGACCGGGAATGCTAATGGGCGCCAGGCGGTGTTCACGCGCAAACAGCGGGAGCGGCGATACAAGGCCGTGTTTATCGACTTCGGGTATTGCTTCCACGCCGGAGAGTGGAGGTTTGAGGATTTGCCACTGCGCGGGGTCTACTATCGCAACGACGTGTACAGGGAGATTGCGGGGTGGGAAGCCTTCGAGCCGTGGCTGACGCGGATGGAGACCATGGCGGCGGAGACGATTTGGGCTGTTGCCAACGAGGTTCCTCCAGAGTGGTACGGAGGCGACTTGAGCGAGATGGAAGCGCTGGTGGAGAAACTGCTGGCGCGGCGAGGCCGCATCCGGGAATTGATTGAAGGGTTCGGGAAGTCGGATCGGAAGCCATTCCCTAAATGGGGAGGGTTGGGGAAAAGTGGGGCGGAAGATTGGAAGGGGGAGCGGTGGGGGTCTAACATTGCGGGAAGGGCGAATTGAGGGAGAAGCGCCATTGTTCAGATGCTGGGTTGACAATGGGGCAACGGCGAAGTGGCGACCACCAGGTAAGGGCTGATCGCTTCCTTCGATGAAGGCGAAATAGGACGCTGAGTGCGATGAGTGCAGGAAACGATAGGCGGGCATGCGAATTTCGTCTGCTCCGGTATGTACCGGATGCGGTGCGGAACGAGTATGTGCATATCGGGGTGATCCTGCGCGAGCAAGGGAGTGCAGAAGCGGCAGAGGTGCGTTTTACGCACGACTGGCGCCGGGTACGGTGCCTCGATCCAGAGGCAGATACGGCGCTGCTGGAGGGTATGGAGAGCGAGCTGCGCAAGCGGTTCCTGGCCGAGCCAGACGGAAACCTGATGCGGCTGCTGACGGAGGCGCTTTCGCTGAACGTGCAGATGACTGAGCCCAAGGCGTATCTGGCGGAGAGCCTGCCGGCGGGCATGGAAGAGCTGATGCGGCTGTACGTCGAGCCGCCGCCGCGCGAGCGCGTGGCCCGCTTGAGTGGCCGAGCCGCGATTCAGGCGAAGATGCGCGGCGAGTTTGAACGGGCCGGGGTGTGGGACCTGTTGAGGAAGCGGATTGCGGCATCGGAGTATACGCGACCAGGCGATCCGCTGCGGATCGACGTGGGATACCGGCCGAACGGAATCATCCGCATGTTTCATGCTGTAAGCCTGGAGCCGGGCGTGGAGATGGCCAAGGTGCTCGCGTTTTCAGCGGCAGGCTTGAGGGCCGGCGTGGAGCGGGTGGAGAAGGCGGAACTGGAGTTGACCGCGGTGATTGAGCCCGCGGCCCGGCTGGGGGCCAGCGACGACGAGCCGGATCGGCTGGAGATGTATCGCTTTGGCGTGGAGACGATGGAAGAACACCGGATAAGGGTGCTGACTACCTCGGATCTGGGCCGAGTGGCGGAGACGGCGCGGCGGGAGCTGCGGGTGTGATAGTGAAGCGGATGATAACTGGAAGTTAACAAGTTATTGTGAGTTATCAACCGCCGAATTTATATTGTTAGCGTCAGGTAACAGATCTTTGGAAGTTATGTAAGAAGATTTGCAGATAATTATTCGAGTTTGTTGTAGGATCGATTTTGTTGAGTAGTTAGTGCGGCTGGAAGTTATCTGCGGTGAGTTCGACCCAGATGACTTATAACTGACCGCTGAGATATTGGCGAAACCAAGGCATGGCCCTTTCCGGGGTTATGCCTTTTTTGTTTTAGGGATGCCGGGAAAAGGAAGGTGCGCGTGAGGGTAGGCGAACAGTTGCGAGAGATCTGGCGGCAGGCGACCGGAGGCGGACGGAGTGCGGAGCTTGCCGCGGCGGCCGCCGATGCAGAGGCAGAACGAAAGACACTGGCGCTGCCCTCGATTCTGAGTCCGGTGCAGTTCCCAGGACGGCACTTGCCCAAGCCGACGCCGGCGAATCTGCGCCGGTTTGCGGAGACGCCGGTGGTGCGCCGCGCCATCAACGTGATCAAGGACCGCATTGCGGCGATGGACTGGCAGGTGCGGGTGCGGCGCGGAGTGCGCGCGGGGGATGTGGCCTTTGCCGGTCGAAAGCTACGTGCGCTGCGCCGGATGCTGGAAGAGCCGAACGCAGTGGACAGCTTTCGGACCCTGATCGAACAGGCGATCGAGGATGCCTTGACGGGCGGCTTCGGCGCTATCGAGATGGAGCCGACGGGGGACGATGACCGGCCTGCGATGCTGTGGGCGGTGGACGGAGCGTCGATCCGAATCAATGCGCGCTGGGACGGACAGGCTGACACACCGCGGTATGTGCAGGCGATGCCCGGACAACTGGAGTCGAGCGCGGTGGAGTTGCTGGACAGTCAGTTGATGTACATCCGGATGAACCCGCGCAGCTTTACACCTTTTGGGCTGGGGCCTCTGGAAGTGGCGTTCGAGACTGTGAACCAGTTTCTAAGCGCACATCGATTCGCGGGCAAGCTGGCTGCGAACAGCGTGGCGCAATATGCGCTCTGGCTGAACGAGGCTACGCCGACTCAGCACGACCGGTTGATCCGCTGGTGGCAGGACGAGATTGAGGGGACAGGGCGTGTGCCACTGATCTCGACCGAGCAGAAGCCGGAGGTGCTCAGGTTTGCGCAGGGGACGGATGCGGATCTGCGCCTGGCCTGGCAGGAGTTTCTGATCCGGATGGTGGCCAACGCATTCGGCTTGCCGCCGCTGATGCTAGGTCTGGAGGCGGACGTCAACCAGTCGACGGCCTCGGAGATGACCAACGAGGCGTTTCGCGGGGCGATTTCGCCGCTGGCGATGCTGCTGGCTGGGCACATTACGCGGGATCTGTTCGGCAAGTGCATCGGGTGGCGGGAGTTTGAGTTTGTCTTCAACGAACTGAACGCGCGGGACGAGGAGACAGAACTGGCGGTGCAGGTGCAGCTGCTGCAGGCCGGGGTGTTGACGGTGAATGAGGTGCGGGCAATGAGGGGGTTGGGGCCACTTGGGCAGGATGGTTCTGCGCAACTGTCGGGTGAGGCAACGGAGCAGGCAGGTTGATGAAAAGCAGTTCTGCGTGAGGCCAGGCAGCAGATAACTGGCCAGGCAAGCGAAAAAGCAGATGGGTGGAGAGCGCATGCGATTGGAAGCGATGGCAGTAAAGATTCCCCATGTGGACGGGCACCCTAACCGGGTGGCGTTCGAGGGGGTATTGACGGTGGTGAACGCAGCCAGCGACAAGGCTCCGGCCGGAGCGCGGGGGCACCGGGTGATGTTGACACGCGATGCAGCGGAGAAGGCGCTGCCCTCGCTGCTGGGCATGGCAGTGGACTACCGGCCGGGCTGGGACGGACACGACGCCCGGCGCAAGATTGGGCTCTTGACCGAGGCGAACCTGATCGGGAAGCGCCTGGTTGTGAGCGGGTACCTGTACGCGCGGGATTTTCCAGAGGTGGCGAAGGCTATTGCGGCTCACGCGCCCGATGTGCTGGGGATGAGTTACGAATTGGCGGACGCGCGGGTGGAAGATATGCGGGCCGAGATATGGAAGCTGACGCGCGTGACCTTTACCGGAGCGGCAATCCTGTTGCGGGACAAGGCGGCTTACCACGAGACGAGTTTCCGCATGGCGAGTTAGCGAAGCCGGCGGAGTTAGAGGTGTTAGCACAGAGGCTCCATGTACTGGAGCCTCTGTGCTTTTCGGTCGCCCAGTTTGTGAAAGAGCAGAGCTACCTAACTTGCAGACGACATTCACGGCAAAAAAAGAAAGGAAAGGTATGGAGAACAAAGAGCAGGAAATTGCGGAACGGCTGGAAGCCGCAACGAATTTGCTAGAAAGAACGCTGGGCTGGCTTGAAGAGCGGCAGGGCGCACTGTCAGGCGAGGTAGAGAGGATCTCTGCCACCGTTGAGCAGAGCCGGCGTGAAGCGGATCTGGCCGAGAAGCTGGCTGCGGTGGAGCAGGAATTGGCCGAGGTGAAAGCCGCGGCCGCGCCGATGGCAGTGAACCCGCTGCGCAGGACCGTACCCGCGGCTACATCGGAGATGCTGGCCAAACACGGCATTGGCGAAGGGCCGGTGGATGTACGCACCCTGGATGCTGCGCTGTCCGGCCTAAGCCTGGAACAGCGTATCGCCGTGAAGAGCCAGCTGCTGCGGGCCGGTGCGATTTCGTAGAAGCGGCTTTCAGCTTCTAGCTACTAGCTTCTAGCTAAAAGCTGCTGAACCCCCGGCCACGGTGAATGAAGCAGGCCGGGAAATTGTGGCGAGGAATTAATCCGGGAGTCATGACGAACCTGGAGAGGTTTTTCGCGGAAACATGCTGGAGTTACCGCTCGGAGAGGAAAGCCGACAGCTAGAAGCTAGTAGCTGGAAGCTGAAGTTCGAGCAACGACTGGCCCCATGGAGGGGGCGGAAAGAGCCTATGAACGCAACCTTTGCAGACATACACGCAGCAGCGGATTTTATCGGGCCGGGCGCTATCGAAGTTCCGCTGTATCAGACCGAGATCTTTGACATCTGCCGCCGTTCGAGCCCCTTCGGACAGCGCATCAAGCAGGTTCCGGCGACCGGACATCCTTCGCGCTTCTTTGAAGAGACGGCGTTGCCGAATCCAGGCACGGCCGGCTTTGTGAATCCGCGCAGCATCGTGGCTCCGGTTGTGAGCCCGACACGCGTGGAGCGGAGCGTGCCCCTGAAGGCCATCGTTTCGCAGATCAACTACAACCTGTTCGATATTGAACTGGGCGATCAGCAGAAGCAGTTTGCCTATTTGCAGGCCAAGGATCTGGTGGACACAGTGAGCGGCGTGATGGTAACTCACGACGTGGCCCTGTGGAACGGCAACGACACCAGCCTGAGCTCGCCGACGACCACACAATACATGGGCGTGACTGAGCAGATTGTGGCTGGCGGCAACACGGTTTCAATCGGCACAACGGCATCAATCGTGGACGGGCTTAAGTCTGCGGTGGCGCAGATGGTGGCTAACAACGGCTACTATGTGCGGCCCACGGCGATCTACGCCAATCCGGTTCTGCTGGACCTGATTGACCGCGAGATGAAGACCGAGTTCAACGTGGTGTTGAACACGGACAACATTACGGGCGGAATCCGCGTGAAGATGCTGTCGACGCAGGCGGGTGATCTGCCTCTTATTCCGGACTGGAGCTTGAGCTACACGGGTACGCCAGGTTCGGGATCGGCGGTTCTTCCGGCTTACATCGTGACTGAGGATCTGATCGAGTATCACTGGCTCGGCGATCCGACGCCTCGTATCTTCCAACTCGGTCTCCCGAACTCCCTGACCTATCAGTATGTCGCGGTGAAGTTTGGCGCACCGGTAGTGAAGGGCGCCAATTATGCGCACTACCAGGTTCTTGTAGACCGGTAGGGAGCGGAGCTGGCGGAGTTAGTTGTTGAGGCTCCGTGAACCGGAGCCTCAACGGCTAGCCAGTTAGCAGGATAACGAGCCAGCAAACGGAAGAGATTCTACATGTCTTCCGCTTGCACGGCGGGGATCAAACAGAGGAAAGGTGAGTTATGGCATATCTGCAGCCAGCGGATTACCCGAACTATGGATTGCCGGCTGGAACGACGGCAGACTGGATTACAGCCGCGACGGCTCTGATCAACAGCTACTGCAGGCGGCCGGACCTGAACGTGATCCAGTACACAGAGCGGCTGCGCCTGACCAGTGGAGCGCAGACAGTACGTTTGAGTTACTTGCCCCTAGCGCCACTTGGGACGGCAACTACTCCGCTGGTGAATATTGAGGGCCGATACGCGCGGCCACGCCGTGGCGAGGCTATGAATGTGCCCATGACTGAGATTGCATGGGCATTTTCACTGCCCGGCCAATGGACCTCAATTGATCAAAACTTAGTGGACTACGATCCGACTACGGGGGAACTGACGCTGCCGTTCAATGTACTGGGGCTTCCGTACAACGAGGTGACGGTGACGTACACCGCTGGGCTGGCAACAATCGGCGACGATGTAAAGACGGCGTGTGCGCAGATTGTGCGGAATGCTCAGTCGACGCCGGCGTTGAACGCCCGCAGGACCAAGATAGATACGATGTGGATGGAGTATTTTTCGAGTTCGCTGGTGGACGAAACGGTGCAGGCATGGCTGCGTCCTTACATAGCGAACAGGCTGGGGTGAGCGATGAGCGATACGGCACCGCGCAACCCGGTGGGAGCTCCGCAGATGCTGGCCGACGCTTTGCTGCGAAGCATGACAGGAACGACCGCACTCTTACGGGTGACGGGCGCGAACACGGAGACCAATCAATCCGAGGTAGGGTTGGTGGCGACGGTATTTTCCGATGTGGTCGTGAGTCCGGTGGTGATGCGGAAACTGCGGCCTACCTGGCAGGAAGGTGGGGAGTCGAAATGGGAGTTACTTGTGTCGGCGACGAGCGTGGGGCAACAAGTGAGTACACTGGATCTGCCTTCGGCTCAATCGCTCTTTGCGATGACGCTAGCAGTTACAGTTGCGGGACAGGACTACTTGATTGAGTCGATTGCTTCAAACGAAGCTTTCGGTCAGGCGTATCTTTACCGGCTTCTCTTGCGGGAGACGCACCACCAGGCAGGGTAAGAAACTTGCTGGTGGAGCCAGCCGATTGTTGGCAAACTGTTCGCTACTCTATCACTCATTGTTCATATTTCATTTGCTGTCAGTTGTCTATCAGCGGTTCGCCGTTAGAAACCGGCTGTCAATTTTCAGGAGCTCAACTCCATGCAGAATGCGAAAGACTCGTTTTATATTGCGCTGCGCACGCGTCTTGCAGCGATCAATCCGGAGCGCACAATCCTGCTGCGCGGAACAGTGCGGCCGGGAATTCTGGTGGAGGAGGCGGAAGCTCCTTTCAGCCAGCTTCCCAGCGACGTATTCGTGCTTCGCTGGCTGGGACTGGGGGTTGACCTCGATCTCAGTTCAACAATGGCGGCCGAAGAGTGCGAGGTCCTATATCAGACCTGTGGAACGCAGAGCTTTGGCGGATTGGACCGGGGTCGAGCTCTGAGCGCGATGGACGAGGAACTGGCGCAAATGCTGGTGCCTTTCTATACACCCAAACTCAACTACACGGCTACGCCGCCAACGGCGATGCTGACACACGTGTTCTGGGATGAGCCCGGTTTTGGGCCGATCGACGTGCAGCGGGACCGCTTGAGCCGGTCAGCCAAGGTGATGGTTTACAGCTACCAGGAGCAGGGGGAGTAATGGCGGCGAATTGGTTTTCAGCTCCCGCGCCGGTGGCACGGCGTGTTCGAGGGTATTTTGCACCGGTGAATCGCGCTTTGCAAACTCCGGTGATTTTCGATGCGGCAGAACAGGGCGGCTTCAATCTGGACGCTCCGCCCGCACCGTGGATCAGCCTGGGATGGATCCACGAGTTCACGCGGAAGACGGCCAGCAAGACGTCGCCAGTGTTGACGGGCATTCCGGCAGCGACGCTTGCCCAGGTGCGCGAAACTCTTGAGGCGCAGGTGAGTTTCCAGTTC
This sequence comes from Occallatibacter sp., assembly GCA_035529815.1. Classification (GTDB taxonomy): domain Bacteria; phylum Acidobacteriota; class Terriglobia; order Terriglobales; family Acidobacteriaceae; genus Telmatobacter. The sequence continues at coordinate 6,026 of DATKWA010000066.1, read as the reverse complement.
ATGAGCTGGACGAAGCTGACCATGGCGCTGGCAACCGGGTCGCAGCACATGAATCTTCTGGTTGAGGCGACCGGCGACCTTCCTGCGGCAGACGGGGCGCAGGCGGTGACGGCTGTAACGCCACTAAGCGGCTCGACGGCTACAGCCATCGTGTTGGCGAGTACGGATGCTGCGAAGTTTACTGCCGGATCCATGATTGCTCTCGACGTGGACTATACCGGCCAGACAGGCTATGTGGGTGCGCCGGTTGCGGGCGCCTACGTGAGACAGCCACTGACGGATGTGGACTACGTTCGGCGGGTCACATTCAATGTTGCGCTGGTATCTCAGGTGAACTCAACTGGTCTAACACTGGCGGAACCATTGACTGGCGGCGCTCCGGCGGCCGGGGCCAAGGTTCAGGCGATCACGGGATTTGTGGATCGCGAGGGTGGCAGCTTTTACCAGGAGTGGTCGGCGCTGTTTGTGATGCAAGGGAGCCAGGGAGAGAGGATCTTCTTCTACTATCCACGCTTGCAGACCATGGCCGGCGCGGAAGAGGCTGCGATTCCACTCGATCCGAAAAATAACGGTGGACATGCGCGTATGGTCCTCAAGGGGCAGTATCTGGCATTGCCGATAACCGATCCACTAGATGGGGAGCGGGTATTGTGTTACCGGAGTTTTCTGCCTGCTGCCAACTCATTGGTATAAGAGGCGAGCAATTCAGGAAGTTATAAGGTCAGAGAGCCACAATGAAAATTACGATTCAAGGACAGGACTATACGTCCGCACTCGATGCAGTGCGACCGTTGACAATCGAGCGCAAACTCAACGAGCCCTCGATATGCCAGTTTTGGCTTAGCCTGTCGGCTGGCGGCAGCTTGGCGACGCCCTCGCGCAACCAGCACGTGGCGGTTACCGGGGATGACGGCACGCCATACTTCACGGGTTATCTCGCGGCCAGTCCACTGCCGGAGTATGCCGGGTTTGGGATCGAAGGTCCGCACTACAGGACGGCTCTTCAAGCATTGAGCGATGAGTTGCTTCTGGATCAAGTACTGATGCCGCCCAGCACCGGAGCGGCAGGAGAAACTGCCGGAGGGCTAATGACTTCGCTCGTGACTCATAACGGGTCGACGGCTCTCTCGACTCAAGGGCTCTCGTTGAGCGCGGCCGTAAGCAACTTTGTCCCCGATCCCGGAGCGCCGTTCAGCAAGAGCGCAGGGCAGTTGGCGAGCGTTGCGCGCGCTGCCTATCGCGCTCTGAATGGATTATTGACGCTCTCATCTGTGCAGACCACGGTCCATCCATTGAATGAAACCGACGGCAGCCTTAGCCTAGCGAACCTGGCGTTTACGGCGAGCGTGAAACGGGCGCTGGCGAACGATGTTACTGTTTGCGGCGAACGCGAGCCGGTTGCCTACGTGACTGAGTACTTCCTGGGCGATGGAATTACCACCCAGTTCTATCTGGCTGCGGACGCCTACTTTCCGCCGACCTCGAAGTCGCTCATTATTAATGAGCTATTCAATGAGCCGCAAATCAATGAGCAGGTGTGGGGCAACAGTGGCGGTGATGGCTATCTCTCGCTGGGTGCGGGCGGACTGGCAATGACGGGCGGCAATGGGCTGGATGGGCAGACCGTGCTGAGTTGGCTTGATTCGGTGGAGATAGCTGGAACCTTACTGTTGGAGGCTGAAGGCGTAGTTCTCTCTGCAGGCAGCACCGGAATTCTTGCGGGATTCTTTAACGGGGGAGAGCAAACAGTTGATTGTGTGGCTGGCTTTCAGGTTACCGCTCAGCAGGGACCAGGCACTGTAACTCTGCAGCCGTTGATTCAGGGAACGCCGGCCGGAACCACATTTGCTGTAAACCCTGCAAACCAATATACGCTCAGGGTGAGGATACACAGTCCGGAATGTGTACGGGGACACGCAATCTACCGCTCCTTCGGTGACAGCGGCGCAATTTCGACGGGTGGCGAGTGGAATCTTAGTCCAGGTAAGTTGCAACTTGAGGTTCAGGAGTTTGCTAACGGAGTCGGTGCGATGCCAGTTACTGTCTATGACGGTGCGCTTGCGAATTTGCCCGGCTGGTGCGACGTGGTGGCGGTGAGCAGCCTCAATATAGTTGGATCCATGCGCGCATTGACTCTGAAGAATCTCGGTTCAGGCTGGGTGGTGAGTACACCCCCCAGCGGCGGCGCATATACACGCCGGCTTGGCAGCATAGTAGAGGCGGGCGAGTGCCAACTGGATCGCACAGGCAAGGTTGTGTTTTACACAGGATATGCGCCTATTGCTGGAGAGCAGATTGCGGTAAATTACCGCACAATTGGCAGGGCCGTGGGGCGCGCGGTCAATACAGCTAGCCAGCAAGCCCTTACTCAAGCCGGGTCACCTGTTGTATCCGCATGGATTGGGTCAGTGACCGATCCCCCTGCGCGCTGCTCGGCTGACTGTAGGAATGCGGCGCAGGCAATCGAGGAGGCGGCGGCGGGAGTCAGTGCCTTATGGAGCGGTATCTACAAAGGAAGTAGAAGCAGTTTCGCGTCCGACGTGTGGCCGGGCGATGCGTTGCTTCTCAATGCGCCCTCGACCACCTTGAATGCGCAAGTTGTGGTTCGTGCCGTGAAGCTGAGCTACGAGGCCACTTATCCGGACTTAGTGGAGTATGCCGTTACCTTTGCGAATGACTGGGCCGACGATCTGGCGATTAAGACGAGCGCGACGGTTCCTGTGGATACGTGGCTGCCAGCACCGGTGGCTCCCACCGTTCTCGCCAATTTGACCAGTCTCAGTGTGACTACGCTGAACGGGAGTACGGTGGCGGTCTACACCGGCGTAACGCCTCCGACAGGCGGAGGATTTGAAATACGACGGCGGGACTTCGCGTTCATGGCGGGTGAAGATCCCGGGTTGGTTGCGCGCGCGAGCTTGCCGAATATGACATTCTCGCGCGAGACCGCGACCGACCGATTCTATGTCCGGATGTATGACGGCGCGACACCGCCTAATTACTCGGAATTCTCAACGGCATTATTTATTAATCTGCCATTGGGCTCGTGAAGGGCGAACTTTTGAGAAGCGAATCATCAGATGGAGTCCGGCGGATGCGAATGATGAATGAATTTGAAGCTCGGGTGCTTAGCGATCTGAGCGTGCTGAAGACGCAGATGACCGGTCTGATGGGCGATGGCAACGGCGGGCGGATTGCGGAACTGGAGCGGCGTCTCGAGCGTCACGAGCAGAACTGGCAGCGGGCCAAGGGGTTTCTGGCTGCCGCGAGCGTGGTGTTTGCAGTCATGGAAGTGGCCTTCGAGGCTTGGCGCCGACACTGACGCCGGATTGCGATCGTCCAGAAATACAGGAAGTGCATTTTGATATCTGGTGCGCTTTCCGCGGACTCGTATAATCAGGCATATGAGCGAACATCCACTGGTGGGCGTGGTGATGGGCAGCCGAAGCGATTACGAGACGCTTTCGGCGGCCGTGGAGATTCTGTGCGCGCTCGAAATTCCGCATGAAACGCGCATCGTAAGTGCGCATCGTACTCCGGATCGATTATTTGAATATGCAGAGACGGCCCGGATGCGTGGGTTGCGAGTCATCATTGCCGGAGCCGGCGGCGCGGCGCATCTGCCGGGAATGTTGGCGGCCAAGACGCTTGTCCCTGTGCTGGGAGTTCCGGTGGTAGCGACGCAACTGAACGGCATGGATTCACTGCTGTCGATAGTACAGATGCCGAAGGGCGTTCCCGTCGGGACGCTGGCCATCGGCAAGCCTGGCGCAGCCAATGCCGCGCTGCTTGCCGCGGAAATTCTGGCCGCGAACGACCCGGCGCTCTATGAACGGCTGGCCGCCTGGCGTGCAGGGCGCACGAAGGAAGTACTCGAGCAGAATCTGGAGCAGGAGCTTCCAGGGTGAGCGACATCTCCGAATCAAGTCAACGAGAGAAGCTATCGATCGTAATGCCGGGCGGGCTTTTGGCGATTCTGGGCGGGGGGCAACTGGGACGCATGACGGCGATGGCCGCGCGGACTATGGGCTATCGCGTGCGTGTGATGGACCCCGAACCGGCTTGCCCGGCGAGCTTCGTCGCGGATGAGACCATCGTGGGTCGCTGGGATGACGTTCCAGCGGCACGCCGGCTTGCTACCGGCGCGGATGCCGTCACCCTTGAGATCGAGCAGATTGGAGTGGACGCTCTCGCGGAGGTGGCACGGATTGCGCCGCTGCGGCCCGGTGTCGAACCCATCCGCATTATTCAAGACAAGACGCTGCAGAAGACATGGCTCGCCGATGCAGGCTTTCCAGTTGGAGCATTCCGTGTGGTGCTCAGCGAGGCGGAACTTCAAGATGCGGTTCCTGCGCTTGGTAGACGGGTCTTCTTGAAGGTTGGGCGCGGCGGCTACGACGGCCGTGGGCAGGCTCGCATCGGTCTAGATACGCCAGCGACCGAAGAGGCGATTTCCGCTGCGTGGCAGAGCATTGGCGGACATGCCGCAGTGGCCGAGCAGGCCCTCGACCTAGAGTGCGAAATCAGCGTGATGGCTGCGCGCAATCCTTCGGGAGAAGTACGATGCTATCCAGCCGCGCGCAATCATCACGAAAATCAAATTCTGGACTGGAGTGTTTTGCCGGCAGGCGTGCCTCCGGCGCTTGAAGCGCACGCCGAGGGGCTGGCGGGAGCCATCATTGAAAAATTGGGTCTGGAAGGCATGCTCTGCGTAGAGATGTTTGTCACGCGCCAAGGCCAGTTGCTGGTGAACGAACTTGCGCCGCGCCCGCACAACAGCTATCACCAGAGCGAGCGCGGGTGCGTTACAAGTCAGTTCGAGCAGGCCGTGCGCGCCGCGTGCAATCTTCCGCTGGGTTCGACTGCGCTGATTACTCCAGCCGCAATTGTGAACCTGCTCGGCGATGTGTGGCTCGACGGCGCTCCGGATTTTGCCGCAGCCCTAACCGTTCCCAGCGTGCGACTACATCTCTACGAGAAGCACACGCCGCGAGCTGGCAGGAAAATGGGACACCTATCGGCGATTGGGGCGACTGCCGAAGAGGCACTGGAACGAGTATTAGAGGCCAAGCGGCTTCTTTAGCTCGCCTGCCCAGCCTTTTCCCAGCGCTTAGGCCGGCGGTTCTCCTGCAGGATCTTCTTGCGCAGGCGCAGAGACTTGGGCGTGACCTCGACCATCTCATCTTCGGCGATGAATTCGATGGCCTGCTCCAGATTGAGGGCTCTCACCGGCACCAGGCGGATGGCCTCGTCGGCGCTTGACGCGCGCATGTTGGTCATCTTCTTTTCGCGGACCACGTTTACGTCGAGGTCGTTGTCGCGCGAGTGCTCGCCGACGATCATGCCTTCATAAACCTCAACGCCCGCGCCAACAAACAGAATTCCACGCTCCTGGAGGCTGTTCAGCGAATAAGTGGTTGTCACTCCCTGGCGATCGGAGATCAGCGCGCCGGTGGGCCGCTGGGGGATCTCGCCCTGGTAGGGCATGTACCCATCGAACAGGGTGTTCATGACGATCGTCCCGCGCGTTTCTGTGAGCATTTCGCTGCGCAGGCCGATAAGGCCGCGGCTGGGCACACGAAACTCCATACGCACGCGCCCGGAGCCGTGGTTGTGCATCTTGGTCATCTCGCCTTTGCGCGGTCCAAGCTTTTCAATCACGACGCCGGTATGAATCTCAGGCACGTCGATGGTCAGGTGCTCGACGGGCTCCATACGCACGCCGTCTACCATTTTGGTTACGATCTCTGGACGTCCAACCATCAGTTCAAAGCCCTCGCGGCGCATCATCTCAATGAGGATTGCAAGCTGCAGTTCGCCGCGGCCAAGTACCTTGAAACTATCAGGGGATCCGGTGTCTTCCACTCGAATGCTGACGTTTGTAAGCAGTTCTTTCTCAAGACGCTCTCTCAGATTGCGGCTCGTAACGTACTGGCCTTCGCGTCCTGCAAACGGCGAATTATTCACGCTGAACTGGATGGCGATGGTTGGTTCGTCAATCACAATCAGCGGCAGCGGCGAAGGGT